>NZ_JAVIJF010000018.1:0-154620 GCF_033977145.1 Mesorhizobium montanum | reverse complement strand
GCGCGCTGGATGGATCCGCAGGCAGCCCGGCGTCGCGCGCAGCATTGAACTGCTCCTCGACCCCGACAGCCTGCCCAGGCTACAACCCATCGAAACCGTCAAATCCCCTGTGCACAGGTACTAGGTGAAGGTGATCGATGAGCCGGCCGCGATAGAGTTCCATGAATGGCGCCTCCTGTTGCGGGGGATTAGTCTAGAAAGGACCGGTGTGCGGTCAATGAGGGGTGCCGCAGGTTGCTGACACTTTGAGACGCTGGCGGGACGCGCCCCCCTCTGTCCTGCCGGACATCTCCCCCACTTGGGGGGAGATCAGATGTCGCGCGGCCTTTCGCCAATCGCCAACGTCGCAAGAAAAGCGCCGGCGACGAAGCTGCCAATCTCCCCACTTGTGAGGGAGATAACCGGTCCACCCTCCTTAGCTGCAGCGCAGCTGCTGCGGAGGACGGGCAGGACAGAGGGGGCGCCGTAGAGTGCTGATCTCTCGGGCGATCGGCGATCACTGACCCCAAAAAAATCCGGATAAAAAATGCAACCAGATTGTAGGATCGGGTCCCGCGCTGTCGTCCTTCGGACGCAAGCGGCCCGGTGGACCTGGAAAAACCGTGCCGCATCAAACAGGATGCCTTGCGGCATGGGAGAAGAACCATGAACCATTCCTATCGTTGGGTCATCGTCGCGGCCGGCGCGCTGATGACCTGTGTGGCGCTCGGCGCCATGTTTTCGCTGGCGATCTTTCTGGAGCCGATGTCGCTCGACACGAACTGGTCGCGCACCGGCATTTCCAGCGCCATGACCTTGAATTTCCTGGTGATGGGTCTCGGCGGCTTCGCCTGGGGCGCGATCTATGACCGGGTCGGCGCCAGGCCCGTCGTGCTTGCGGGTGCCGTCCTGCTTGGCCTGTCGCTGGTGGTTGCAAGCCGCGCCACGTCGCTGCTGGTCTTCCAGCTCAGCTACGGCGTCATCGTCGGGCTGGCGGCCAGCGCCTTCTTCGCGCCGATGATCGCGCTCACCACCGCCTGGTTCGACACCAACCGCAGCCTCGCCGTGTCGCTGGTCTCGGCCGGCATGGGCGTCGCGCCGATGACCATCTCGCCCTTCGCGCGCTGGCTGATCACTGCCTATGACTGGCGCACCGCCATGTTCGACATCGGCGTCATGGCCTGGGTGCTCTTGCTGCCCGCCGTGTTCCTGGTGCGCCAGCCGCCAGCGGCGGTCGCGGCTGCCGACGGCACGCCGGCGCCCGTCGCCGACGATCCCGGCATGAGTGTCGGCCAGGCGCTGCGCTCGCCGCAATTCATCGTGCTGGGCTTGACCTTCTTTGCCTGCTGCGCGGCGCATTCTGGCCCGATCTTCCACATGGTGAGCTATGCCATGTCCTGCGGCGTGGCACCGATGGCGGCCGTCTCGATCTACAGCGTCGAGGGGCTGGCCGGCCTCGGCGGGCGCGTGCTCTACGGCGTGCTCGGCGACAGGCTGGGCGTCAAGCCGGTGCTGGTCACCGGGCTCGCCATCCAGGGGTTGGTCATCGCCGCTTACCTGACCGTCGGCCAGCTCGAGCAGTTCTACCTTTTGGCCATCATCTTCGGCGCCACCTATGGCGGCGTGATGCCGCTCTACGCGGTGCTGGCGCGCGAATATTTCGGCCTGCGCATCATCGGCACCATCCTTGGCGCGGCCACGATGCTTTCCAGCCTCGGCATGTCGCTCGGCCCGCTTGCCGGCGGCATGATCTACGATGCCTATGCCAGCTATCACTGGATGTTCATCGGCTCGGCGCTGATCGGTCTCGGCGCGGCGGGCATCGCCATCGCCTTCCCGCCGCAGCCGAGCCGGCAGAAGCTTCAGATGGCGTGAGGAGAAACCAAGCCTTTGAGCACCGGCGGGACAGCACCCCTCTGCCCCGCCCGTCCTCCGCAGCAGCTGCGCTGCAGCTACGCAGGATGGACAGGGCATCTCCCCCTCATCACGATCAGCGCCGTTCCCCTGCCGGCCTGGCGGGCGATGGCATCGGCGGCGGCCCTCGAGCGCATCGCGGTCTCGATCTCGGCCTCACCGGCTGGTGTCCAATGCGGCGCCTATGGACCGGCGGCGATCAAAGGCGGCCCGGTGATCTCCATATCGAATTTGGCCGCGATCGCTTTGATTGCCGCGAGATCGCGCGGAATCTCCAACTCCTGTGCGGCAACCGTCGGGAAAAAGCTTTCGAGCCCGCCCGGGGACAGGATGGCGATCCATCGTGCACGTTCTACGACAAGGAACGTGTGCTCAACGCCAGCAGGAATGTAGAATACGTCGCCGGCG
Organism: Mesorhizobium montanum; assembly: GCF_033977145.1. Taxonomy (NCBI): domain Bacteria; kingdom Pseudomonadati; phylum Pseudomonadota; class Alphaproteobacteria; order Hyphomicrobiales; family Phyllobacteriaceae; genus Mesorhizobium; species Mesorhizobium montanum. Next base: position 152,319 of record NZ_JAVIJF010000018.1, on the reverse strand, counting down.
CTGCGTTCGGAAGTTTCCCCGGCACACCAGAAGCGTAGCCGCCCTTGGAGAATGACGAAGACTTCGTCGGACTTGGGATGGCGGTGGCGCGGCGGTCCATCGCCCGGACCGGCATCGGATGCAAATGCCCCGAATTTTCCGCCGGTCTCACGCGGCGTCAGAAGCGCTTCGTAGTGTGTACCGTTCCAATCGGCTTGAGTACCAGGTGCTACCGGCGTTTGCATTTTCGCCACATGGGATTGGTGTTGAGCTTGATGGCGCCACGATAGCTACACGTTAACCTCGGGCGCTCGCCTCGTATGAACATATGAGGTGTGGCGCGGGACCGGCGGGAAATGGTTGTCAGTGAAACCGGCTTGCGGCAAACTGCAATTCCCGTCGGATAAGGGAGCGGTGAAACCCGGCTCGCATGCACGACTTCGATGGACTGGTCGGGCAGATCTACGATACGGCGGTCGAACCCGGCCGCTGGCCGCAGGTTCTTGAGACGCTGTCGGATTTCCTCGAAGGCGCCGCCACCAAGCTGACGTTCCAGAACGCAAGGAGTTTGCGCAGCGAAGCGAGCTCGGTACGCATGCCGCCGGAGGCGGACCTCACCTACGGGCAGTATTACTACAAGACCAATGTGTTCCTGCCGCGCATCGCCAGGCTGCAGGCCGGCACTTTGATTCCGGTGTGGGACCTCCTGCCGCGCGAAGTCTACCAGCGCTCCGAGTTCTACAACGACTTCTGCCGGCCCGGCGACATGTGCCACCCGATCGGGGTCGTGCTGGCCAACGAACCGGACATGCGCGTCGTGTTCACCTGTGGGCGCGCCAGAACGGCCGGCGAGTTCGAGCCCGAGCATCTCGACCGGCTGCGCCGCATCGGACCGCATCTGGTCCGCGCGGCGAGCGTGGGGCTGCGACTCTCGCGTTCAGAGATCGCCAGGAGTGCCAATGTCGAGGCGCTCGACCGCGTCGCCCAGGGCGTGCTGATCGTGGCGGCGAACGGCGAGATCCTGTTCGCCAACCGGGCGGCCGAAGCGCTGCTCACCGAGGCCGACGGGATCAGGATCGAGAAGGCGGCGCTGCGCACAAATACAGCGGCGAATACCGCGCAGTTCCGGCGGTTGATCGCCACGGCCGCGGAGCGATCGGACACTGCGGGCGGCGTGATGGCGCTTGCGCGGCCGGTGCCGCGGCGACCGCTGAGTGTGCTGGTGGCGCCGCTGACGATCGAGTCATCGTGGTTCGTCACGGATCGCCCTGCCGCGATCGTGTTCGTGGCCGATCCGGACAGCGCGCCGCGGAGCGCGCAGGACCAGTTGCGCAATCTCTATCGGCTGACCCCGGCCGAGGCAGCCGTGGCCATGGCGATCGCACGCGGCGAAGGGCTGCAGGCGGCCGCGGATGAGCTCGATGTCAGCCTGACCACGGCGCGCACCCACTTGCAGCACGTATTCGAAAAGACGGAGACGCGACGACAGGCGGAATTGGTGCGCCTCATGGCGACCAGTGGACTTTACGACCGACAATAGCCGGAGCGCAGCCAGGCTTTGCGTGGCCGGCAGGGACAGCGCCCCCCTCTGCCCGTCCTCCGCAGCAGCTACGGAGGGTGGACCGGGCATCTCCCCCTCAAGGGGATGAGATTAGCTAATCCCTACCCTCACCCGGACCCTCATCCCGTGCGCACCGCCTCGCGGTCGCTTTCGTCGCGGCGGAGCCGCTCGTCTGAGATCAGCGCCACCGGGCATGGGCTGCGCTGCAGGACAGCCGTCGTCGTCTCGCCGAAGATGAGCTCGTCGCCTTGACGCCGCGCCACGCCCATGACGATCAGCGCCACGCCCCTGCCGGCCTGGCGGGTGATTGCATCGGCGGCGGCGGCCCTCGAGCGGATGGCGGTCTCGATCTCGACGCCATAGCGGTCGGCAAGCGCGACGATGTCCTTCAGCACCGCCTCCCTGCGGCGGTGCGAGACGGTGTCGCGCAGCTCGTCACGGCCGACGCGCGCGACATAGAGCATCTTGACCGGCGCGCCGGTGACGGCGGCGATGGCTAAAGCCAGCTCGGCGCCGCGTCGGGCATTCGCGGTGCCGTTCACCGGCACCAGTATCTTGCCTGATCCGGGGCCAAGTCGCGGCATCTGGCGGCCGGCGGTTGCCGGCTTCAGCACCAGGCAGAGCGGCCCGTCGAAAGCGCCGGCGACTTCGTTCAGCCGATGCGAGAAGCCGCCCTTGGAGGTGACAGCGCGGCCGAGGCCGACGACCAGCATGCCGTAGCCCTTGCGCGCCTCCCTGACGACCGCCTCAGCCGAAAGCTCCTCATGCTGGCGGCGGGTGACCGGCGTTTCGCGCACCGGCGTCTCGTCGGACTTCTTGGCCGCCTCGCGGCTGTCTTCGGCCCCCTTCTCGATCTCGTCCAGATGCAGCCCCTCGGTCGGCTCGGCATCGGTTTCGCCGCTGGAATGCAGCACGGTCGTCGGCTTGCCGGCGCCGATGACGCCGGCAAGATAGGCGGCGAAGCGGCCGACCACACCCTCGTCGACCACCACCAGAAGCCGCTCCAGATTGGCAACGAAACCGCGCTGGTCGATCTCCTCGCGCTCCAGGCGCTTCTTCTCGTTCTCGCCAATCGACAGGCGACGCAGCGCCCAGCGCAATGTCGGCGGCATGGCCAAGGTGGTGATGACGGCCATGGTGAGGATCATGGTGAAAAGATTGTGCGAGAGCACGCCCATCGTCAGGCCGATCGAGGCGACGATGACCTCCGTGGAACCACGCGCGTTCATGCCGCAGCCCACCGCGATGCCTTCGGCGCGGCTCATGCCGGCGACCTCGGCGCCGATGAAGGCGCCGCCGAACTTGCCGATAGAGGCGATCACCACCAGCGCCACGGTGAGCAGCGCGAGCTGCGGGTCGACCAGCACGGTGAGATCGGCCGACAGGCCGGCAACGCCGAAGAAAATAGGCATGAAGAGGGCGGTGATAACTCCACGCAGTTGCCCTTCGATGTGGCGCGACAGGATCGGCGACTCGCCCACCAATATGCCGGCGACGAAAGCGCCAAGCACGGTATGCACGCCGATCAGGTCGGTAATCAAAGCCATGGCGCCCATGATGGCGAGGATGACGGTAACCACCGCATATTCCGAGCGGAAGGTGTCGTTGGTCCAGCGGATGGCGTCGAAGACGATGCGCCGTCCAAGCGTGAAGGAAAACGCCATGAAGGCCGCCACGCCGAGGATAGTGAAGGCCAGGCTGCCGATCTCGATCCGTCCCTTGGTGGCAATGCCGATGGTGATCGCGATGATCACCCAGCCGATCGTGTCCTCGATGATGGCCGAGGAGACGATGATCTGGCCGAGGTCACGGCGCATGAAGTTCATGTCGCGTACCACCATGGCGACGATCTTGACGGATGAGATGGAGAGCGCAGTGCCGAGGAACAGGCCGGCGACGATGCGCCCGCTGCCGGCGGCAAGCAGCGTGTCGGGCATGAACTGGGCGGCGATAAAGCCGAGCACGAACGGCGCGGCGACACCCGCGGCCGAGATCGAAAAACAGGCGCGGCCGACGCGGCGCACGAGCCTGAGATCCGTTTCCATGCCGGTGAGCAGGAGCAGCATCAGCACGCCGAGCTGGGCGATGGCGTTGATCATCGACTTCTGCGAGGGGTCGCCGGCGAAGATCAGTCGCTCGGCCGCCGGCCAGACCCAGCCGAGCAGCGAGGGCCCGAGCAGGATGCCGCCGATCAACTGGCCCATCACCGCCGGCTGTCCCAGCGTTTCCAGCACCTCGCCGATGCCGCGGCCGACGACCAGAAGCAGGATCAGCTCGGCGACGAAAATGCCTTCGCTGGACATGCCGGTTTTCTCAGCGGCGTAGGCGACGGCTGGCATCAGCGCGAGCGCCGCAGCGCCAAGCGCGATCCGGACCGACAGCGACGGGCGCCGATTGAGCATGCTGGACAAACTATGCACCCCTCATTCCTTGCGTCGGCATAACGGTTTGGCGCGAGGATCGGTTGCACGGTCAGCGGCAACCGTTTCCCCGCCCTGCCATGAAATGGGGGAGAGGAACTCTCCCTACAATTCTAATCAAATACCGCCGCCGATCTTTGCTTCCCGGTAAAGCGACTCGGCGATGGTCGCGACACGGCGGGCAATAAGGAGAAGCTAATGAAAAGCGACTTTGCCGCCGCCCACCTGCACCTCGACCGGGCCTGCCATTACCTGCGCGGCGACGACGAAACGAGCCGCGCGGCGCTTGCGGCGCTCGACCTGGTGATCGAGGCGGTGGCGGCAGCCCAGCATGCCAGGCCGATCGCCGATGTGCTGCCCTTCCCGCGGCCCATAAATGGTGGCCGCCCGCCTCTTGCATCCTGACTTATCCGCCTGAAAAGGCGGGAACATTCTGGCCGGCCGCACGTTATGGCAATCGGGGTGTGGCCGGCTGTTCTTAAAGTCAGGATGCGGCCGGCCATGGCGGCGGGAGGCGCATGGCAGAGAATGTTCCAGACCAAGGCCGCAAAATCCACCGACGCGGCAAAGTCGACAGAGGCGGCCGTGCCGGCAAAATCCACCGAAGCGGCTGCACCGCCGCGCGCTTCCGACACGCTGGCGCTGAAGCTCAGTTCCGCCGAATTCACCACGACGCTGTCGCATTTCCACCGCGCCGAGATCGCCCGCATGGCCGGCTGGCGCGACCGGCTCGACCGCACCAGCAACTGGTCGATCACCGTCGTGGCGGCGATGCTTTCGGTGTCGCTGTCGACGCCGAGCGCCCATCATGGCGTGCTGCTCTTCGCCATGCTCCTGATCACCCTGTTGTTGTGGATCGAGGCGCGGCGCTACCGCTTCTTCGATGTCTACCGCGCCCGGGTGCGCCAGTTCGAGCGTTATTATTTCGCGCAGATTTTCTCGCCGCAGCCGGACTATGCCTCCAACTGGCTGGCGATCCTCGGTGAAGGCCTGCGCTCGCCGCGCTTCCTGATCTCGCAGCGCGCGGCGCTGATCCGCCGGCTGCGCCGCAACTACATCTTCATGTACACGATCCTGCTGCTCGCCTGGATCCTGAAGATCACTACGCCGAGCCTGTCACGCGAAGGCTCGCCCATCGGCTTCGGCGCTACGCTGATCGACACGTTCCGGGTGGCGACGTTCGGTCCCATCCCCGGCGTCGTCGTGGTGTGCGGGGTGGCCGCCTGCTATCTCGCCCTGCTTGCCGCCGCTTTCCTGGTCCGCGCCGATGACGGCGAGCTGTCCTTCGGCGACGTGCATGTGTGATTGTGGAGGGAATAGGAGTAGGGAATAGGCAATAGGAAAACCAGACGGCGCGGACGCTCCTCTACTGCCTATTGCCTATTGCCTATTGCCTATTGCCTATTGCCTATTGCCTATTGCCTACTGCCTACTGCCTACTGCCTACTGCCTACTGCCTTCAGTTCAGCGAAAACGCCGTGCGGAACTCCTGCGTGGTGTTGCGGGCGGGATAGGGCTGGTCCGGCACGGGAACGCCGAGATGGGCGCAAAGCGGCCCCCAGCCGTCGCCGAGCTTGTGGACCAGAAGGCGCTCCGCCGGCACGGTGTTCAGCACCGCCTCGACATTTGCCTCATAGACGGCGATCGCATGCGCGCGGTCCTGCGGGCGATCGCCGAAGACCTGCTTTGCGACAAGGGCGATGCCCAGCGAGTCCTGGTCCTTGCTGCCGGCAATGCCCGACAGGATGGTCTTTTGGAAACTCTCCCACCAGCTTTCGGGCGAGCGCCAGGTGAGGATGACCCGCGCCTGGCGGTAGGTCTCGATCAGCTCGCGCCAGTAATGCGCCGACGGCCAGTCGACGCAGGATTTGTAACCGGCAAGGAGCCTGTCCCAGTCGGGCGCGGCTCCCTTGGCCAGCGCCCGCCAGAGCCGCTTCTGCTCCGCATGCGCCATCACTTCCGACATATGATGGCAAGGGCAGAAGCCAAGAATGGTCAGCGCCTCGCGCATCGAATCCGTGCCGGTCCGGCCGAAGCCGGTTCCTATCACTCCAAGCGACATTTTCCTCTCCCCCACGTTGCCCTCGTCAAGCGCGCGATCAATCTCCCCGGACCACGAGCCGCAAGCGATTACCCTCCGGATCGGCGGTCGAAATCACGCCGCCGTCCGTTTTCGCGGGCACATTGGCCGCTTCGAGCCTGCGCTCCACAGCGGCAACCTCCTGCGCGGAGCCAAGCTCGACGGTGAAATGGTCGAGGCCGGCGGCATTCGGCGGCGGCTCGCGCAGTTCGTCGCGCGCCCAGACGTTGAAGGCGATCATATGCGCGCGGCGCTGGGTGCCGCAGTCGAACATGCCGAAGGTCCTGGACTGGATATGCGGCCGGAAGCCGAGCACGCCGAGATAGAAGTCCATCAGCGTCTCGGGCGCCCGGGCGCGCAGGTGGATGTGGCCGATGAAGGCGTCGCGCGCCATATTCGGCTCGACATGGCCGGAATCGCCGAGGTCGCGCAGCAAGCCTGATAGGACCAGCGGCTCGAGCCCGGAATGCGCGCTGCCGTCGGTGGCAATCAGCGACACACGGCCGTCGGGCGACACTTCGCGACGCAGGAAACGCTTCGGCGTGTCGAAGCAAATCTCGATGCCGTTGCCGGACGGGTCGGAGACGTAGAGCGATTCCGAAACAAGGTGATCCTGGGCGCTGTATCGCAAGCCCGATGCCTTGAGGCGGGCGGCCGCGTGCGCGAGGTCGCGCCGGGTCGTGACGTGGATGGCGACGTGGAAAAGATCGCGCGACTTCTGCGGCAGGGCGACTTCCGCACCGGCATGGAGCACGATCAGAACCCGGGCGCCGACGCCGAGCTCCGCCTGAGCGGAATCCTCGCCGACCAGCGCCAGCCCGAGCGTATCGCGCCAGACGGTCAAGGCGGCCGGGATGTCGGTCACCTTGAGATAGACCGGCCCGAGACGGGTGGCTTGAGACAGCAATCCTTCGTCCATCGTCGTTCTGTCCGATTGCGGTCGGCAAGCATATTAGCTGTGAATGAAATGACTGTCGCGCCCGAAGTTCGGGTTGACCCCTTCCCGGCGGGCGGCGACTATTGCCGGAGACTTTTCCTGGAATTGCTTTGAGCAGGAGGAATTCGCATGGACGACACCGACCACTGGCGCAACATGGCGAGCGCGCCACGGGACGGCAGCCGCATCCTGGTGACGGTGCGCTCCTCCGAGCAGGGGCCGGCAGAGGTCGACATGGCCTACTGGTCGCGCGCCGACCAGTTCGGCGAGGAAGGCTGGCGGGCCTCGGACTCCTCGCCCGGCCGCGTGGTCGAATATGCCGAGCCCGAGCTCAGATGCTGGATGCCGCTGCCGTCTGCCGGGCGAGGCTCGATGCCGAGCCCCTGGGAGGGCGAGGACGTGCCGCTGGTGGATGGCTCGGGGATTTAGGGTGAAGCCCGCGGTCGATTGGAAGGCGGGCTTTCAAAGCCGAAGCGACAAGGCGGGTCCTCGCCCGGCGCGGCGGCGAGAGAGCGTTGCGCGGACCAACGCCATCAAGGCAAGAAGCCGGCTCGCGAGCATTGGTGGACTGATCCTAGTGGATAAAATCAGACGCTTGGTACCCTGTTGAATGCCTGCTCTTGATCCCTGCCGGACATCTCCGGGTCAGTTACTGCCTCATAGCGGACCTTCAAGGGAACTCCCCCGGGCTTGACCCATTTCGGACGAGCATCCGGGTCTCGTGGTCATCGCCGCAGCTTAGTTCCAGGTATCTACGCCTTGCTCATGCGACCGCGTATCGCGCAGTCCCCCAATATGCCATTATGGGTCAGAGGACGTCGCGAACCCGCTGCTCGCTCCCACCTTCAAAACCGCGATCGATGCCAAGAAGGTCGACGCGGAGGAACTTGCATCGAACGCAAGCCGACGGAGGAAACGAACCATGAAACATGGATCAACAGACGAACACACAATGAGGGTTGAACCTGCCGCTGGTCAGCGACCGATGAGTCGCCGCGATGCGCTCAAGACAGCAGGTCTGGCTGGAGCCGCCGCCCTATCAACGGGTGCCGTGTCGGTTTGCGACGCCCTGGCGTCCGCCGACGCGATGGAGGACCTGGTTGCGGCCGCCAAGGCAGAAGGGCAGCTTACCGTCATCGGGTTGCCGCGCGACTGGGGCGCATACGGCGTCTTGATAGACAGGTTCAAGGCGAGATACGGTCTGACAATCAACGAACTCCGGCCGCGTGCCGGCTCAGCCGTTCAGATAGAGGCGATCAAGGCAGGGCGAGGCAAGACCGACCCCCAAACACCTGACATAGTCGACCTTGGCATGTCCTTCGCCTCATCGGCAAAGGAAGACGGCTTGTTGCAGCCGTACAAAGCGTCAACGTGGGGCACGATCCCGGCAGTGGCCAAGGATGCACAAGGGTATTGGTATGGCGGCTTTTACGGAGTCCTTGCGTTCGAGATCAACGCTGACCTGGTCGCCAAGATGCCTCGGGATTGGGCGGATCTTGCCGCGCCGGAGTATAGGAACTCGGTCGGCCTCGCCGGCAATATTTCTTCAAATCAAGCGGTCCAGAGCGTGTTCGCCGCAGGCTTGTCGGCGGCGGGAAACGTCGAAGAAGCCGCTGATCAGGGTCTGAAGTTCTTCGCTGATCTCTATGAGACGGGCAATCTCGTTCCCATCATTGGCGATGCCAACTCGCTTGCTGACGGCCGCACGCCGATCCTCATTCGCTGGGATTACCTCGCGCTGGGTGACCGCGAGCGCCTGAAAGGGACAACGAGAATCGAAGTCATCAGGCCAAGGACCGCCGTCGTTGGGGGTGTCTATGTCCAGGCGATCAGCGCCTATGCTCCGCATCCAAACGCTGCTCGGCTATGGATGGAGTATCTTTATTCAGACGAGGCGCAACTCGCCTGGTTGAAAGGCCATTGCTATCCTATCCGGTTCGCGGACCTCGTGCGCAGTGGAACGGTTCCTATCGATTGGCGCGAAAGGCTCGGACATCTCGACCACGAGGGGTACGATGTCGACCCGGTATTTCCGACCCTCAAGGACCAGGAGAAGGCGACAGACATCATCACCAATGGTTGGGACGATATCGTTGGTGTCAAGGTTCTATGCCTGCCTTCCGAGGAGTACCCCGGCCCGATGTCCTTCAACAACATGAAAGCGCCGGTTCCTCAGCAACCAATTTAATTTGAGGCCAGCGACGGCCTCGCGCCAATGCAGCTCCGATGCCGACCATTGCCTATGGCCAGCTCCATGTGGCGCTGTTGAGCGACCTCGTGTGGTGGATCACCAAAGCGACGATCGGCAGCCTTGTTGCGGTTCCGAAACGCCACCAGCCTAACATCAGTGGGAAGGTCGACGCGTGGCGCTAATTACTGGTTCGGATTGACGAGGCCAGCGGCTGCCTTCCGCCCTTAGGAGACCCGCACGGCGGATACTAAGCGTCTGATTCCACTAGGAACAGCGGTAAGCCGTTGGGCTAGCTGCCGCTCCAGGTACCGCGCCTGGGCGATGTCGTGACGAAAGATTGCGGGTGAGTTGCCCTGGCGCCGGCAGAAATCGTCATCTTGCCGGAAGGGCCAGTCGGTCGGGCTGAAGGGCAGCATTGGGTTCTCCCGTGTTTTAGGTCCGACCAACTCTCCGGTGCGACCGTGATGAAGCTGGAGAAGGCAGCGTGATCGAAACGTGAAAAAGACGGCTTGGGAGAAATAGCGGTTGAATTAGCGTGGTCTAAGCGAAAGAATTGCCCAGAACCGTGGGCGGGGCGCAATCCGATGATCGGGCCTCATCTTTATCTCCTGGGCGGATTTGACCTCGCCGGTACTGGCGCGACGGCTCCAACCTTGAGCCGCAAGGCGCGGGCAATGATGGCCTATCTCGCCCTGCAAGCCGGACAGGCACAGTCGCGCGAGAAGCTTGCCGCGCTGCTGTGGAGCCTCAATGGCGAAACGCAGGCGCGGATGAGCCTCAGGCAAGCCGTTTCGGCCATCCGAAAGTCCATGCACAAGTGCGGCAGCGGACGGTTTCTGACAGACGGCGCCAGTGTCGCCCTGCGTCTCGACGATATCAACTTCGACGTTGCCCGATTCGAGACGCTGGCGACAGGCTCGTCGCCCGAACATCTCGAGCAGGCACTCGCGGTCTACCGCGGCGACCTGCTCGACGGTCTTGGCCTGAAAGAGGAGCCGTTCGAGGACTGGCTTCGAGTTGAGCGCGAGCGCCTGAGGACGATGGCCGTCACGGCGCTGGAAAGGCTGGTGGCGCATTACAGCGCATCGAACAACCTTTCATCCTGCGCGCGCACGGCTGCGCGACTGCTCGCAATGGAGCCTCTGCGCGAAGATATCCACCGGGCCTTGATGAGGGCCTATGCCGCGCAGGGCCGCATCAACCTTGCCCTTAAGCAGTATGGCCTCTGTCGCGACGTGCTGCAGCGAGACCTCGCGCTGCCGCCCGAACAGGAAACGCGTGAGCTGTACGAGACGCTGAGGGCACGTCGGATGAGTTCATCGCCCCACTCGACGCGTCCGGCTGCGGTCTCCGAGCCGGCGGCCGGTTCCGGGGCAAATGCCAGCGGGAGCCTTTCCGGCGGCGAGCCGATGGCACCGCCCACCCACTATGTCAAATCGGCAGGGATCAACATCGCCTACCAGGTGACCGGCGACGGCCCGATCGACGTCGTCTATGTGCCGGGCTGGGTCTCCAATCTCGACATGGCCTGGGATTCACCGCGGTTTGCGCATGTGCTCAACCGGCTGGGTGCCTTCTCGCGCCTGATCCGCCTCGACAAACGCGGCACTGGCTTGTCCGACCGCAATGTCGGCCTGCCGACGCTGGAGGAGCGCATGGAGGATGTGCGCGCCGTGCTGGACGCAGTCGGCTCCAGCCGAGCGGTGCTGTTCGGCAGCTCGGAGGGCGGTCCGATGTGCATGCTCTTCGCCGCCACCTATCCCGAGCGGACCGCCGCGCTGGTGCTCACCGGAACCTACGCCAAAGGTACGTGGTCGAAGGACTATCCCTGGGCGAGAACCGTTGCGCAGGTGGACGACGATGTGGCCGCCGTCGAGAGGCAATGGGGCAAGCCCGCCGACATGAGCAACGCAGCGCCCAGCCTGACCGAAAACATGGTCGAACGCGAGTGGTTTGCCGCCTATCTCAGGAACTCGGCCTCGCCCGCCGATGCAATCGCGCTCTGGCGCTGGGGTACCGAAGTCGACGTTCGCGACATCCTGCCCGCGATCCGCGTCCCGACGCTGGTCGTGCAGAGGACGGGCGACCGCTGGGTACGCCCAGAGGAAGGGCGTTACCTGGCAATGCACATCCAGGGTGCCAGATACGTCGAACTGGCCGGCAGGGACCACGTGATCTGGGGCGAAGACTGCGACCGCCTGATCGACGAGATACGGAGCTTCGTCACCTGCGCCGAATCGACATCACGAAAGACCGTCTCTGCCCTCACCGGATGAGGGCCGGCACGTCGTCGGTAGAACTACTGATTTCCCCATTTGGGAGGAGATTGGCAGCTCGCGCGCCGCGCCGCCAAAAGGGGCGCAGCGCTCTCAGAACAAAAACGCCGCCGTTGCCGGATCAGGCCCGGTGCGGCCATCACGCGTGTCCATGCCGCGAATGGTCTGCATATCTTCGCCATCCAGCTCGAAACCGAAGACGTCGAAATTGCCGGCGATGCGGTCCTGATGAACCGACTTCGGGATGACGATCAGCCCTTCTTGCAGGTGCCAGCGGATGATCACCTGCGCCACCGACTTGCCGTGCTTCCCGGCGATCGTCTCCAGCGTCGGATCGGCCAGCAGCCGGCCGCTGCCAAGCGGGCTCCAGCTTTCGATGTGGATGTCGTGCTGCTTGTGGAAATCTCTGCTGTCGCGCTGCTGGAAGCGCGGGTGCAATTCGATCTGGTTGACGACGGGCGTCACACCGGTCTCGCCGATGATGCGTTTCAGATGGTCCTGGTTGAAGTTCGAAACGCCGACCGACTTGATGCGGCCGGCCTTCTGGAGTTCGACCAGCGTCTTCCAGGCCTCGACATATTTGTCCTGGCTGGGCACCGGCCAGTGGATGAGGAAGAGGTCGATCTCATCGATGCCGAGCTTCTGCATGGTATCGTCGAAGGCGCGCAGCGCCGCATCGCGCTGATGCGCGCCGTTGCGCAACTTCGAGGTGATGAACAGCTTGTCCCTCGGCACGCCCGCAGCACGGATCGCCTTGCCGACGCCTTCCTCGTTGCGATAACCCTCGGCGGTGTCGATGAGGCGATAGCCGGCGTCGATGCCCCAGCGCACGACCTTGGCCGTGATGTCCGGATCGACCTGCCACACGCCAAGCCCGATCTGGGGGATTGAGGCGCCGTCGTTCAATTTGAGCTGTTCAGGCATGAATCGTTCCTTCTGGACGGTGGGTTGGCCCCGCCTATGTAGTTTCCAGATTTGGAATGACGAGTTGATGCGCGGAAAAATGGGCGACCTTGTAGCCGTCGGGGTCCTCCCGTCCATCAGCAATCGCTAATTGACAGGTCTACGGAAAACGCGCCTATGGCTGGCGGTGGATCGCAACAAGGCGGTCGATTTGGCCCGCCGGCGTCACCTCGGGAGGATTTCATGCCAACTGTCATCGGCCACCACAACATCACAAAAGGCGCCAAGCACTGGCTCACGTCACCGAAGCGCAAGGAGATATTCGGCGCGCTTGGCATAACCAACATCCGCACCTTCGTCGATCCGCAAAACCCTGAGCGGGTGGCGGTGATGATGGACGTTCCGGATATGGATAAGCTTGCGGCCCTGATGCAGAGCAAGGCAGCCGCCGATGCCATGGAATTCGACGGCGTGGTACCGGATTCGCTGGTCATCCTGGTTGAAGAGAAGGGCTAGGCGACCTGAGACGCTAGCGGGAGAATTATTCGTAGAGCACCCGTCGCTACTGGTTCTTCGCCCCGAACCGCAGCCCATCCATCAACAGCTTTACCAGCCGTCCCGACCGTTCGCGCCAGTCGGGCGTGTTCGGTGCCGAGTATATGCCGCCGAGCGCGTGCATGACATCGGAGGCGTCGACGTCGGCGCGGATTTTTCCCGAGGCGGCCGCCGCCTCGACCAGGCCTCGCATGGCGCCCGAGACGCGGCCGGAGGTGTCGGAGAACAGCGTCGAGTTGGTGGTGAGCAATAGCCGCAGGCTGGTCGCCAGGCCGCGCTTGGTGGCGATGTAGTCGACGAAGCGCTGCATCCAGAGTTCCAGCGCGACATCGGCCGGATGCTCGCGGGCGAGTTCCTCGGCGGCGTGGCAGAGCCCTTCCACCTCGCGGCGATAGACGACCTCGACCAGGTGCTCGCGCGTCGGGAAGTGCCGGTAGAGCGTGCCGATGCCGACCCCTGCCCGCTTGGCGATGTCCTCCAGCGAGGCGTCGACGCCGTCGGTGGCGAAAGCCTGCGCCGCCACCTCGACCAGCCTGTCGCGGTTGCGCTGCGCATCGGCGCGCAACGGCTTTGGCGCCGGCGCATCGCGCGTCGCCTCAGCGGTCATTTCCTGGTCGGGCACTTTTTTCTCCACTCAGCGCAATATGGGGGGTTGAACCATGACTGGCCAGACCCCAGTTAAATAAACGGAGGCACCTCCGATTTAGTGGAGTGCTTTTATCATATAACCAGGGGAAGCCGTATGTCACGTGTCGAAGGACGGAAAGCTTCCCCTGCCCGCTGGAGAGTCGGGGCGCCTTTTGCGTCGCTTGCGGATAACAACTTCCCCCGTGAGTTCGTCATCCTAGGGCGAAGCAAGGAGCGGAGCGACGCGGCGCAGACCCTAGGATCCATGCCGTTACCAGCGAGCGCGGCCACGGTGCAGAATTCTGGCTCGCTGCGTTCCTCGGCAAACGTCGCGGCATGGATCCTCGGGTCAAGCCCGAGGATGACGAATGCAGAGGTTGCCTCGCTGCCACCGTTGCCCTTGCCCCTCTCCTCCCAAGCCCCATTTCCATCCGCCTAGCGTCCAGCAATCGGAGCCCGACGCCCATGAATGACCAAGTCACCATCAGTCCCACCACGCTTTCCATCCATCTCACCATCAACGGCCGCGAGCACGCGCTGGACATCGAGCCGCGTGTCACGCTGCTCGATGCGTTACGCGACCGGCTGCACCTTACCGGCACCAAGAAAGGCTGCGACCAGGGCCAGTGCGGCGCATGCACCGTCCATGTCGACGGCCAAAGAGTGCTGGCCTGCCTGACATTGGCCGCCCAGGTCGAAGGCCGCGCGATCACCACTATCGAGGGGCTGGCCGGCGAGGACGGCACGCTCAACGCCGTGCAGGCGGCCTTCCTCGAACAGGACGCCTTCCAGTGCGGCTATTGCACGCCCGGACAGATCATGTCGGCGGTGGCCTGCATCCGCGAGGGTCACGCCGGCTCCGACGAGGAAATCCGCGAATACATGGCCGGCAATCTGTGCCGCTGCGGCGCCTATCCGCACATCGTCGCCGCCGTCCGCCAGGCCGCACAGGAGCTGCGCTCATGAGAGATTTCGCTTACGTCCGCGCCGACAATATCGAAGCCGCGCGCAACGCCTCGGCGCTGCCCGGCGCCATGCTGCTCGCCGGCGGCACGACGCTGGTCGACCTCGCCAAATGCGGTGTCGCCGAACCCTCGACCGTCATCGACATCAGCCATATCGAGGGGCTCGACGCCATCGATGTCAGTGCCGATCGAGCGATCATCGGCGCGCTGACGAAGATGAGCCATGTCGCCGACAACGCCGCGGTGAAGAGCCACTTCCCCGCCGTGTCGGAAGCGCTTTGGCAAGCGGCCTCGGCGCAGCTGCGCAACATGGCGACCATCGGTGGCAATCTGATGCAACGCACGCGCTGCCCCTATTTCCGCGATCCGCAGAACTTCCCGGCCTGCAACAAGCGCTTGGCCGGCAGCGGCTGCTCGGCGATCGGCGGCGTGACGCGCGGCCATGCGGTGCTCGGCACCAGCGAGGCCTGCATCGCCACCTATCCGGGCGATCTCGCGGTGGCGCTCGTCGCCTTCGATGCGGAGGTCGATCTCGGCGAACGGAAACTCAAGGTCGAGGACTTCTTTCTTGCACCCGGCGCCACGGCCGAGCGCGAGCACGACATCCGCCCCGGCGAGGTGATCACGGCCATCGAGATCCCCGGCTCGGCCGCGGCCAGACGCTCGACCTACGTCAAAGTGCGCGACCGCCAGTCCTATGAGTTCGCGGCGGCAAGTGCCGCCGTCGGGATCGAGCTCGAAGGCGATGGCCGCACCATCCGCGACATCCGCGTCGCGCTCGGCGGCGTCGCGACGAAGCCGTGGCGGGCGCGCGCTGTCGAGGAGGCGCTGAAGGGCAAAGCGCTCGACGAAGCCACGGTCCGCGAGGCGAGCGATCTCGCCATGGAGGGCGCCGTCGACCATGGCGCCAACCACTACAAGATTGCGCTGGCGCCGCGCGTCATCGCCAGAGCCATTCTCGAATTGGGAGAGACGGCATGACCGTTCATGACATGAAACACGCAGCGTCCGACAGCGCGCGCCTCGAAGCGGTCGGCGGACGGCTGTCGCGCGTCGACGGCCCGGCCAAGATCACCGGTGCCGCCCACTACGCCTTCGAGCAGAAGCTCGAAGGGCTGACGCATGCTGTGCTGGTCGGCGCGACCATCGCCGCCGGCAAGGTTACCGCCATCGACACACGCGCGGCCGAAACAGCGCCCGGCGTGCTTGCGGTGCTGACGCCCGATACCATCATGGAACTGAAAGGCGCGTCGGACTGGTTCGGCAACCCGCCGGCGCGGTCGACCTACTGTCCCCTCGCCCGCGACGTTACCTTTTCCGGCCAGCATGTCGCGGCGGTGGTGGCCGAGACCTTCGAGCAGGCGGCGGCGGCGGCGGCATTGGTCAAGGTCTGGTATGACGAGATCCCGGCCATCGTCGATCTGAGCGACGGCAAGGCCGGCGACGGCATCCCGATCGACGCCATGACCAAGGAATGGGGCGACGCGCAAGCCGCCTTCGCCGAGGCGCCGGTGCGCATCTGCGCGGCCTACAACACGCCGCGCGAATTCCAGGCGGCGATGGAGCCGCACGGGCTGATCGCGCGCTGGGAAGGCGACGCGCTCACCATCTGGGAGCCCAGCCAGTGGCTCGACGGCATGGCGCGCACCTATGCCGAGTGGTTCGGCGTGCCGTTCGAGAATGTGCGGCTGGTCTCGCCCTATATCGGCGGCGGCTTCGGCTCCAAGGCGCTGGCGCTGGCGCACAGCGCGGTGGCGGCTGCGGCGGCAAAGATGCTCGGACGCCCGGTGAAGCTGGTGCTCAACCGCCCGCAGAATTTCACCTCCTATGGCGGCCGTGCCGCGACGCGGCAGACGGTTGCGATCGGCGCCGACATGCAAGGCAAGATCCAGTCGATCGTGCATCGCGGCGTCAACGAGACGGCCGTCGACGGCATGTGGGTCGAGCCGCTCGGCTCCGTCACCTCGATCATGTACGCCACGCCGAATTTCTCCTCGAAGCAGAACGTCGTGCGGGTCAACACGGTGGTGCCGGGTGCAAAGCGGGCGCCGGGCGAGAATCCGAGCGCCTTCGGCATCGAATGCGCCATCGACGAGCTTGCCTATGAGCTGGGCATCGATCCGCTAGAGATGCGGCTGATCAACTATGCCGAACAGGATCCACATGCGAAGAAGGCCTGGTCGACAAGGCAATTGCGCGAGGCCTTCGCCGCCGGCGCCGAAGCCTTCGGCTGGGCGAAGCGCTCGCGCGAGCCGCGCTCGATGCGCGACGGCCACCAGCTCATCGGCTGGGGCGTGGCCGCCGGCACCTACCCGGTGCGGCGCGCCCATGGCGAGGCGGTGGTAAAGATCCTCGCCGACGGTACGGTCGAGGTGGAAAGCTCCTCCATCGACATGGGCCAGGGCACCTACACGATCCTGGCGCAGACCGCGTCCGAGACGCTCGGCGTGCCAGTGGAGCAGGTGTCGGTGAAGCTCGGCGACTCGCGCCTCGCCCGCGCGGGCGTCACCGGCGGCTCGCGGCTTGCCGGCGTCATGACCGGCGCCGTTTACAAGGCGGCGGGCCAGGCACTGGACGAGTTGATCGGGCTGGCGCTTTCCGACCCGCGCTCACCCTTCCATGGGCTGCAGGCGAACACGCTTTCGGTGCGGGACGGCCGCATCGCCTCGCCGCGTGGTGAAGGGCCGGAGCTTTCGATCGCCGAGTTCCTGTCGGCCATCGGCCGCGACAGGATCGAGGCCAAGGGCGACACCGTTCCGGCCAGCTTCACGCCCGAGCAGCGCTACAACAACTACACCACCATCGCCATGGCGATCCCGCACACCGAGGGCGACTATTCGCGCCATTCCTGGTGCGCGCATTTCGTCGAGGTGCGCGTCGACGAGGATTTCGGCACGGTGCGCGTGTCGCGTGTGGTATCGGCGCTGGATTCCGGCCGGCTCTACAACCCGAAGCTGGCCGAAAGCCAGTGGAAGGGCGGCATCATCATGGGCATCGGCCAGGCGCTGCTCGAAGAAGGCATCGTCGACCGCCGCCACGGCCGCATCGTCAACGGCAATTTCGCCGACTACATGCTGCCGACCAATGCCGACATCGCCGACATCCAGACGATCTCGGTCGGCATTCCCGACCCGCACTCCTCCGCGCTCGGCGGCAAGGGCGTGGGCGAGCTCGGCATCGTCGGCGTGGCGCCGGCGATTGCAAACGCGGTGTTCCACGCGACGGGGAAAAGGGTGCGGGATCTGCCGATCACGCTGGAGAAGTTGATTTAGGGAGCCGTCGTTGGACGCGCGTAACCTCCTTGCGGCAGGGCAATCGCATATGGAAGGCCGAGGCTTTCGCCCTACGAATACCGCCACCCCTAACCCCTCCCCACAAGGGGGAGGGGGACCTCGCGGACGCTGATCTCGGCAAATTGCCAAAGTTCGACGCTGATATGGTCAATAAAGGCGCGCGGCAGCGTTAAAGGCGCGCGGCAGCGTTCCCTCCCCCTTGTGGGGAGGGTTAGGGTGGGGGTCCTTCTTCGCAAGAATCATATGCGACTGCCCTGCCCCTTGTGCGGGAGATCGGCAGCTCCAACGACGCCACCTTACTCCTTCGCCGCCAGCAAATTCGCATCCCTTGCCAGGCGCCATTGCCCATCAGGCTCCTTCCGCAAAATCGTCAGCGTATAGCCCGACCGCGGCACCGGCTCGCCACCGGGCGGCGTCGCCGTTGCGGATAAAGGCCCAGTCGCCGAGCAACCGGAGCTCGACGATCTCGCTGGTGCCGTCGATCCTGGTCTCACCCATGCCCATGGCGGCCGCCGCGAACGCCTGCCTGCCGAACGGCTCCTCGCCGGGAACCATGAACACGACATCGTCCGTCATCAGGCCAAGCACGGTGTCCAGATCGCCGTTCCGGCTTGTCGCCATCCAGGTTTCGACCACATGGCGGATCGCGGTTTCGTCATCGGTCATTGGTTCGTCTCCCTTGCTACAACGGCCGGATCGCGACCAATACGTGGAGCATCTGCCGCTTACGTGGTGCAATTGCCGCCGCCGGCAATGCCCGCCGACGGAACCCGCGCGCAACCGCCCGCGTTTGCAACAGAGCGAATGGAGATGGACCATGGCAAGCGCAGCCGACCGCGATCCGCGGCACCACACGCAGAAAATGCAAAAGGCATTCCGGGAGATTCAGGACCACCTGCGGGAAGACATTACAAAGGTCGACGAGCCCCAGTTGAAGGCGATGTTCGAAACCTCGGCGGAGGTCCTGGGAGGTCTGATCAAGGCGTTCCGCGACTATGAGCTGAAGAATGAAGCAGCCTGGCGGTAGTCGGGCTTGGCCCTGAAAGAGATCAGCGAGGCAAGACGATGGCCGCGTCCGCGACTGTAAATGTCCGATACATGGTCGACGACGTCGAGGACGCCGTGGCCTGGTACACGAAGCACCTGGGCTTCAAGCCGCTTTCGAACCATGCGCCGGCCTTCGCGGACGTCACGCGCGGAGCCCTTCGGCTGCTGCTCAGCGGCCCGACCAGTTCGGCGGGCCGGCCGATGCCCGACGGCGAGCGGCCAGGCCCCGGGGGCTGGAACCGGATCCACCTGATCGTCGAGGATCTTGCGGCGGAGGTTGCGCGGCTGCGGGAGGCTGGCCTCAGCTTCCGCAATGAAATCGTGACGGGTCCGGGCGGCTCACAAATTCTGCTGGTCGATCCTTCCGGCAATCTGGTGGAACTGTTCCAGCCGGCCCAGGGGTGATCGCAATCCCGCGTGGTGGCGGGCAGAGAGGCCCGTTGCCCTGGCCAGCGCTCTGAAGTGCAGCTCTCGCGCGCCGCAAGTGGTGCCACCCGATCTTTTGTTTTGTATGATCCGCAACCACCAGATGGAGAAAGATCATGCAGCGCATCTCGACAAAGCTCGTCCTCGCACTTTTCCCGGCCGCCTTGCTCGTCACCCTGCCCGCCCATGCCGCCTCCTGCAATTGGTCCGCCAAGATGGAAGAGGACGAGGGCGGCAGCGTGATGACGGCTTCGGTTTGCGGCGGGCAGAAGGGGGATGCGCATCTGATGCTGGCCTGCTTCGAGAAACCGGTGCTGAGCTATGATCTCGGCACCGCGGGCGGGCAGCTCGAACCCGGCATCAGCGGATCCTTCACCTTCAAGGCCGGCGACAAGAGCCTGACGAAGAAGCTCGAACTCGAGGCGATGTACAACTACTTCACCGCCGAGCTCTCCGGCCCGTCCGACCCGCTGCTGGCGCTCTTGCGCGGCAAGGGCGAGGTGACGGTCTCAGCCGACAAATATGGCGAAGCGACGTTTCCGCTGAAAGGTTCCGGCACCGCGATCGGCAAGGTACTGGCCGCGTGCGGCAAGGGTTCGGGCGGCGCGGCGGATTGAGGCGCGGAGCTCTCCCCTCAGAGGGATTCCTGAGACGCCGACGGGCATCACCCCCTCTATCCGGCCGGCCATCTCCCCAAGGAGATTACGCGCCCAACCGCTTTCGCCAATCTCGAACGCTGGAAAGCTGGCGAGGCGCCGGAGCAACGCTCCCCCTACTCCTGTTGTGCCTCTTGTGGGAAGGGGAAGCGCCTCACTTCTTCTGCCCGCTCAGGAATTGGCCAAGCAAATCCACCGGCAGCGGGAACACCACCGTGGAGGAGCGCTCGCCGGCGATGTCGTGCAGGGCCTCGAAATAGCGCAGTTGCATCGCCTGCGGCTCCTCGGCCAGCATCTTGCCAGCCTCGACCAGCTTTGCGGCGGCTTGCTGTTCGCCATCGGCGTTGATGACCTTGGCGCGCCGCAGCCGCTCCGCCTCGGCCTGCTTGGCGATGGCGCGGACCATGCTCTCGTTGAGGTCGACATGCTTGATCTCGACATTGGAGACCTTGATGCCCCAGGCATCGGTGCGCTGGTCGAGAATCTCCTGGATGTCGCTGTTGAGCTTGTCGCGCTCGGCCAGCATCTCGTCGAGCTCGTGCTTGCCGAGCACCGAGCGCAGCGTGGTCTGCGCCAGCTGGTTGGTGGCCGCGAGGAAATCCTCGACCTGGATGATCGCCCGCTCGGCGTCGACGATGCGGAAATAGAGCACGGCGTTGACTTTCACCGACACGTTGTCGCGCGAGATGACATCCTGCGGCGGCACGTCCTGCACCACTACGCGCAGGTCCACCCGCACCATCTGCTGGATGAACGGAATGAGCAGGATGAGACCCGGCCCCTTGACCGCGGTGAAGCGGCCGAGCGTGAAAACCACGCCACGCTCATATTCCCTCAGGATGCGGATTGCCGCCGACAGGAATATGATCACCAGCAGCGCGAGGACCAGATAGGCGACATAACCGATTGTCATTGTTTTGCTCCGTCGTTTCCTGAGTTGCGCCGTCGCACCGTCAGCACAAGGTCGCTGACGGCGGCCACCTCGACGCTGTCTCCGGGCGCCAGCGGCCCGTCGGCCTTCGCCCGCCAGCGTTCGCCGAGCGCCAGCACATGGCCCTCGCCGCCTTCCCAGTCGAGAATCTGCACCGGGAGGCCGCGCATGGCATCGCCGCCGATGCGCGGCGGATTGCGCCGCGCCGCCCAGAGGTAGCCGCCGGCCAGCAGCGCGAGCCCCAGCGTCAGCGCGGCGGCGGGTCCGATGATCGCCCAGGATATGGCGAAGCCAGGCCCCTCGACCTTGAGCAGCATGGCCGCGCCGAGCAGGAAGGCGGCCGCGCCGCCGAGCCCCAGTACGACCGTCGGATTGAAGGCCTCGACGATGAGGAAGGCGACGCCGAGCAGCATCAGGGCGAGCCCGGTATAATTGATCGGCAGCAGATCGAGCGCATAGAGGGCGAGCACCAGGCAGATGGTGCCGATGACGCCCGGCGCCACAGCGCCGGGGCTCGTGACCTCGAACACGATGCCGTAGAAGCCGATCAACATCAGGAGGACGGCGACGTTCGGATCGGTGATGACGGAGAGAAGCCGGATGAACCAGCCGGGATCCAGCATCTCGACGGCCAGGCCCTTGGTCGCCAGCACCTCTTTCTTGCCGGCCACGTCGACGGTGCGGCCGTCGGCCAGTTGCAGGAGCTCGGTCGTGTCGCGGGCGACGAAGTCGATGACATGTTGCTGCAGCGCGGCACTTGCCGAGAGGCTCGCCGCCTCGCGCACGGCCTTCTCACCCCAGTCGCCATTGCGTCCGCGCAGCTCGGCGAGCGAGCGGATGAGCGCCACCGCGTCATTGGTCACCTTGGCCATCATCGGGTCCGCGGATGGCTGCTCGCTGCCCTTGTTGTCCTTCTCGCCGCCGGGAAGCGAGGGCAGCCCGCCGATCTCGACGGGCGTCGCCGCGCCCAGATTGGTCCCGGGCGCCATCGCCGCGACATGGGTGGCGTAGAGGATATAGGTTCCGGCGCTTGCCGCATGGCCGCCGGCCGGCGCGACGTAGCCGATGACGGGAACAGGGGAGGCCAGGATGTCGGCGATCATCTCGCGCATCGATGTGACCAAGCCGCCCGGCGTGTCGAGTTGAAGGATGAGGACCTCGGCGTTCCGCTCGGCCGCGGCCTTAAGCGCCTCCTTCAGTTGGCGCGCGCTCGCCGGACCGATGGCGCCGTCGATCGCTATGCTGAAAGCAACCCTCTCAGCCGTCGCTCCGGCCGACGAGAAGGGGAAAAGGACCGCGGCCACGAAGGCCGCTGCCAGAAGGGCCACCCGCGCGTGTCTCACGCTCAAAAGCTCCTTGGGTACAATATGGGGTTGTGTTGGAGCGAAGTCCAATGAGGGCGGCCGAGGCGCTCCACCTGCTAGATTGAATCGGCGAAAGCCGTCGCGAGATCCAATCTCCCCCTTGCGGCGGGGAGATGGCCGGCAAGCCGGACGGGTCGCCTCAGATGTCGCAACGCCGTACGAGACAAGAGGAGGTCGGGCATTGCATGCGCAACCTCCCGGGAGAACGCACCCGGCCCCGTGCTTCATCGCGCACGAGCCGGGCCGCGGGACATCAGTAGTCGGAGCCGCCCTCGACGACGACCGGGCGATGATGGTGCCGGTGTCCGATCGAACCCGTGACGATGACAGTGTCCCGGCGGTGATGGCGATAGCGCCAGCCGCGCTCGCCGTTGTCATAGAAGGCGACCGTGCCGTGATGGCGGTGATGCAGGCGGTGGCCTTCCTCGTTGATAATGACGGCGGGATGGTGGTGGTAGTAATGCCTGTGATGCGTCCTGATGACGACATCGGCCTCGGCCGCGGAAGCGACGACGGGTGCGGCGACACAGAGCGCCAGGGCAGCAAGGAGCACTGTTTTCATTGCTCTATTCCTAATTCCTGAATCATCCCTTCGCCGGGATAAACCGATGTTCGCCGCTTTGGTTCCTGTACGAGGCGGACAAGGCCGTCCGCTGCCGGCGCTCGATCGAGAGATGGGAGGACATGAGGCCGGAGCCGCGGTGGGTGGGTTTGTTGGGGTAACCAAGGCTCCGGCCGAAGGCGAAATGGGCTCCGCCGGCTGCCGAGGATAGGCCTCCCATGCACCGATGAAATTGCGTGATCGCGGAAGCCTGGAATCTCCCCGCGAGGGGAGATCAGGCACTCTGGCGCCTCCGCCAATCTCCGACGACCGCGATCGCCACCGCGACCAGCACCAGTCCCGCGGCCACCGCAAAGGTGAATCCCATGCCGCCTGCGACGGCTGCCGGCGCTGCCGCGGCGATATCCTTCGTGCCCACGGCGAAGGCAAACACCGCGCCCATCACCGCCGTGCCGGTGACGAGACCTAGATTGCGCGAGAGGCTGAGCATGCCCGACACTACACCGCGTTCGGACTTGTCGACATCGGCCATGACGGCGGTGTTGTTGGCCGCCTGGAAGAGCTGGTAGCCCGGCGTCAGCAAGACGATCGCCGCCGCGTAGCCGGCGACGCCGAAAAGGCCCGGCAGCGCGGCAAGTGCCGCGCAGCCGGCGACCATCAGCGCCAGGCCGGCGATGACCATCGCGGCCGCGCCGAGGCGGTCGACGGCGCGCCCGGCAATGACGCCGCAGAACGCCGAGACCACAGGTCCGATCGACAGCGCGGCCCCGGTCGCCGCTTCGCTGAGGCCGAGCGCACGCGACAGGAAGAACGGGCCGACAACCAGCGTCGCCATCATCACCGTCGAGACCAGCGCGTTCATGGCAAGGCTCGGCGCCAGCACCCGGTCGCGCAACAGCGCGAGCTTGACCAGAGGCGACGCAACCTTGGCCTCGGCGGCAACGAACAGCGCCGCGCCAATGATGGCCGCACCGAGCAGCGCCACGTTCAGGCCGCCGAAATGGCCGCGGCCCGTGGTCATAGCCAGCGCATAGGCGGCAAGCGTGGCGGCGAGCAACAACGTACCCAGCGTATCGAAGCGCGCGGCTCCCCTCGCCTCGCGCTTGGAGTCGCCGGGCAGGAAGCGCCAGGCGGCAAGCATCGCGACGCCGCCCAGCGCGGCGCTGACGAGGAAGATCGAGCGCCAGCCGAAAGCGGCGATCAGCACGCCGCCGAGCGACGGCCCCAGCGCCGTGCCGATCGCCGACATGGTGCCAAGCAGGCCCATGGCGCTGCCGGTCCGCTCCTTCGGCACCGTCTCGCCGACGAAAGCTATCGCCAGCGCCATCATCACCGCCGCGCCCAACCCTTGCATAGCGCGCGCGGCGATCAGCAGCGCCAGCGACGGCGCCAGCGCGGCTGCCAGCGAAGCGGCGCTGAACAGCGCAAGGCCGGCGATGAGCAGCAGCCGGCGGCCGACGAGATCGCCGAGACGCCCGACGCTGACGATCAGCGCGGTGATGGCGAGCAGGTAGGCAAGCACCACCCATTGCACCGCCGGGAAGGACGCGGCGAAGGCCAGGCTCAGCGTCGGCAGCGCGACGTTGGCGATGCTGGTGCTGAGCGAGGAGATGAGCATGGCCAAAGACAGGCTGGCCAGCGCGCCCGTTGTCGAATGGCGCTCGGGCGCGACGAGGGTTTCGGCAATGTCGGCCATGATTTCTTCTCCGTCGGTTGAACTTGCCGGGGAAAGATAAGCCTGCGGCTGATATGGCGGAACGCGCAGCGTTTGCACTTAATCAGTGCATGAAACGCCATATCGCTTCGACGTATCCGTGCTATGGTCGCGTCATGCCGCGACCCGATCTCAACCTGCTCGTCACGCTGGACGTGCTGCTTGCCGAAGGCAGCGTCGCCAAGGCCGCGCGGCGGCTGAAGCTCAGCCCTTCGGCGATGAGCCGGGCGCTGGCAAGGTTGCGCGAGACGACCGGCGATCCGCTTCTGGTGCGCGCCGGGCGCGGCCTGGTGCCGACGCCGCATGCCGTCGAGCTCGGCACACAGGTCGGCCGGCTGGTAAAGGAGGCGGAAGCCGTGCTGCGGCCCGCCGAGCGGCTCGACCTCACGCGGCTCACGCGCAGCTTCACTTTGCGCAACAGCGACGGTTTCGTCGAGAATTTCGGCCCGGCGCTGATTGCCCGCGTGTTGCGAGAGGCGCCGGGCGTGCAACTGTGTTTCGTGCCCAAGCCCGACAAGGATAGCGGCCCGATGCGCGAGGGCACGGTCGATCTGGAGACCGGCGTGGTCGGCGGCTCGACCGGGCCGGAGGTGCGCGCGCAGGCGCTGTTCCGCGACCGCTTCGTCGGCGTGGTCCGCGCCGGCCATCCCTTGAGCGATGGCAGGATCACCGCCGCCCGCTTTGCCGCCGGCCGCCACATCTTGATTTCACGGCGCGGCCTCGACCGCGGGCCGGTGGATGACGCGCTGGAGCTCGTCGGCCTGACGCGGACAATCGCGACCGTGGTCGGCGGCTTTGCCGAGGCGCTGGCGCTGGCGCGGGGCTCCGATCTCATCGCCACCGTGCCCGAGCGCTATACCGGCACGCTGCGCGAGGGCCTGTTCACCTTCGCGCTGCCGGTGAAGCTTGCGGCGCTGACGATCTCGCTCTTGTGGCACCCGAGGCTCGATGCCGATCCGGCGCATCGCTGGCTGCGCGGGCTGGTGAAAGAGGTGTGCGGCCTTCCTCGCCTCCGCTTTGGCGGGAGCGAGGAACCCAAGCGCTGACATTCGTCACGCCGCTTCCAACCAACCGCGCGTTGCAGCCGATATTTCTAGAACATTAGCCACCACTAACATATAATGTCACGCGCAGGACAAAACCGCGTCCGTCATGGAACCCGCGGCATGGTCAGCGCGTTGCCGGGCGCTTGGGAAACAGCCGGAGGCTCGCTTGAGCGAATTCAGGAAGTTCACCTGCCCCCGGTGCCTGGGCGCCGGCAAGGTGTTCGAATGCGAAAAGCAGGTGGCGTCGAACGGCACGTGCTGTCCGCCAGGCGCGTTGCACGACAATTGCCCGGGCCAACGGGTTCCCTGCCAGGCCTGCAACGGAACCGGCTTGCGCGGCTACAGCGCGCCCTCCGTTCTGCAGGACTAGCCCTGCCCGGCTTCCCTGATCACGGCACCTGGGGACCTTGCGTTGTATTTGTGATTTCTAATATAAAGACATCCACGCGAGAGAAACGAAAGGCAAAGCGCCCCGGGAGGCGCGCATGAAAACCTATCGCGTCGAGGAAATAGACGGCGAGGCAATCATCGCGGTCCATGCGGCCGAAGCAAAGACGCCTTTCGAGGCGGCTGAGAAGGCGCTTGGCCAGAAAGTGACGTTGCGCGCCGGTGCCGATAGGTGGGTCCGCGTCGTCGACCTCACCGAGCGGCCGAGGCCGGTCAAGCTGCGGCCCGTCACGTTTGAATTCAAGGCGATCGGACAAAGGAAAGAGGCGATCCGTTTTGCTTTGAACGCCTCGCACTTTTCCGGAATTTGCTTCTTGGTCGTCGCAATTCCGGACGGAAAGCTACGGCGAAGTCGCCGAGCCCAACCGCTGCGCACTTTTCCTGGAATTGCTTTAGGTGCTGGCGCCGCCCATCAGCGCGGCGACCAGTGTCGCCAGGAAGACAAGCAGCCCCAATGCGACCCGATCCAGCCATGACCGCCGTCTGGCAAGAACCTCGAACAACCGATTGGCCATCGCAACCTCCCCGTTCGCCATCTGGCAGTATATCACGTCTTTGATGAGCACATCATGAAACGTCTCACAGTAGCATCCGATGCCTCAGGGGACCGTCGCGGGTCACCAATGCTGCACCGCCGAATTGCACCCAAAAAAAGTCGGGGTTGAGGCGAAGTACCAGCCGGCGAAAAATCAGCTTATTCAAGCAGATAGGCATATACGTCCGGCGAAGCCTCCAGGCCGCTGGAAAGCCGGAATTCCGCCATTTCGCCGTCTTTCGCCGCGGCTTCAGCGTGGTTGAAAAGGCCGCTTCGGGCAGGAAAAGGCGGCTAAAAGGCGCTTCCACGCCGCCCTCGGCGGCGTTGACAGGACACCATGCCAATGGCACTCCGCAGCCACTGGTCACGCCATGACCGTTGCTGTTGGGGACGGACGGGGTTTCAGCAGCTTGGCGGCGGCGCCGGACGGGCGGGCACCTGCGAAGTGTACCGCCCGCTCCTGGCCGGGCCGGCGTCCAGCTTTAAAATCGCTTGCTTTAAAACTGCCTGAGATCGCCGGCGCCCTCTTGGGATCTCAGCCCTTGGGATTTTCAGAACGAAAAGCCGGAGGACAGCACGGTGGCGGTCACCGTCGAAAGCCCGTCACGTCTGGCAAGCTTCGGTTTGCAATATGCGGCTTCACGATGGTCTCGGGTTATCCAGCGTGCCGCAGCCAATGGCGGTCGAACACGTCGAGGATGGCGCGGAACTCGGCCGGCGGGACCTGATGGACGCCGCCGTCGCTGCCCCCGACGAGGAATCGCGTGAGCTGCCGGTCGACCTGCTCCGGCTGCCCGATGGAGATGCCGAGGGAAGCCAGATCCGCCGATATCGACTGGTCGGGCAGCAGGTACCCGCCCGACGCTGCCGCGCCGGCCGCCGGATCGCGCAGCCGCACGATGAGGATCCTTGTCAGCGACGGCAGCGCCTCGGGGCCGATAATGGCGGTGCCGCACATGTAGCCGCCAAGCACACTGCCCGGCTGCGACTGCGAAAACAGGCTGATGAAGAACTGGGCGTCGCCGCCGACCTCCTTCAGATGCACGTAAAGGGCGCGCTTGGCCGGCGTGACCGGGCCGCCAAGCTCCAATTGCCCGGTCGGCAACGTCTCGCGATAGGTGGCCGTCAGTCCATGCACGCCGGGCCCCGCCTCGATCGACAGGCGGCCCTTGATGAGCTGGCCGCGAAAATAGGGCGACCAGGCGCGCGAATAGCAGGCATAGGTCCCGGCAAGGGCGGAGCCGATGCCCTTGTCGTTGTGCCCTGACGCAGCCTCGGACTGGGCGCTTGCGCGGCGTTCGAGCTCTGCCCTGTCGACGCCGTGGCGGGCCGAAATTGCAGCGGTGAAATCCGTCAGGTCGCTGTCGGCGAGCCAGGCGCCCGACTGCTCCAGGTCAAGCAGCTTCGCCCAGTCGTCATAGACGCTGTGTTCGCGCGGCTGGGCGCGGCCCTGCAGCCATTTGTCGGCGCGGCCGAGATCGAACGCGGTCCTCGGATTGACGGCGCGGAACGCCGCGGCCAGTTCTTTGCGGGTGACGGTTCCCAGCAGTGCCGAAGTCAGCCGCAATTTTTGCGCGATATGCTGTGCCATGCGGCTGCCCCTCTTGCTGCCCGCTATCAGCCATAACATGCCCCGGCACATCCTCCCATTGTACTTTTCCACAAGCTAAAATTCCAGGAATTCCAGAGAATTCCACGGCATTCCGCAAGTGCTGCCTTCTCGGCTCGCGGACCTGCGCTAAGCTCACGACGGGCAAGGGGCAGACTGTCGGGAAAAGGCGCTGAATGTGGGGCCGCGCACGTCGTTCCCTTCCTTCGCAGAGCTGTGACTTGCTCTAACCGAGCAACGGCGAAACCAGGCTGAGCGAGCCTGGAGCAACCGAACCGCAACGCCACCTCAACCTGAAGGAACGACCTGATGACCTCGAACAATCCTTCCAGACTGGCCCTCATTGTATTTGCTGCCGGATGCATAGCATTGGCGCTGCTCTTTCAATATGCGCCGGTCGGCAAATTTCCGTCGAAGTATGTGCGACCGGCCCCGGTGGCGCTTGCCACCCAGCCGACGCGCATCGACATCGACAACGACGCGCACGCGATACGCTTCTACATCGACGGCAAGCAGGTCGCCCTGCTCGACGGGTCCGGTTTCAAACAGTGAGGAGGCGGCAAAGCCAAGCGGGAACATCGTCAATGAAAATCATCCTGTCGGCGCTATCGGCGCTTCTCCTCACGCTTGCCCTGTCGCAAGCCGCGGAGGCCAAGACGAAAATCCTGGGGACCGAGACAAAGACCGGCCACGAGAAGAGCCGGCCGCTGCTCGATGAGAAGGCCACCGGCGGCATCGTGCCTTCGGCGGGCCTAACGTCGAAGGACGCCGACCCGGGCCAAGCCTATCCGCGGCCGCTGGACCTGCACTTCTAGATGTGAGCAATTTCAGGCAACGTGCTCGGCGGTTTTGGTCCGGAACCGCGCAAGTCAAAAGGTAGCCATTCTGGCAGTCCCAAGCGGTCGACCATCCGGGATCGGCGAGGAAAGAGCAGCGGTCGAACGGCCCAGCCAATAGCCACCCGGCCAGCCTAGGGCTGGGGCTCAGCGCCGCCGGCGGGCGGCGCCTGCTGGTGCGGATCGCAAGGCCGCGGTCCGCGCGGGCCAAGCGCACGGCCAAGTCCCCAGGTCATTGTCACCCCACGTCAATCTTCTTCAGATCCAACTTCTTCAGATCCAAGTCATCCTTGACGAATGGACGGCGAAGCGAAAAGCTCGGCCGTGGTGCTGCAATGGCGCTGCAAGACGAGTTCCGAGGGAGGCCATGCCATGCCGGGTGCCGACGAAAAAGTTGCCGCCCTCGGCATCGTGCTGCCGCCGCCCTTGAAACTGCCGGCGGGCATGGTGCTGCCCTTTCCCTGGGTGAACGTGCGGGGCGACCGGGCCTATATCTCGGGCCACGGGCCGCAGGAGCCGGACGGCTCGCTTGCCGGTCCGTTCGGCGCCGTCGGCGAAAGCGTGTCGCTGGAGGAGGCGCGGGCGTCGGCCCGCAAGGTCGGGCTGTCGATGCTCGGCAGCCTGAAACGCGAGCTCGGCAGCCTCGACCGGATCACCGGCTGGTGCCGCGTGCACGGCATGGTCAATTCGGCATTGCGCTTCACCGAGACGCCGGCGGTGATGAACGGTTTTTCGGAGCTCATCCTCGAGGTCTTCGGGCCGGAGATCGGCCGCCACGCCCGCACGGCAATCGGCGTCGCCGCCCTGCCCCTGAATTTCCCTGTCGAGATCGAGGCCGAGGTGATGATCGGCAGTTCCAGCGCGGCTTGACCAGGCCGCGGTCGGCGCGATAGGCGGGCGCAGGCTATCCAACCGATGAAAGACACGCCATGATAGACGTAAGAGACAGCAACGGCACGCCGCTGAAGGATGGCGACTCCGTGACCCTGATCAAGGACCTCAAGGTCAAGGGCACGTCCGAGACGATCAAGCGCGGCACGCTGGTCAAGAACATCCGCCTCAACGGCAATCCCGGCGAGATCGAATGCAACACCAAGCAGGTGAAGGGCCTGGTGCTGAAGACGGAGTTTTTGAAGAAGGCGTGATTTTCGGGGCCGGGCTCCCATCTCCTCCCCTTATGTTGCGCTGCGTTAGATTTGTTGCATTGCGATATCGGCGCATAGGGTCGAGGCTTTGCCGCAGGCGGGATACGAACGACCATTGCGAGGTTCGTATTCGTGTCGACATCAGCGCAGGATTTCCGGCCCGACATCGAAGGGTTGCGGGCGCTGGCCGTGGCGGGCGTGATCGCCTTTCACTTCGGCCTGACTGCCCTGCCCGGCGGCTTTGCCGGGGTCGACATCTTCTTCGTCATTTCGGGCTATCTGATCACCCGCCATCTCGCCGCCGAGATTGCCGACACCGGCCGGCTCGACCTTTTGCGTTTCTACGCCCGGCGCGCGCGGCGCCTGCTGCCGGCCGCTCTTTTCGTCATCGCCGCGACGCTCGCCGCCGGCGCGGTCATCCTCTCGCCGGAGGAACAGGCGCTCTATTCCAAGGGTGCGATGTTCGCCTCGGCGTATATGATCAATCTATGGCTGATCCGCTGGTCGTTCGATTATTTCGCCAATGACGCAACGAGCAACCCGTTCATCCATTACTGGTCGCTGTCGGTCGAGGAGCAGTTCTATCTCGCCTGGCCGGCGCTCTTGATGCTGGCCGCATGGCTGGAGCGGTTCGCCGTTTCACGGAAACGGCGAACCGCTCCAGCTTTTCGTTTTGACGCAATTCCGAATGGAAGGGTACGGCGAAGTCGCCGAGCCGAGCCGTTTCACACTTTTCCTGGAATTGCTCTGAAGCCCGGCAAGCGCGCCATCGTCGTTGCGATCGGTGTTGTCGGCCTCGTCTCTTTCGTCTTCTGCGCCTGGCTGACGAGCGTGTCGCAGCCCTGGGCTTTCTACTTTTCGCCGCTACGCGCATGGGAATTTGCCGCCGGCGGCCTCGCATCGATGGCGCCGGCACGGCTGCTGCAGGAGCGTCCGCGGCTGGGGCGGGCGTTGAGCCTGGCCGGCCTGGCGATGATCGGGACCGCTTATCTCACCTTCAGCGAGGACGCTCCCTTC
Source organism: Mesorhizobium montanum (assembly GCF_033977145.1). NCBI lineage: Bacteria > Pseudomonadati > Pseudomonadota > Alphaproteobacteria > Hyphomicrobiales > Phyllobacteriaceae > Mesorhizobium > Mesorhizobium montanum. Next base: position 121,197 of record NZ_JAVIJF010000018.1, on the reverse strand, counting down.
CCCGGCTTTCTGGCGCTTCTGCCGGTGGCCGGTACGGTCCTTCTGCTCAAGGCGGGAGCGGCCGGCGCCAGGGACGACATGCGCAATTCCGATTGGAATTACGTGAATGCCGCCCTGGCGCTGCCGCCTTTGCAGTGGATCGGCAAGCTCTCCTATTCGCTCTATCTCTGGCATTGGCCGGTCATCGTCTACGCCGGCATGCTGGCGCCGGAGCTGACACCGGCCGAACGGCTCGCCTGCCTTGCGCTGACGCTGGCGCTGTCGGCCCTCAGCTACCACCTCATCGAGAACCCGATCCGTCGCAACGGCTGGCTGATGGCCAATGCGGCGCGGGCGCTGGTGCCGGCCCTCCTCCTGACCGGCACCGGCGTCGCAGCCGCCTATGGCAATGCCAGGCTGGCCGTGCACGATCTCGATGCGGAGCAGCGCATCATCGCCGCAAGCGCCGCCGAGCCTTCCACGGCCCGCGCCAAAGCGGGCTGCGTTCAGGACTACGAGACGGCGACGCCGAAACCCTGCGTGTTCGGCGATGGCCAGCGCATCATCGCCCTGTTCGGCGACTCCCACGCCGACCACTGGTCGACGCCGCTGATCGAGGCGGGCCGGAAAAACGGCTACCGGGTGGTGACCTGGCTGAAGAACTCCTGCCGCGCCTCGCGCATCAGCGTCTGGTCGTCCGAGCTCAAGCGCGCCTACGCGGAATGCGACCGCTGGCGCGAGCAGGCGATCAACGAGATCATCGAGGCAAGGCCGGCGCTGGTGGTGATCTCGGAACTGGCGCTGACCAGCGGGCGCAAGATGGCGGGCCGCGCCGGCGACACGGAGAGCCAGGACGCCGACTGGCGTGCCGGCCTGCGCTCCACGCTCACCAGTCTCAGCAAGGCCGGCCTGAAGGTCGCCTTCATCCGCGACGTGCCGTTCAACAACGAAAATGTCGACACCTGCGTGGCGCGGGCGCTGTGGCGCGACAAGACACCCTCGCTTTGCGACCAGACGCGCGCCTATGCTGCCAACGACAAGATGGCGGCGGTGGAACGCGAGATCGTCGACAGCGTGCCCGGCGCCTCCTACGTCGACCTCACCGACCGCTTCTGCAGCGCCACCGTCTGCCACGTCTTCATCAACGGCAAGCTCGCCTTCCGCGACCAGCACCATTTGGCCACGCCCTTCGCGGAATCGCTGGAGCCGGAGGTGGAGAAGAGGGTGATTTCGAAGGTGGGAAGGTAGGTGGCGGAGCGCATGATCTCCCGCAAGGGAGAGATCAGCAGCTTCGGCGCCGCGCCCTCAGCCCACCACAACGACAAAATGCTTGGTCACCGGCTCGAGTATCTTCCAGGTGCCCTTGAAATCCGCTTCGACGACGAAGGCGTCGCCTGGGCCGACCTCGACCGGCTCGCCGCCGTCGGGCGTGATGACGATGCGGCCGGCGATCATGTGGACGAATTCATAGTCGGTGTAGGTGGCGTGATAAGTGCCGGGCGAAGCGCGCCAGGTGCCCGACATCACCTTGCCGTCCTTTGTGGTGTGCTGGACAGCGGTCTGCATGGTCGGCGACCCCTCAACCGCGATCCAGCCCGGCAGATCGCCGCCCTCGGCATGTTCGACGGCACCGAATTTGAGGATGGTCTGCTTGGTCATGGAGAGCTCCTGCGTTTGAGTTGGGATTGGTAGATAGCGGATCGGACTGCGGGTCGCAGGCGAGGCCGCGACACGGCGCGACGGTATGGTGATGCGCCCTATTCTCCCCCGTGTGGCCAAGTGGAGAGATATAACGCAGCGCATTTTCCTGGGAACATCGCCGGCTTCGAAACCGTTTATCCGTAGAAGGGGCATCATCCATCGAACCTCAAGGAGGCAGCGATGAAAAAGCTTCTGCTTGCTTCGATGATCGCCATCGCCTCGGCGTTTGCGATCGCGCCGGCCAGCGCGGCCAGTGTTGAACTCGGTATCGGCGTCGGCCCGGGCTATGACAACGGTTACTACGACGATTATTATGGCGGCTATTACCCGCACCGCTATTACCGTCATGTCTATAATGATAACTATGACAATGGCGGCTATGTGGTTCGCTACCATCACCGCCATAATTGCCGCACCGAGCTGGTGAGCCACTGGCGCCACCACCACCGTGTGATGGAGGAAGTGCGGGTGTGCGGTAACGGCTACAACGGCTACTAAACGAGCCTGTCTGAATCGCGCGAAACGGCTTTTGGCCGTTCCGCGCGCTTCGGGTGCTCGCGAAGCCTTCAAATCTTGCTGATCCCTGCGGCGGCGCGAGCTTTCGGCGCGCCGCGCGTTATCGTGGGTCGACCTTCAGGAGGAGGTTGCCATGAAAAAGTTTCTGTTCGCCTCGGTGGTTGCCGTCGCCTCGGCGGCTGCCATCGTCACGCCGGCGGATGCCGGCAACGTATTCCTTGGCGGCAGTTATTTCGACTACGGCCCCTTCGGCGATTTTTACGACAGCTACAGCAACGCTCCAGTCTATGGCTCCTATTGGGGCGGCCCCTATCTCAATTATGGCCCCGGCGAAGAGGACGACTATGACGGCGGCTATGTCGCCCCGCCGACCCGCTATCATGTCGTGCGCTACGGCCGCCATTGCCGGATGGAAACGGTGACGCGCCGCAGCCATGACCGCAGGTTCAGCCGCGAGGTACGCGTCTGCGGCTAGAGCAATTCCAGGAAAAGTGCGTAGCGGTTTTCCGTCCGGAATTGCGTAAAAACAAGAGTTAGAGCGGTTCGCCGTTTCCGTGAAACGGTGAAACGCTCTGGCCGTATCGACCGCCAGGTAGCAGGCACGGCTTCAAATCCCGGTAATTTTCGCGCAGGCGCCAAGCAGCTTTTCGGCCCGTAAAGCGTTGTCAATGCAACCTTCAGGAGGAGGTTGCCATGAAAAAGCTTCTACTTGCCTCGGTGATCGCCATCGCCTCGGCGGTGGCTACGGTTGCGCCGGCGGATGCGCGGGTGTTCTTCGGCATCGGCGTCGGCCCTTACGACGACTATGGCCCGTATTATGGCGGCTACCGCGACTATTACGACGACTATTACCCCGGCTATGTCGTGCGCTACCCGCACTACCGGTACCATCGGCACTATTACAGGTATCATTATTACATGTACCACCACCGGTACCATCACAGGCACCACTATAGGCACCACCACCACAGGTACTAGGTGGCAGGCGTATCGCTGCCATACGGTACGGTGACGCACCGGCGTCACCATACCGGAAGATGGGCGATGTATGGGTATTGACGAGGCCGGCCCTTCGTTACCAAGAGGGCGAAGCCGAAAGCGCCTTCGTCATCCTCGGGCTTGACCCGAGGATCCTGTGACGCAGGCCGAGAAATGCGGCCCATCAGAATTCTGCACCGTTGCAACGCTCGCAGGTCGCGGCATGGATCCTAGGGTCTGCGCGCGTCGCTTCGCTCCTTGCTCCGCCCTAGGATGACGAAGCGAGAGGCTCCGCCTTGCAAATCCCGGCCAAAATGCCATCTAAGTCGCCGGCATCCACGGAGAAAACCACGTGACGCAGCGAAGCGGCAGCGCCGACCTGCCGCTGCATGGCGGGCGGGTCCCGAAATGGCTGGGCGAGCGCATGACGAAGCTCGGCGCCGTGCTGTGCGAGGCGATCATCCACCATTACGGCCGCGACGAGCTTCTGCGCCGCCTGGCGCATCCCTTCTGGTTCCAGTCCTTCAGCGCCGTCATGGGCATGGACTGGCATTCCTCCGGCATCACCACCTCGGTCATCGGCGCGCTGAAGCGCGGGCTGAACCCGATGGCGAGCGAACTCGGCATCCATGTCTGCGGCGGGCGCGGCGCGCATTCGCGCAAGACGCCGGGCGAGCTCATCGCCATCGGCGAGCGCGTCGGCCTGAACGGCGATGCTCTCGCCACCGCCAGCCGCCTCGTCGCCAAGGTCGACAGCGCCGCCGTGCAGGACGGCTACGACCTCTATCTGCACGGCTTCATCGTCACCGATGACGGGCGCTGGGTGGTGGTGCAGCAAGGCATGAACGGCGACGCCCGCCAGGCGCGCCGCTACCACTGGCTGTCGGAGGGGCTGGAAAGCTTCGTCGACCAGCCGCATGCGGCGATCGAGGGCGAGACGCAGGGCGTGATCGTCAACCTCACCGACCGCCGTGCCGAGAAAGCCCGCGGCGGCCAGATCGAGCTTTTGAAGACCATGAGCCCGGAAAAGATCCTGACCGAGCTTGCCGTGCTGGAGCCGCGGCCCGAGCAAGAACCCGCCGCGCAACCGCTGTTGCCAAACCTCGTCATGCCCGCGCATCACGACGTGCGCGAGAGCGACATCGTCATGCACCGCCTGCATAGCAACATTTCCGCCGCGATCGAAAGCGGCCCGAAGGATTTCCCCGAGCTGCTGCTCGTCCCCGGCGTCGGGCCGCGCACGGTGCGGGCCTTGGCCATGGTCTCGGAAGTGGTGCACGGCACGCCCTACCGCTTCTCCGACCCGGCGCGCTTTTCCCTCGCCCACGGCGGCAAGGACCGCCACCCCTTCCCCGTGCCGCTGAAGGTCTATGACGAGACGATCTCGGTGCTGAAATCGGCGGTGGGCAAGGCGAGACTCGGGCGCGACGAGGAGTTGCAGGCGCTCAAGCGGCTGGACGAAGAGTCGCGAAGGATGGAGCGGTATGTGACGGGGCCGAGCTTGAAGGAGATCGTGGCGGGGGAAATGGACCAGTCGCATTTGCTGGGCGGACGGAGCGTGTTTGGGTGGGAGCCGCCTCCATGAAGGTCCAACGCCGTTGAAGAAGGGCAGTTGAGGCGCGCTCTCCGCAAATAACACCAAAGGTCAGCGCCGCCCCTCATTGCCCTGCCGGGCATTTCTCCCCGTAAACGGGGAGAAAGAGGCTGTCGCCGGCGCCGCGCCTCTCCTTCGCCCCGTTTACGGGGAGAAGGTGCCCGAAGGGCGGATGAGGGGCAGCGCCGAGCGTGTGATTTTTGGACGCAACGAGGCTGTGCCCGAACTTGCTTCGGCGGACGTCATTTCTTCCGCTCCAGCAGGCGCATGTCGATTTCGGGATTCACATAATGAATTAGCCCCGCCTTTTCGGACAGGACCATGATCCCTCGTTCCAGATAGCCAAGGACTTCCCTGGGGTACTCCTCGGAATATTCGTCGGTATCCATGGAGCAGACCACGACGCCTTCGTTCCCCTCCCAGACGAGGATCTTGTCGCCAAGCCTGGCAAGGGTTCCATCGGGGTATTTCATTGGGGTGTCTTCATCAAAGGCGGGTTTCTGGTAACTGCTGTCTTTCGATTAAGATCGAATTCGACCGCAATATACTCCTTACCTAATATTGGATCGTCGGAATCAATAACAATGTGAAACTCGTCCTTTTTCTCAACTTTCGAGATATCAAAGGCGTTGTGCTCTACATATTCGACCTTCAAGCCGCCTTCTATCAGGCCAACTGTTGAATATCCGACGCCAACAATTGCAGACGCGTCCATCATCGGCTCCAGCAGGAAGCAACCCACAATCTGAAGGTCCCGGAAAGAAAATGGATCGTCGAGATAGCCGAAAACGATCAACCCTTCATAGCAAATGGCTATGATCTTCCGGCCTTCGCGATTTGTTATCAGGACCGACTTCGAGCACGCCCAGCCGCCCTTCGCTATCGTCAAGAACCAGTCCTCACCGATGTCCGGCCGGACCCTCAAGGTGACTTCACCGACCCCCGTCGGTGCCGATCGATGCCCAGGCATGATGATGTGCCGCCACAAATCCGGTTTGCCGTCGGTATGCATAGAAACATACGGGAGCAATTCGATCTGGCTGGTCATTTCAATGCCTGCTATGACCAAAAGCTAAGGACAATCGATGGCTGGCGACACTGCATTCTGAGCCCGTTACTGATCTTGCAGCAATACCAATTCATCATGGCAACAAGCATATTTCGCCAATTGGACGTATATTCTCTCCTCATGGTTATTCCGCGATCAACCAGAACTTTCTAATGTTCATCCCGCCCTCCTCCCCATCATCCCATAGTGCACCGCCAGCAGATCCAGCCCGACCTTCAGCAGCTTGACCACCACGTCGCGCCCCTCGCCGGCGCGCTCGGCGAGCGCCTTCACCGATTGGCCTTCGAGGCAGATCTTGCGCACCACGTCGGCCACCTCCCAATGGGCGAGCGCTGCCGCTGCGTGGGCATAGGCTCGGCCGGCTGACAGCACGCGGTCGGGGATGCCGCCGCCGACCCGGCCGCCGTCGACGCGCTCGCTCCAGGATTGCGGCTGCAGGCCCTCGCGCTGGGAGCGTTCGAAATCGTCGCGAAAACGCTGGCCAGCCTCGCGCTGCTGGCGCGACAGCGAGGTGATGCCGGTAAGCGGATCGACATTGCGCAGCCGCACGACGCCGCCGGTGGAGGTGTAGCCGCCATTCGAGACTTCGTAGACGCGGCGCGCTTCCGCCGTGCCGGGGGTGAGGCGCTGGCGGCCGAAGGCGTCTTGCTTGAGCGCGAAGTCATGGCCGACATCTCGGCGGATGCGCACCTGCTCGGCCTCGCCCTTGGGGAGTTTCGGGGGTTGGGGTTTCTTGGAGGCTTTGCGGGGCATGCGTGGGTCCTTGGTTTCAGAGGATAATTGGGGAGGTTGGCGCGCGGCGCCCCCTTCTGCCCTGCCCTTCCTCCGCAGCAGTTGCGCTGCAGCTACGGAGGGTGGACCGGGCATCTCCCCCTCTTTTGGGGGGAGATCAATCTCTTCGCGGCTTTCGCTAATCGCCGACGCTGCAGGAAAAGCGCCGCAGGCGGAACTGCCATCTCCCTCCAAGAGGGCTCCAAGGGGGGAGATTGGCAGCTCCAATGCCGCGCTCGTCAAATCCCCCTTCCGCGATGGCCGTGGAACCGCGCATGATGATGCGCGCAATAACTCCGCGCTCCTGCGGTCCTCAGTCCGCAGCAGAGCATGTCCGGACCCGGGCGCGCGCCGGCCGGGTCGTCTTCCGGCTCTTCGCGCAAAGCGAGGTCGACCGGCGCACGGCAGCGGCCGAACAGGCAATCGAGGAAGCGCATCGCCGCGACATGCGGCTGGCGGCCGGGCGGCATCGGCGGCGGCGGTGCGGGAAGCTTGTAGCGCCGCGCTTCGGATTTTTCGCGCTCGCCGGTGGTAAGCCAAGCGGGAGGCAAGGTGCGCGCGGGTTTTCGGGTGTTAGGTTTTTTCGGCTTGAGGGTGCGGGCGGTTACGGGCTCAACGACTGATACGTCGGCGGGACAGCGCCCCCCTTTGCCCTCCCGGGCATCTCCCCCTCTTGGGGGGAGATTGGCAGCTTCCGCGCCGCGACCTTCCACCAGCTCGACATGCCTGGAAAGAGCAGCCGGCTCGCAGAGTGTGACACTTCCAGCGGCCACCCCGCCCCGCCGGCCAGCCCTGCCCTGCGCCTGCAGCAGCGCGGCCTTCCTCGGTCTCCCGCCGGAGCGGCCGCCTTTGGGGTTGGCGAAGCCGATGGCGCTTAGGCCGGCGTTGCGGTGGACGATGCCGATGATGGCGTTGCGCGAGACCGGGCTGCCGCGCAGCGCGCTGAAGCGGCCGGCGATGCGCGAGGCCGAAAGCCCCTCCTTCAGCCAGGCGGCGATCTCATCGATTTCTTTTTCAGTGTAGGCGGCTGCCATCTTCTCATTCCGTTGATTGCTAAAGGCTTGGGCTTGCGAAGGGCTTGGAGTTGCGAAGAGTTGGGCTCGGGCCAAGCGCCAGGGTTCGGCCGCGAGGCCGCAAGTCAGGTCAGCGAAAGGGTTGGAGGTCAGTCGGCGCCTGGATCGCTTCGCCGTTTCACGGAAACGGCAAGGCGCTCCGTCTCGTTGTCTTGGCCCAATTCCTGGCGGAAAACCGCTTCGCACTTTTCCTGGAATTGCGTCTCGTTGTCTTGGCCCAATTCCTGGCGGAAAACCGCTTCGCACTTTTCCTGGAATTGCGTCTCGTTGTCCTGGCGCAATTCCTGACGGAAAACCGCTTCGCACTTTTCCTGGAATTGCTCTGGCGCCGCACCTGGCAGTCGAAGCAGCGCGGCCTCGGCGGCGGCCCGCGTCAGGCCCGACACCGCCCGGCCCGTCACCCGGTCGAACAGGATGACGGTGCCGTCCTCGGTGCGGATGCAGCTTGTGCCCGAATTGGGGGCCGGAGCCGGGGGAGGAACGGCTCCGGCCGTTCCGGTGAACCGGGGTGCGGGCGGTTCAGCCGGATCCGGGGCAAGCGCCCCGGAATGCGTCCGGACCGGGGAGGACTGTCCGGACGATTGGAATTGACAAGTCGAGGGACGCGCGTTCATGCCGCCTCCCCTTGCATGGCGGCGAAAGTGCTCTGCCAGGAATCGACAAGCCCTGAGACGCTCATCGGCAGCGCCGGAATCACAGGCAGTGCGGAAATGCTTGCGGGATGCTCATTCATGCGCTAAGCGTACGTTATGTACGAATGACGCGCAAGCGAAATCGTACACTTTGGACGATAATTTTCAGGCATTTTGTACGATGATGGATTCTCGGCACAGATTGCAGCAGGCGCGCGCCCAGGCCGGCTATGCCTCGCCCAGCGATGCCGCGCGGGCGCTGCGCGACATCAACAAGAACACGCTGATCAGCCACGAGAACGGCAACCGCCCGCTGTCGCGCAAGGCGGCGGAGAAATATGGCCGGCTGTTCGGCGTCGACCCTGGCTGGCTGCTGTTCAACGGTGGTTTGGGGGCGGATGGCGCCGAGGCGGCGGCGGTCAGCCATCTGCCCTCGGCCGTCACTGTCGACGTGCCGATGGTGTCGTGGATCAGCGCCGGCGAGCTCGGTGGCCAGGACAGCGTCGTCAACCTTTCCGACTATCCGACCATCCCCACCGCCGACCTCGAGGAAGGCGAATGGATCGCGCTGCGCGTCGACGGGCCGTCGATGAACAAGATCTCGCCGCCGGATTCGATCATCTTCGTCAACCTGCGCGACAAGCGGCTGGTGACCAATGGCTGCTACGTGATCTCCGACGAAACCGGCCGCGCCACCTACAAGCGCTGGCGGCCGAACGACAATCCGCCGTTCCAGCCGGCGTCGTATCTGGATATTCCCCCGCCGGAGCTGGAAGGCGCGATCACCATTATCGGGCGGGTGAAGCGGTCGATGATCGATATGTGAGGTGGGCGCGGAGCAGCTATGTGAAACGCCGCGCGCCTTCGCGCCTGCCTATCGCAGATGTCCGATACGCGTTGGCATGAGGTCAAGTAAGGCTGGCACGAAGGATTATCGTGTTGCCCCGGATGCCAAGAACAAAAAAAGAACCTTTCCGTCTTGTACTTGTCTTCGAAATCCTCTTAGATCACGGGTGCGTGAGGTTGGGGCCCGGTCTGCCGGGAGGGGGTCATGAACAAATCGGTCAGGGAAAATCTGATTTTCGTCCTGGTGGCGCATGCCTGCTTCCTGGCTCAGCCGGCCATCGTGCATGCCGAGGACACGGACTATCATCCGCAAAATTTTACCCAGCCTCTGAGCGCCGCCAGAGGCACAATCACTCCGGCTGGCGGCGGCGCCATCTACCTGAAGCCGGAGGATCGCTGCGACCTGGTGGTGAAGGAGTTCGGCTGGGACCGTGACCAGTGCGGCTCGATCGACCAGCTGATCTTCGGCTTCACGCCGGAGATCGATAACCTGACCGTCGAAAAGCCGGTGTCGGACGGTTATGTCAGCCTGGCGGACTGGGACAGCGCCGACCGCAACGAAGAAATCAGATCCCTTGAGGAGAGCTTCAAGGACTCGGTCAAGGCGCAGTCGCAGCGGCTGGGCCAGGATATCCGCTTCGACGGCTGGTTGGTCTATCCGCAGATCGATAAGGGCAAAAACATCCTCTACTACGCCAATATCCTGAACTGGGGCGGCGACCGGACGATCAACATCTCGGTCTCGATCTTCGACCGGCAAGGCTATGTCCCGATCAAGATCGTGCCGGTGAACGGTAACGTCACAAGCGATGCCGTGCAGAAGATCGTCGAGGCATCGGCGGCCGCCTACAAGCCGAAGGCCGGCAGCTCCTATTTCGAATTCTCCAGCGGCGACAAGGTGGCCGGCTATGGCGCGCTGGGCGTGCTGGCGACGATGCTCGGCGTCAAATATGGCGGGGCCGCCGGCGCCGGGCTCATCGCGCTGGCGCTGGTGGTGCTGAAGAAGGGCGCCTTCCTCGTGCTGTTGCCGCTGGTGTGGCTGAGAAGGCTGTTCAGCAGGAAGAAGACCGGTAGTTGATCCGGGAGAACCGGGCAATGGCAGGTCAGGCGGATGAAAGTCGGCTGATACAATTGGTTCGAAAATGGCGCTTCCCGCTGTTGCTGCTGCTGGCCGGTCTTGTCGCGCTCGACGTCCATGGCGCCATGGGGATCGCCGCCAATCTGACCTATGCGGCCTGCATCGGCAATGCGACCGACCCGGCCCGCCGGCTCGAAGCCTGCACATCTATTGTCGAGGACAAGACTGGGCGCACCGACCAACGCGCGATAGCTTATTTCAAGCGCGCCTATGCCTGGGCGGCAAAAGGTGATTACGACCGCGCCATCGCCGACAGCGACGATGCGATAGATATGAATCCAGAATATGCCACCGCCTTTTACAATCGCGGCATTTTCTGGTGGAGAAAGGGTGACGTCAACCTGGCTATCGCCGATTTCGGCCAGGCAATCAGCCTAGGTTTCGACGGCGTCGAAGCTTACCAGAACAGAGGCGCAGCCTGGGCATCCACGGGCAAATACGAGCGCGCAATCGCCGACTACAATCGTGCGATTAATATCGACCCGAAACAAGCCGCCACCTATTACGCCCGGGGCGAGGCCTGGGGACAGAGCGGCAATTACGATCGCGCCATCGCCGACTTTACGCAGGGAATGGGCGTCGACCCGACAGGCGGCGATGTCCACGCTTACTATAGCCGAGGCGTCGCCTGGTCATTCAAGGGCGACGACGACCGCGCCATCGCCGACTACGCTCGGGCCGTGGATCTGGATCCGAAAATGGCCGATGCCTACTACGCGCTGGGCCTCGCCTGGGCGCATAAGGGTGATCACGACCAGGCCATTGTCGACTACGACCAGGCGATCGCGCTCAATCAGAAATCCGCCGATTTCTACAACGCCCGAAGCAGGTCGTGGAAGGCCAAAGGCAACCGCGAACGCGCGGAGGCCGACCTGAAGACGGCTGACGGTCTTGGGGCGAAATAGACCGAACAGCATGCGTTGGCGATTGGCACCGGCCGCCGCACAGCCAACCTCCCCGCCGGGGAAATTGGCGGTTTCGACGTCCCCTACCCCAAAAACTCATTCTTGAAATAAGTCGCCAAATTCGGCTTCTCCTTCAGCGCTTTGCCGTCGCCATCGAGGAGTATCCCCGAGGCAAACAGATAGCCGCCCATCGCCTCCATCTTTGCCTTCTCCATCGTGCCGATGGCGCCGGTCGCGCTCTTCAGAAAGTGGGCATCGTTCAGCGCCTGCAGCGAGGCGTATACCAGCGCCGGATTTGTCAGCGTGTCCTTGTTGGCCGCGATCAACAGGTCGCCCGCCTCTTTCGCGTGGTCGACTGCGAAGGCGCCGTGTCGACTGCACGAAGGCCGCAGCCGCTTGTCGGTTGGCCGCGAGGAAGGCGTTGCTGGAGACGATCAGCGTGGTGTGCTCGTCCGGCACGCCATAGTCCGCGTAGCGGAAGCTGCGCTGCTTCAGGCCTTTGAGCTCCGCCTCGACGCCTTCCCAGGTCGAGACCTCCAGCGTGAAGTCGACCGCGCCGTTGGCTAAAGCCTCGTAGGCCGAGGTGCCGAGCGTCACCGTGTTGAAGACGCCCTTGCCGCCGTCATGGCGGATGATGGTGGAGATCAGCGCGTTTTCCCAGGCGCTGCCGAAGCCGCCATAAGTCAGGCCATCGAGATTCTTGGGGCTCGTGATCGCGGCGCGGTCGGCGTTGAAGACGACGCGGCCGGTCTCGGACTGGACGACGGCGTAGACGGCCTTCAGGTCGGCGCCCGCGCTCTTCTGGGTCAACAGGCCGAGCGAACCGGAAACGCCGAAATCGGCGACACGATTGGCGACCAGCGTGCCCGAGCCGGTGTCGCCGTAGGGCAGGATTTCCACCTCCAATCCGGCGTCGCGATAGAAGCCTTTGTCGCGGGCGACGAACAGGCCGATGTGGTTGGTGTTGACGGTCCAGTCGAGCGCTACGGTGATTTTTTGCGCGGCGGCCCGGGCGCGTGAGACGGCCCCTGCGAGCGGCAGGCCGGCGGCCAGAGCCAGAAACAGCGCCTGGCGGCGGGTCAGGTCAGTCATTTCGTCTCTCCATCGGATGATCGGGGAATTCGGGTCGGCGGCTGGCCAAGCAGGGTGTCGAGGATGCCGGCTTCGATCGCGGCCGCCTCACGGGCAAGTGCGGCACTCTGGGTGCGCGGGCGCGGCAGCGGCACCGCGATCTCGCGTACGACGCGCGCGGGCCGCGCCGACAGCACATAGATGCGGTCGGACAGAAGCACTGCTTCGCGCACTTCGTGGGTGATCAGCATCGCCGTCCAGCGATGGCTCTCCCACATCGTCTCCAGCCAGCGTTGCATGGCGGCGCGGGTCAGCGCATCGAGGGCGCCAAAAGGCTCGTCGAGCAGCAGCATGTCGCGTTCTTGCACCACGGTGCGCAGGAGCGCCGCTCGCTGGCGCATGCCGCCGGAAAGCTCGGACGGCCAGGCGCGCTCGAAGCCAGCGAGGCCGAACTCGGCGAACAGCGGCGCCACACGTTGCCGCGCGACCCGGCGCTTCACGCCCTGCACTTCCAGGCCCAGCGTCGCATTGTCGATGACGCGCCGCCACGGCATCAGCGCGTCGCGCTGCGGCATGAAGGCGAAGCGGGTGTTGTCGAGCGGCGCGCCGTCGAAGCGCATCTCGCCCTCGCCCTTGAGGGCGCCGGTGAGCAGTTGGAACAGCGTCGACTTGCCGGCGCCGGAGGGGCCGAGGATCGAGACGAACTCGCCCGCGCCGACACGCAGCGAAATACCGGCCAGAACCTCGAGCGGGCCGAAGTTTTTGCGGACGTTGCGGAGCTCGAGGCGGGTCATGGCCGATCCTCATTCGAAGGCTCGGACCTGCCCTCGCGCCCCGCCCTCTCGCTCCTTGCATTTTCCCAGGGCATGGCGAGGCGCTGCACCAGCACGGCAAGTCCGAACAGAACGAGCGTCAAAACCGAGCTGACGCCGACGGCGGCGAGCACCAGGTCGGGCCGAAAATTGTTCTTGGCGCCGAGCATGTAGATGCCCAGCCCTTTCGCGGCACCCGCATATTCGGCAAAGATCGCGCCGACCACGGCATAGGTGATGGAGATGCGCAAGCCGGCGAAGAAATAGGGCAGCGCCGAGGGCAGCCGCGCCAGCCAGAAAATGCGCCAGCGCCCTGCCCCCATGGCGGCGAGCATCTGACCGATTTCCGTGCTCGTGGCGGTATAGCCCTCGACCAGCGCCACCATCATCGGGAAAAAAGTGACCAAAGCCACCAGCAGGATTTTTGGCAAGAGCCCGAAGCCGAACCAAAGGACAACGAGCGGCGCGATCGCCACCAGCGGCAAGGTCTGGCTGGCAATCAGCAGCGGAAACAGCGCGCGGCGCAAGCGGGGCCGGAAATCGACCAGCGCGGAGAGGATGAAGGCAGCGAGGAGCGAACAGGCAAAACCGGCCAGCGTGGCGCGGATGGTGGGAGCCGTGTTTTGCGCCAGTGCCGCTCGGTTCTCCCAGGCCTGCTGCAGGACGCGGGAGGGTGCGGGCAGGACAGTGGGCGCGATGCCGCCGAGCCGGGCGTAGAGCTCCCAGGCGATGAGGAGAAGGGCGAAAGCGAGGGCAGCAGGGGCAGCTTTGGCGCAGGCCGTGGTGAAGGCTGATCTCCCCCTCAAGGGGGGAGATTGGCTGTCGCGACGGGCTTCGCCAGTCGCCGACGTATGCCCTACTTGCGAAGTAGGATTGGGGACACTTCCCCCGGATGGATCGTACCAAACAACCACGACAATCTCCTCGACAGCTTGAACCGCGGGCTCAAACCGCGGTCGGGCTGTTTGCCGAGATGGTGATGTCGAGCGTCACATGCCCCGCACTCGGCCCGAAGCGGCAGAAGGCTTCGTTCAGCGTGGCGAACACCGCGCCGGCATCGCCGCGCAGCTTGGTGCAGAAATGCTTCGAGCGCTCGAAGACACCGGAGTTTTTCAGGAAATCGATGCAGCCGCAGATCTCGTCCATGTGGTCACCGGTGCCCATCACATAGAGCGAGAATTGCGCCGCCACCGGCTGGTCCGCGGACGGCGTCGCCTGCACCGCGCCGAGCGCGGCGAGCTTGCGTTCGTCGAGCGGGATCGCCGGGCCGCCGATCTCATCGGAGCGGCAGATCGGGTCGTCCGGTTCGCCGGGGCAGCCGCGCGAGACGGCGGCCGACAGCACGCAGTGCCTGCCGCTTCTCGCCGCCGCCACGAACAGGTCGCGCATCGCCGGGAACAGCACTTCGGGCGGCCCGACCAGCAGCGTCGAGATGTCGTCGGTCTCGATCCTCAGCCTGTCGCGGTAGGGTTCGAGCGCGCCGAGCGCGCCAAGGATGACGCCGACGAAATCGTCAGCCATCGGATATAGGGAAATCTGTGCGCCGGAAAACATGGCCCGCCTCGCTCCGCTGGTATTATCCAGATCAGCTTTAGGGTCCGGAGGCTTGCCGCCCCCATCTCAGCCCCGACCGTACGGAGCACCCCTGTGGATACGGGCGTTAAAGCACCGGTTGAGCGAATCGGAAAGCTTTTTTTGCGAGAGCAATCGGGCCGGGCGCCTCATCTCCCTCTAAGAGATGCAGAAGCGAATCGTTCAAATTGTACGAATCTCGCTTGACTGTTTTTCGTACATAAAGTACGATATTTCCCTTCTTTTGAGGGAATTTGCTTGAACACCGCGAACCACGCCGCTTTTGCCGACCTCTCCCGCCCTTTGCTGTCGCCACTGCCGCTCCGCGAGCGCGAGCGCCTCGCAGGCGCCTGGCGCATTGCTAGCCAGGACATCGCCGACGACATCCGCTTCATCCGGCAATATCTGAAGGTGATCGCCGAGAAGGAGGAGCGGCTTTCGACCGGCAGGTTGGTGCATGGCCGCGCCTATGTCGAAGCCTGCGCGGCCTGGCTGGCGGAGACGGTGGCGCGGTATCTGCGCAATCTCAGGCTGATCAGCGAATGCGAAAGCGCGATGATCGCGGCGGGGGTGAGGTTTGCGATGTCGAGCGATGCGTGGTGAGACCCGTCGGAAGAACCTGATAGGCCGGCAGGGGCGCGAATTACGCGGCGAAGACGGTTGTCCGCGGAACTCAGGCGGCCCTCTGCAACCTTCGGCTCCACACCTCGAGAAATGCATCGTTTCACACAATCGCCAATTGGTGGACGCGGGCGAGCGGCCGGGCGTTAATTCTCCCGGGCGAAGGAAGGGCATAGCCGCATACCAGGGAGGAATACGTTTGATGGAACAGCAAATCGACATCGGCGCACGACCTGACGATCAGCCCTACGAAGTTGCCCTATTCGCCAGAAAGCACGGGCTGACGGTCCCGGTCGCGGACGCGGTCCTTTTCGCCAAGGGTCCGTGGCCGTCGCGGGCCGCCTGCGATACCGCCGCGCTTGCCTTCCTCGGCGCGGTCGCCCTCTACGCCAGGAAGCAAGCGGGGCGGTAGCGGTTCGTCCCCTACCAGCTGAACTGCAGCCCGGCATTGCCGCCGACCTGGTTGCCGGCGAAGGCGATGCCGAGCGTGCCGGTCAGGCGGCCGCCATGGGCGAAGCCTTCGCTCAGAACCGCGGCACCGGTGATGCCGAAGGCATTGGCATCGCCTGCATTGCCCCAGTTGACGCGCAGGCCAAAATGCTCGCCCTGGACGAGGTCGGGCGCCGAAAGAGCGGCCGAGATCGAGGCGTTCTGGAAAGCGCGGGTGATGCGATTGTCGATATCGTCGACCTGGCTGGCGAGCGCCGTCTTGCCGGTGACGGTGGTGGTTCCGTCCGCGCCGTCATTGACTTCCCGCTTGGTGACGCCGGTGTCGGCGTTGATGCAAGTGTCAGTGCCCGGACTGTAGTAGTAGTTAGGCCCATAGCTCGAGCAGATCTTAAGTAAGATAGCGACCGCGGCCTGAGATGGTGCCGCGAAGAGCGTTGCTGCGACGAGGATCGCCGGCGCAAGAAGATATCTGAACATGATGCCCCCCGGCCGCGCTTACCAGGTGAGTTGCAGGCCGGCATTGCCGCCGACCGTCTTGCCGGAGAAACCGATGCCCGCTGCACCGGCCAGCCGGCCCTTGCCGCCGGACATGAAGCCCTCGCCGAGCACGGCCGCGCCGGTGATGCCCATGGCGTTGGACTGGCCGGCATTGCCCCAGTTGACGCGCACGCCGAAATGCTCGCCCTGCACCAGATCCGGGCTGCTCAATGCCGTGGCCACGGAAGCGCTTTCGAAGGCGCGCTGGACGCGGCCATCGATGTCGTCGACCTTGCTCGCCAGCGCCGTCTTGCCGTCAACCACGCCATTTTCGATCGCGCGGCGCGTCTCGCCGGTATTGGCATTGATGCAGGTGTCGGTACCGGGGCTGTAGTAGTATCGCGCGCCATAGGACGTGCACACCTTGACATACTCGACCGGCGGCGCCGCCAGCGCCGACACCGAAAAGCCGCTTGCCGCGGCCAGAAATGCTAATGAAATGAAACGGTTGATACCCTGCATTAGCCAATCCCCAAGTTGAAGCCAGGACGGGAAAAGCGCATGATAAAGGACGACGAGTCAACCGGCTGGTCTGATCAAAATCTGACTTTTACTGGGACGATTGAAACAGAAAGACTCCGTATTGCCGGGATGACACAGGGATGACCTGAGATAATCGGTAAATTCCTGTCGACCCAAAGTCTATCTATTAAATATCGCTAATATTAGCAGTCGCTACTTCTAAGGCTATTTGGCAGGCCGGTGCTCGGCCGTGAATCGTCAAAAGGCGCGGCCGCGCCTCACCTTGCCGCAAAGATCAAAACGGGGGGGTGCGGCCAATTGGTCGCCGAAATGGCTCAGCCCTTGGCTTTGAGCTTGGTCGCCTTCGCCTTGGCCGGCTTTTCAACCTTCGCGGCTTTCGGCTTCTCGACCTTGGCGGCGGCGGTCTTCTTCGGGCCCTTCGCCTTCGGCTTGCCCGTGGCATCGACCTCAGCCGTGGCCTGGTCCCAGTGCTCCATATGCGAGCCTTCGGGACGGCCGGCCTGTTCCCAGATCTCGTGCGCCCGCTGGCGAATGCGTTCGTGCCTGTCGTCCGTCACTGTCGCCTCCTAAGGTTGGGACGGTTCCCCGGCGCGAACATTAGCCGAATTTTCGCGCGGCGTCTTGGGTGTAGAAGCGGTGCGCGAACACTTCTTGAAGCAAGATCGGGTGATGGCTCACCGGTCGTCGGAAAGCACCACAATGCCGAGATATGCAGCCTTCTTGGCAATCAGTCCGGCCAAGTCGGCGTCGGAACGCTCGGTTCCGGTTCGCTCGCGCAGCAGCGCGACCGCCTGCCTGATCGACAGCAGCCCATCGCCGCGTTCGGCCAGCAGTCTGTCGACCTGCCGGGCGATATCTGGTGATTCGACGTGTGGATGATGCATGGCAACGACTCCTTTCGTTCGTTGCCTCCCAAACCGTTGCTCACTTTAGGCGATATGCTCGGATGCGAGAAGAGCCCGATCCTTCCCCGATGCATCGGGAGCAGCATCGGGCTCCAATCCGCCAGGCGTTACTGGATCACCTGAACGACGCGGCGCGTGCCGGGATCGATCAGCACCGTGTGGTCATTGACGACCGCATAACGATACTGCACGTCGGGTACCGACTGCAGCTCTACCGTGTCAGGCACAGTCGAACCGATGCCGAGCTCAAGGCCGAGCACGTTGACCGAGGCGACCGGATGCTTGTGGACATATTCCCTGACCACGGTCTGCTGCTCGGGCGTGACGATCACCTCGTCCGCGGCCGCGATGCCGATGCCGGCCATCAGAGCCAGGCCGGCGACAGCTGGAATGAAGGTGGTTTTCATCGTTTCTCTCCTGTTGCGTTGGCGAGCTCCGCATGCCTCCGCGGGAGCGGAAACACGGACAGGTCGAACTGGGAGCTCCCGGGGCAAACGCCGTTCGGCAAGGTGTTGTTCCGTCAGCGACGACTAATTGATCTGGCGGAACCTTCGCATTGGCTCCGCATTGGAAGGCTTTGAATCCCCAAGGCTTTGAAATCCATAGGGCGGCGGCATCATGCGAGAAGGTTCCATCAGAAGTGACATCGAATTTGCAACCCCGGTGGCGATCGCTGTCGGCGCCGGCTTCAAGCGCGAGATCGCCTCGCTCACCGCGATGCAGAACTTTCTCAAGGAATGGCCAGCAGTCTCGCGGGGCGGGAGCTATAACATGGCGGTGCGGGCCTGCGAGGCCGCGCGGGCCGGAGAGATCGATCTCGACAAGGCGCGGCAGGCATTCCTGGTCTTCGCGAGAAAGGCGGGTATCGAGTGGACCGGCGCCGATCCGGTTGCGGTGCTGCGCGAAGCCAAGGTCAGGCGCAATCGGGTCCGTGAAAGCCGGGCACACCTGCCGGGATAAGCCTCTCGCAGGCGCCTCGGCTTTTCCCTGGCGCCGTTTTCCCTGGCGCCGACACCAAGCACGCCTTCATATCGAACTGGGATTGCACGCGCGGAATACGGACTTCGATAGCGTCACGGGACCAGGACTACGAAGTTACAATGAGCCCGACGACGGCAGCCAAGCGCCGTGCGCGCCGGCCTTGCTTGCAAGTTTTAGGCGGCATATCTCGGAGCTGCCGCGCGCCGCCTGGCCCGTTGCCTAATGACCGCCGCCTCGCCGGCTGGCGGTCGACTGGATTACCGGTGATTTTCGGCTGTTGGGCGCTGTCAGTGCGGCGTCGATTCACCCAGCGCCTCGGTAACGAAGGACGCGGCGATCAGATCGTCCGCGTCTATGCGTAGGGAGCCTTCGGCGCCCCCCATGATGGCGGCGACCTTCTGGAAGGTCTTCATCTCATGCTCGGTGATCCGGGCGTCCCGCATCCTGGCTCTGAGATCGGCGACCCGCATCCCGAGCGAACGGGATGTTCCGATTTCTCGATTCGACATGTTGGTCAGTCCTCCTCACCCCGCCCGTACCTGTTCGCCACCGCCCGAATCTCCACCCTGCCGTCGCTTTGTGTTGTCTCTGAGACAGGGCAGACCCAGAGCCGCTAACTGAAGAGCGGGACGAAGGTTCCATTAGGATATGGTAACGAATTGATTAACGGCTCGCCGCCTAGGCGGCGAGCCGTGCTCAGTTGCGAATAGATTTACTGGAGGACCTTGACGATCTTGCGCGTGCCAGGGTCGACGACGACCGTCTGGTTGTCCACGACAACGTAGCGGTATTTAACGTTCGGAACCTCATGCAGCTCGACGGTGTCGGGAAGAACGCTGCCGACGCTGAGTTTGACGCCGGGAACCTCGACCGAGGCCAGCGGCTGCTTGTGCACATATTCCTTGATGACGGTTTCCTGCTCGGGTTCGATCACGACATCCTGCGCGGCTACGGCGCCGGCACCGGCGAGAAGCAGCAGGCCCGCGGCGGCGGTGGTGAGGTGCATTTTCATAGGTCGTCACTCCTTGTGGATCAAATCGCCTCCAATGCTGCGCCTGCGATCTCCCACAGCCCGGTCGGCACTGTCCTAACGCCATTGGCCAATCCTTGTTCCTGCAAAAATTGGCCTTTGTTCCTGCAAAATTGGGGCTTCCGCGTGCAAAAATTACGGCTGCCGCTCCTCGCGAAAACGCCCCGGCGCCCGCCGCAACAATTTCGGAACAATGCGTTTCGGGCCGGGTTTACCAAAAACGAAGGGACCGACTTTTCCGAGGAGAAATCCAATGAAACATCATCTGCTTATCACGAGCATGATCGCGCTCAGCGTCGGTTGTGGCGCTGCGATGGCACAGACTGAGTCCGTACAGCCCAGCGGCGACAACAACTGCGCCCAAGGCCAGGCCGATTGTCAGAAGGGCGGCAAGGCCGGCGGTCAGGCGCAGGGCGAGATGAAATCCAAAACCGAGATGAACGCTCAGGGCAAGGCCGGCGCCAACACCCAGGAGCAGGCTCAGGGCAAGACCCAGATGAAGACCGGTGAGCAGGCCCAGGGTCAGGCCGGCGCCAACACCGACCAGAACGCCCAGGACAATACACAGCTGAAGAAGAAGAAGCAGCAGGCCCAGGGCAAGGCTGGCACGACCGAGCAGAACGCCCAGGGCAACACCAAGATGCAGACCGAGCAGAACGCTCAAGGCAAGACCGGAACCACCACCGAGCAGAATGCCCAGAACAAGACCAAGATCCAGACCGATCAGCAGGCTCAGGGCAAGGCCGGCACTACCACCGAGCAGAATGCTCAGGGCGGCACTACCAAGATGCAGACCCAGCAGAACGCCCAGGGCAAGACCGGAACGAACACCGAGCAGAACGCTCAGGGCAACACCAACGTCGAGACCGACCAGAACAAGACGGCCTCGATCAATAACGTGACGGTGGAGCAGAGGACGCAGGTCACGCAGATCATCCACGAGACCAAGGTCGAGCCGGTTCGCGACGTCAGCTTCGACATCTCGGTCGGCGTCGAGGTGCCACGTCATAAGGTGCGCCTGCACCGTCTGCCGGCCCGCATCGTCAAGATCGTGCCTGCCTACGAGTCCTACGAGTATTTCGTGCTCGCCGACGGACGCATCGTCATAGTCGACCCGGACACCTACAAGATCGTGCTTGTCCTGACCTGACCCAGAACCGCATGACGATCAAAGGTCCGCCGATGTGGCGGGCCTTTTTTGCGGGCCGAAGAGGACTCCAGACGGTGCCGGGCTTTCCGTCAGGCGCCCGCGATCCATTAGGTGCTTCTTGAATGTCAGTGCGCCGGGAACGATGTGGCGGAATTCCCAGTTGTCACCAGAAGTCCTGCGTCGGTGGTCCCTGTTGGATTGGACGAAAGGGCGATGGGGCCGCCGGCAAGCCGTTCAAGCTTGCGGTCCTACCGGAAAAGGTGCATGGGTCATGACGGGTAGAGATATGGGCGAGATCGTCGATGACCGGACATGGTCACGGCGCTCGATTGGGCAAATGTATTTTCCGCAGTTTCTTGTGGGAATGGTGGCAACGCTTCTGGTGATCCTCGGTTGGACTTACACTTCCACGGGATCGATCTGGATGGCGATTGGCTGGGCATTTCTGGCGGCCGTGGTGTTGCAGGCCGGCTACTTCGTGGCGGTGCTTTGGCTCGTGCACGGTGAAAGCCGCGAGATCGACGAAAGCAAGGCAGACACCAATCCGGCGCCGGCCGAAATGCCCGGTCCATTCGAGCGCGACGGCATCATCCACGCTCTCATCTCGCTGCTGTTCCCGAGGCTGCTGCCTTAACCGCGTCAGCGGCATCAATCCCGCGGTGATCCTTTCTCTCGCCGGCAAACCGCCTCACTGAATAGTCCGGCACGCTGCATTCCTCTGTTCGAATGCACGAGCCAGGCTTACGCCTCGGTTTGGTTCCGAGGCGCAATCAGTTTGCATCGCCGCCAGTTGGCCGCCCCTTAAGCTAAGCTGGTGCGGCGCAACGCAATGGCCCGGCTTGCAGCGTCTTTGGAGGCGTCGGCGTGAAGCCCCTGCTTTACTGGCAGTCTAGCGCGCCGTGGCAGCCGTGGCGGAGCGCACCGGCTGGGCGGGCGAGAACACCGTATAGGCAAAGACCAGCACGCCCGCGGCGACGATCAGCGAACCAATACCCAGTATCGGCTCGACGGCGTCCATTCCGTAGGCGTATTTCAGATAAAGCGGCGGCAGCATCACCACCAGGCCAAGCGTGTAGAGGCCGTAATGGATCATGGCGAGACGCTTTTCGGCCTTGGCCGGATTGAGCGCATAGTAGCCGCCGAAGATGGCGCTGGTGACCCAGCCCAGGAGATTGAAATGCGCATGCGCCGGGAAGGCTCCGTGATCGCCCGAAATGCCCATCTTGATGCCGATGGCGATGCCCAGCAGGAAAAAGATGATGGCCGTCTTGAAGAAGAGTTCCGATATCCGTGGCATTCTGCTTGTCCTTCCCAATGCCGTTGTAAACCCGACTCAAGTCTACATCTTGCAAGCCTTATTAGCTATCACACACCCAATGCATGTCGCCCAAAAGTGCGCAGCGGTTTTGGGATCACGACATGCATCAAAACAAAGATTTAAAGCGCGTCGCCTGAATCCGTTTCATCGCGACGCACTTTAGGGCGGTGCGGCCTTCGGGCGAAAGCCTCGCGAGGTTGCCCGTCAGGCCGGTGGTGGCCTTCCAAAAAATGGCTCGCCTCCTTCGAGGCGAGCCAAAAAAGGGAGCCGGGCTTGAGGTCGGCCCCCATTCAGGTTGCCACCTGAATTCCGAACTGAGCTAATGTAGCAGAGGCTGAGGTTTATTCCATAGGGATAGTGGACTGATCCGGTAAGGTTTTCCGGGACGTCCGCTCTTCTAACCAGCGGGCGAAAGCATGCGCTTCAGCGTCCCGTCCCTCAGCCAGAACTGATGGTACAGCGCGGCAAGGGCGTGGGCGGCGATCAGCACGATTAACGCGGGCTTGGCAAGCGAATGAATGTCGCCCCAGGGATCGCCCACATAGAATGCCAGAAGCCCCGCTACCGGCGTCGCCAACAACAGCATATAGAACAAACCGTGCAATGCATGCGCGGCGAGTTGCATCCATCTCGGCCCCCGGTTGGCAGACGCCGTCGCGCCGGATGCGAGCCTGAGAACCAAGCGAAGAAGCACGAGCGCAAGGATGGCCAGGCCGGCCCAGTAGTGAGCGGATCCGAGCGCCTGGTCTGTTGTAGATACAGGTTGTCCGTTTTCAACAGCGTCCACGACGGTCGTCATGCTCTCGCCGAAGAAAAGCTGAAATAAAACGAACACGGCTATCAACCAGTGCAGCGCGATTTGATAGACTGAATATCCTCGTCTGTTTTCCATGCACATCCATTCCCCTGAATATGAAGGCGTTCCACGCCTCCGTGTTACTGTATAGGCGAAAAGACGATGGCCAAATTTTGGCTCGAAACCTCCCGCAATTGTGGCTGCAATCTTACGGTTTCGTATGGCGGGCGCCCTGCCCGGCCCATAGCTGTTCAAAGCCTGGCCCGGCGCCTTGCATGCGCGCGGCGTTTGAGCAATGCTGTGCCCTGGGGAGTGGTTTCCGTGATTTCGGAAGCACAATTACATGTTCATCGACTACTACGAAATTCTGGAAATAAGCCCGAACGCCAATTCTGAAACAATCGAGCGGATTTTCCGCTATTTTGCCATGCGTTACCATCCCGACAATCGGGAAACCGGCAATGAATCGCGCTTCAGCGAGATCGTCGAAGCCCACAATGCACTGCGGGATCCGGTAAAACGGGCCCAGTACGACATCCTTTATCGCGAACATCTGGGCCTTCGTCACGAGCTTGCGGAGGGAGCGCGAGACGGTGGTGGCATGGAGAGGGATTCCGTCATCCAGGCCAATCTGCTGTCGCTTCTCTATGTGAGGCGGCGGCGGGACGTCAACAGTCCGGGCATCGGTGATGAAGAGCTCGAACGCCTGTCGGGCTGCCCTCGCGAGCACCTGGAGTTTCATCTGTGGTATCTCAAGGCGAAGGGTTTTATCGGCAGGACCGAGAACGGAACATTCGCGATCACGGTCGATGGCATCGACCACGCCGGGACTAAACACGGCCAGGATCGTCCCGACGCCACCCGCCTGCTCAATCACGCTGATTGAGCCAGCCTGGCGTCGCCCATCGAAAGCCCGCCTACTGGCGCCTGAACCAGCGGCGGGCTCGATGAAGGAGCAGCTACATCCCGGAGGAATCGACTGTCGTCTCCTCGACTCCCTGTATCTGGGCTCGGTTCCACCGGGGGGCAGCGGAGTCCAAGCCATGCGCCAAGGGGGGCAAGAACAGGGAGCGCGTCGGTGACATAGGCGCTGCGTGTCATCGATTGCAAGGCGACTGAGGTCCGACGCGCCGCCGCATTTGGCCCGCCTTTGCCGCGCCAAAGCCAATCGCAAACGAACCGCCGCCAGCCAAGGCCGGCGGCGTCTTCGTTCGCCCTCTGGTCGGTTCGCCCGGCCTTATGGGGTTGTCGTCGTTGTCGTCGCCGTGGCGGCGGCTTCGGCGTCGATCTTGCTCGCCAGCGTATCCTTGGCCCAGGCGGTGACGTCGGCGTCGACCGGCTTGTTGGCCATGTCGGCAAGGGCCGCATCCAACGACTGATCGGTGGGGGCGACGGTGTTTCCAGCCGCGGTCGTGGCGGCGGTGAGCGCCGCGTTGGCCGCATCCACCGCGGCTTGCGCATCATCGAGTTGCTGCTGGGTTGGAACCTGATCGGCCGGGGTCGTCGGGTCGGTAGCTTTCGCAGTCAGCGCGGCTTGCGCGTCCAGGGCGTCGGCCACGGCCTGGGTCGCAGCGTCGACCGCGGCCTGCGCGTTCTTGGCCGCCGCGGCCTGCGACGCGTAAGCCTGGACGCCGGCGAAGTTCTTGCTCTTGGAATGCGCGTAGGCCTGGGCACTGCGCTGCAGCGAATTCAGCCGGCCGAGCTTGGAGTGGATGTTCTTTTCCTTCGGCGTCGCGGCCGTGGTCGTGTCATCGGTCGCCGTGTCGTCGGTCGAAGAAACGTCCGACGCGGTGTCGTCGGTGCCCTTGGTGTGGCCCGGAGCCGAGGCCGACTTGCCATGCGAGGCGCCGCTGTTGCCGTTGCCACCGGAATTGCCGCCGCCGTTTCCGTTGCCGCCATTGCCGTTGCCGCCGCCATGGCCATTGCCGTTACCGCCGCCATTGCCGCCCGCGCCGGCAAGCGCGGGAGCCGCCGCGAGCGCCAGGACGGCAAGGGATGCCAGAAGTGTTTTGCGCATTGTCATTGTGCTTCTCCGCAGATGAATCTTCTTCATGGCCCAACCGCTAGGCAGCCTCTTATGAGAATTCCCTAATGGCGTCGGATAAACTTTAGGCAATTGCAGTTGCAAAATGAGAGCAAGGCCTGCGCTGCACAATAATCGTCGCGGCATATTGCGTTAACCCATTGAAATTTAATGGAAATACAATGGGCTGAGCATCTCTGGGCCGTTTGGAACAAAGAGGGCCCTGATCCCGCCAGACTATGGTCCAAAGCTCCAATGATGCACTGCGCCGGCGCCGTGCTGGCTTGCAACGGGAGACGCCCGCCAGGAATGCCGGGGACTCGCTGTATCCACTTCAGGAGCGCAGCCATGACCTCTCTTCTAGCCGCCGACCAGCGGCACGGTCACCGAGGTCGTGTAGCTGATCGGGTAGTTGCTGAAATAGGGGAAGCTGATGACGAAGGCATAGCTGGCGTTGACGTGCGCCATGCGGAAGCCGCCGCTCGCCGGGTCTGTGGTGATGGTGACGTTGACATCATGCAGGCCAAGCGCCTTGAGCTTCTGCGTGGCGACGGCCTGGATGTCGGCCTGCGTCAGCGTGTTGTTGAGCTGCAGCGAGCGCGCGGACGCTTCCAGCGCATAGCGCACGCTGGATGCGTTGTTCATCGACCAGCCGAAGGCGAAGATGCCGAACAGAAGCATGATGAGGAAAGGCGCAACCAGCGCGAACTCGATGCCGGCGCCGGCGGATGCATCGCCGGCAAATGCCCGAAGCATTTGTTTGTGTGGAATTGCCTTAGCGGACACGGACCACCTGCAGATGGCCGATCGCGGTGTTGCCTGGGTAGGGGCCGAAGGTGAAAGGCGGCGTCCAGGTGCCCGATGCCTGGATCTGGACGAAGATCGACGGCACTTTCGGTCCGCTGCAGATGGTGGTCGACGTGACCACGGTCGTTCCGCACTGGTAGACGCGGTTTATCGCAACGGCGGCATCGGCCGGTTTCTGTTCCCAACTTGCCAGCGCCGCTGCCTGGATGGCGTTGTCGTCGGTGGCGCCAGCCATCACAAAGTTCGCCGCCGTCTTCACGCCTGCCCGCATCGCCAGCGAACTGGTGACATAGGACCAGCCGTCCGTGACGCCGAGAAGAGCGGCGCACAGTACCGGCATCACCATCGCGAGCTCCACCGCGGCGATGCCGGCGCGGTCCCTACTAAAACGGATTGCAGGTAGCCCCATGGGCACTACTCGACGATCTGCACGGTTTGAGCAGCCGGAATGTTCTTCATTCCAAGGCTGGTGCAGTCCTGCTTGATGGTCGTACTGCCTGACCACTGGATCGTGTCCGCGACGACCCGCGTGCACCCGCCGGTCCCCGAGAAGTTGCCGAGGTAGCTGACCTGCTGCCTGGGGAAATAGATGGCACCTGTCAAAAGCGAGTCCGCGGTGCCGTTGAAGGTGCTCTGCGCCGCCGTTCCCGTCCTGTCGCCGTAGAACAGCACGCCGGAATAGATGCCGGACGTTGGCGCGCTCAACGTCACGGTGGCGTTGCCGTTCATGCCGACGGTGCTGCTGCCGGACATGTAGATCGTAACGCCACTGCCCTGGATGACGGCCCCCGCATTGATCTTCACGTCGCCCTGAACGACATAGACGCCGGGAGAAAGCGTGACATTGCCGTTGAGGTTCATGCCGCTGCAGTAGGTCCCGGGCTGGATCGTTTGCGTTGTCTTGTTGCCGTTGATCTTCTGGCAAGAGCCGCTGGCCGCGGGCGTCGGCAGACTGGCAAACGGATCGGACGCAGGCAAGGCCTGGGTGATCGGGGCCTTGCAGACCATCGTGGGTGGGCTGTTCAGCGAAACGCCGCCAACCGCAATCAGGCAGTCGGTCTGAAGGGTCGCCGAGCCCTGCACCTTGATGGCATCGGCGGCGATCGAATTCGCATTGATGACGCAGCCGATCTGCTTGAGGCTGGTGTTGCCGGAAATGCTCACCGCCTGCGAGGCCGACGGATTGAGCGCCGTATTGCAGGCATAGGCACCATCGGTGATCAACGCCACCGCCCGCGCCTGCTCCGGCACCTTGGTCTGCGTAAAGATGGAGGTGAATATGCGGTCGAGGTTCTGGTTGAGGATGACCTCGACCGCCTTCTTGGCCGTGTTCGGCCCGGACGCCGGCGGCGTGTTGACGACAATGGTGCCGGTGCCGAGGCCATTGTCCGTCGCCGACTGGGTTGCGGCCGCCGTGATTGCCGCCGTATCGGATCCCTGGATCTTTTCCAGCGCGCCGGCATAGGCGGCGGTGTCCGCCGTCGCCTGCAGCTTCAGGCTCGAATAATACCAATAGGAGGTCTCGACGCCGAGCCCCGCGCCGCCGACGACGATCGGCAGGGTAAGCGCGAATATGGTCGCGACATTGCCGCTCTGGCCTTCACAAAAGCGTCGAGAGGCGAGCAGAGAAAAAAGTTGTCTGAAGAACCGACCCGAAAAGGCCATGGCCGAACGCACCCATACTATCCCAGCCATGACGTCATCATTGCCGTATGAACGAATGCCTAATTATTTCGCTCGACTTGCGCTGGTAGGACCGCAGCGGGCCGCTGTCCCCATCTTGCGCCGCGAGCACTAGGACTTAAGGCCCAACAAGTTTCGGACCTAAGGTGTAAGTATCAGGAAATGCGTATATTTTAGCATTTTCTGCATTTTATCTTTTTTGGAAATCGCTCGTAGAGACGGCATGCATATCACTCTCGCATATACGGCGAGGGACGGGCTCCATGTTTGCACGTTTTTGGGCTTCGAGGCGCGGCAACTTCGCGATCGCGACCGCGGTCGCCATGGTGCCGGTGATGCTTGGCCTGGCAGCTTCCATCGACCTGATCGGCACCAGCGACGACGCCGCTCAGTTGCAAAACTCGCTGGACGCGGCCGGCCTTGCGATCGGCACGAAATACCAGCCGAGCATGCCGGCGAGCGACGTGCAGCAACTCGGCCAGACCTTCTTCGCTGCCAATATGAGCGCCGCCGACGCGCAGGAGCTATCGGGCAGCGTCGCCGCCTTCCAGGCCGGCGCGAGCGGCGACCCGAGCGCATACTTCATTTCGCTGTCGTCGAGCATCAGCCGGCCGGCCTTCGTCAGCGGCATGCCGGCCTGGCAGGCGACGCGCTTCGCCTTGGTCAAGCTCAAACCGGGCGCGCAAGCCTGCGTGCTCGCGCTCGACCAGCACGCCGACGACGCGGTCAATCTGCAGGGCTCAACCGATGTGGCGATGACGGGCTGCGTGATCGCGGCCAATTCGGACGCTGCCGACGCCGTAAACCGGGGTGGCTCCGCGGTCGTCGGCGCCGGCTGCGTCTCGACGGTCGGCGGCACCCAAGGCTTGACGCCGCCCAGCGCCACCCTTTCCTGCGGCGCGCCGCGCGAGAACCAGTATGCCTCGTTCGATCCGCTGGCCGACGTCGTTCCTCCCGCCTTCACGCTCTGCCTGCCGGTGCCCAACGGCAAGACGGTGACGCTCTCGCCGGGCACCTATTGCGACAAGACCCTGTCGGGGAAGATCACCCTCAATCCGGGCACCTACATCCTGCGCAACGTCACGATCAAGCCAGGCGGCAACGGCAGCTTGAGCGGCCAGGGCGTGACGATCTTCCTGATGGAGAACTCGCAGCTCTACATCAACGCCAACGAGCAGGTGAACCTCTCGCCACCGACCAGCGGGCCTTATGCCGGCATCACCATCTTCCAGGCGCACGGCAACACGCAGGCGCTGACGCTGAACGGCGGATCCGGCTCGGTGGTGAACGGCTTCATCTACGCCCCGGACGCAGCCATCACCTACGCCGGAAATTCGGACATGAACGCCCAGGGCGGTTGCCTGCGGCTGGTCGGCGACACTATCGCAATGACGGGGAACTCTGCCGTAAAGTCGGACTGCACGGCCGAACTCGGGAACCGCGAGATGTATGCGGGACGGATGATCACCCTGGCGAAGTGAGACGAGAACACGGCCGTGGCGTGCAAGGATCACCATGACCGAAATTGGCAGCTCGGGCCGCTGCCCTAGACTTCCGCGACGATGTCGGCGCCAGGTTGCTCGTCGAAGAGCACCGCGCAACCGCGCTCGAGCGCAACCTGCGTCAAGGCGTTGGCCGCATCCTCATCCGACGAGACGAAATCGCCGGTCAGCACGCGCAGTTCCTCGACGGCCTTCGACATCGGCACGAGGCGCCCGGCAGAACGGTCGCTCGCGCAGGCGTCGATGACGCACAGAAGATCGATGAGTTCGAAATTATCCATGGCGGCCTCCGCCAGCGCCATCCCTTCACTCAATCAACGGTGCGAGACGCGGGCTGGTTCCCGAGCCTCACTTAACCGGGCGGCCTGGCGGGCGCGAGCCTGAGATCGAAGCGGGCCGGCAGGCATGGCTCGAGGCAGGTCTTGCGCACCGAGCCGGTGGCAATCGTGTCGATCGGCAGAAGGATCACCATCTGGGCATGCCGTTCCGGCCAGAGCGGCCTGCCGAAGACCAGGAAGACGCCGCCGATCAAAGCTCCCAGAAGCAACGTGGCAAACAGGTTTGCGATCATCTCGCCGGGCTGCATGGCCAGCAACTCCAAGAGCCGTTCCAGCGGAAGGAGTGCCCGCCACATCGCAGGAATGGCAGGCACTCCGTGGTCGACCGCCGATGAAGGGACTTTGTCCGGCGGCTTGCAAGCCAATGAATTGACGCCCGTCTTGTTTCTTAAAAATCGGCGCCTCGGGCCTCTGCGTTCGATGGGTGAGACTTCAGTCTGAACATCGCCCCAGACCGTCGCCCGAGGCCTGGAACAATCGCTTCGGTTGCCGTTGCCCGGCAATCGAAATCGACGAAGGAGAGGAAGCCATGGCCGACGGACCCACAGTTGTAAACACGGGCGGCGGTGGCGGCGGCGGAACCGCTGTCGCGATCGTTCTTGCCATCATCGCGATCATCGGGGTGCTGTTCTTCACCGGCATCATCGATGTCGGCGGGGGTGTCGGATCGAAGGACGTGAACGTCAAGATCGATGCCCCCAAGATCGAGGCGCCCAAGGTCGAAACGCCCGCGGCGCCGACCAAGACGCCATCGGATGCGCTGGCTGCCCCGGCACCGGCTCCAGCGCGCTGGCCCGGGCAAGCGGTGGCTGACGATGGCGGAATCCAACCGGCTGCCCGGCAGGGCGTTGGTGTCGCCACTCCAGCTTGGGCCCGCGTATTCTTGGGAACCGCGGGCTGTTTCTTGGATCGGCTCCGCTTCCTAAACAGGCGTCGAGCCGCCCCAAGTATTATTGTTCGCGAAATTGCATTATTCGCGAAATTCAGAATGGATATTCAGTCCAAAATAGATATTCAGTCGCCGGCATCCATCGGCTGATGGCCGAGCTGCTGATGCCATAGCACCTGGCGATAATCCGTCAGTTCGACGACCTGGCTGCAGGCCGGGCAGACATAGCTGTCGCAGCACTGGCGAAGCTCCGGCGGGCCACGACGGGCGGTGACGACCGGCGAACGGGAATAGCCTCTCACGGCCTGATCAAGCATCGGTTTCCTCCTGATGGTTGTTGATTATCCCCGCCCAAAAGCTTCTCCCCCCGACGACGTTGCGTCCGGCGCGGCGCACGGCCAGCGCAGGAGCAAGTTCGGGATCGTGCTGATGGGAGATTGCGAAAGTCATGGCGGTGTTGCCTTGATTCATGCCGAGGGTTGCATCGAATTCTCCCTTTCGGGCGAGAACGGATGGTCCCTCAACCACCGCCGTGCCAGCGCGAGGCCAGGAAAGCACCGGACAATCCGGTCCCGCATTAACTTCCGATAAGAAGCAGCAAAAATCCGCGAGGGCCGAGAGTGGCCTTCAACTGCATTAGCGATCTCTCATAATAAGGCGTATGAATGAGACAGCGGTCGCCGACGATCGCAACGTCAGGCTCCGCTTCACTCATGGGAGGAAACCATGGCCGAAGTTGCAATGAACGTGACAAAGCTCGAATCCAAATCGCACAACAATCCCGACGAGGTCCGCGCGCCCGCCAAGACGCGTGTCGAAATCGTGCGGCTGCCGGGGTATACGCTCGGGCGGATGAACATGCAGCCGGGCTGGAAATGGTCCGAATGCGTGAAGCCGGTGGTCAAGACCGACAGCTGCCAGGTCTCGCATGTCGGCTATGTCGTGTCTGGATCGATCACCGTGCGGATGACCGACGGCACGCAAAAGACCCTCGAGGCCGGCACTTCCTACACCATTCCGCCCGGCCATGACGCCTGGGTGGAAGGCAACCAGCCATTCCAGTGCATCGAGGTGCTGAGCGCCGAACAATACGCCAAGCCGGCATAGCGCAAATAGTCACCCCCCGAGGGTAAGACGGCAGAAGCGACCGGAGGGGTCGTCTCGCATAGACCACGGCACCCTAGAAGCGAAGAATGGGTCGCCACGTGTGGCGCCCCCTCTATCGCTGCGGCAACATCTTCGATTGTGCAACCTGCGCTCTATACGTGGCTGTATCTTCAGGTTGTGGAAACTTGCACGTTCAAGCGTGGCGGCTTGACATAGAGCTTCTTTTGTTCTCTTTATGTTCTGCCAATTCCCCTTACAATAGACGCAGCTAATGCTGCAATGCCACACAAATGGCCATGGGAGCGCGCGATGGCCGCCACGAACACCGCCGCGGCCGCCACCATCCTGCATGCCGATCTCGACGCCTTCTACGCCTCGGTCGAGCAACTGCTCGACCCGTCGCTGCGCGGCAAGCCGATCGCCGTCGGCGGCGGCGTGGTGCTGGCCGCATCCTACGAGGCCAAGGTGTT
The DNA here is from genome assembly GCF_033977145.1 of Mesorhizobium montanum. Classification (NCBI taxonomy): domain Bacteria; kingdom Pseudomonadati; phylum Pseudomonadota; class Alphaproteobacteria; order Hyphomicrobiales; family Phyllobacteriaceae; genus Mesorhizobium; species Mesorhizobium montanum. The sequence goes on along the minus strand of NZ_JAVIJF010000018.1, from coordinate 89,450 downwards.
TGGCGTGCGCGGCGGCATGCCCGGCCGCAAGGCGCGCGAGCTCTGCCCGCAACTCATCTTCGTCGGCGGCCATTTTTCCGAGTACCAGCGCCTCGGCGACGCAGCGATCAAGGTGCTCGACGATTTCACGCCGGTGGTCGAGCGCATCTCGATCGACGAGGCGTTCGCCGACGTCGCCGGCTGCACGCACCTGTTTGGTCCGCCCGACGAGATCGCGCGAAGAATCCGCCAGCGCGTGAAGGCCGAACTCGGCCTGCCGATCTCGATCGGCGTGGCGCGGACGAAGCATCTCGCCAAGATCGCCTCGCAGGTGGCCAAGCCCGACGGGCTGGTGGTGGTCGAGCCCGGCACCGAGCTGGCCTTCCTGCACGATCTGCCTGTCACGCTGATGTGGGGCGTTGGTCCGGCGACGAAAGCGCGGCTCGCCGAGATCGGTGTCGAGACCATCGGGCAACTGGCGCGCACGCATAGCGGCGCGCTGGAGCGGCTGATCGGCCACGCCGCCGGCCAGAAGCTTGCGGCGCTGGCCTGGAACCGCGATCCGCGCCGGCTGGAGACGCATCGCCGCGCGCATTCCGCCGGCGCGCAGTCGGCACTGGGTCGCAAGCCCGCCCTGCCGCGTGTCTTCGTGCCGACGCTCCTGCATCTGGCCGACCGTGTCGCCAGCCGCCTGCGCGCCAAGGACCGGCCGGGGCGCACGGTGACGGTGCGAGTGCGCTTCGCCGATCTGCGCGCCGTCACCCGCTCGGTGACGCTGGAGCAGCCGATCCAGGCGACCGCGATGCTGGCCGAGATCGCCGAGGAGTTGGTGCGCGGCGTGCTGGCCGCCCATCCGGGCGAGCGGGACATCTCGCTGCTCGCCATCTCGGTCTCGCATCTGGAGGAGCATGCCGAGCTGCAGCTCGAACTGCCGCTCGGCCTGGCGGATGAGAAGCTCAAGCCCGGCAGCCGCAAGGGGCTGGCCCGCTTCGGCGCCGACCGCGCCATCGACAAGATCCGCCAGCGCTTCGGCAAGGAAGCGGTCGGCTATGGCACCGTGGCGCTGGAGGGCACGCGCTCGGTGCCGGACGGGTTCCGGGAATTGGCCGAGAAGGAGCTGTGAGGGGTGGGTTCCTCAAGCTTTGCAACGCCGAAGTTCCGCGATCCCGCCAATTGCCAGAACGGCCGCGCTAGGCTGGATTATGCGCTGAAACCCGCCCGCCCCAGCCGAACGATCGGAGTCATTCATGCCCAGTGAGACGGCAGCGCCGGACACAGAGGTATCGCCAGTTGGCATGCACGGTACGGACGACAAGGTCGAGCGCTACGATCTCGGCCTTTGCCTGTCAGGCGGCGGCTACCGCGCCATGCTGTTCCACGCAGGCGCGCTCGGCCGGCTGAACGAGGCCGGATTGCTCGAAAAACTCGACATGGTGAGCTCGGTCTCGGGCGGCTCGATCGCCGCCGGGCTGCTGGCGGTGCTTTGGCCGCGCTTCAAATTTGTCGACGGCGTCGGCACCAACTTCGATATCTATCTCGACAGGATACTGAAATTCTCGCAGGTCTTCCTCGACGCGCCGTCGATCTTCAAGGGCCTGTTCAACCCGTTTTCGAGCGCGGCGCGAGAAGTCGCCGCCTGCTACGAGCGGTACCTGTTCGAGGGCTCCAGGCCGATGCTGAAAAGCCTGCCGGAAAAGCCCTGGTTCGTGTTCTGCTCCAGCAATCTCGGCACCGGCTCGCTGTTTCGCCTGTCGCGGCGCTACATTGCCGACTACCGCATCGGCGTCGCGTACCAAGCCGACCTGCCGGTCGCGACCGCGGTCGCCGCCTCCTCGGCCTTCCCGCCTTTCCTGTCGCCGCTCCGGCTCGACCTTAAGCCGTTCGTGTGGCGCAACGACAAGCTCGACCTGAGCGTCGGTCCGCCGGTGCCGCCTTCCCGCGCCGTGCTCACCGATGGCGGCGTCTACGACAATCACGGTATCGAGCCGGCGCTGAAGCGCTGCCGCTGGCTGCTGGTCAGCGATGCCGGCGCGCCGTGGCTGGCTTCGAACGCGGGCTACTGGAACTGGTTCTCGCAGCTCAAGCGCGTGCTGGACACCACCGACAACCAGGTGCGTTCGCTGCGGCGCCGGGATCTCGTGGCGCGCTTCCAGGCGGCCAAGGACGCCGACGATCTCGGCCTGCCCAATGACGCGACCCGGCCCGACTACGCGTCGACGCGCGGCGTCTTCTGGTCGATCGCCAGCAAGCCGGACGCGAGCGAGCCGAATTTCGTGCAGACCGCCGCCACCGCGCCAGCCGATATCGGCACCTCGCTTCATTTCCTCGGAGCCAAGGAGACGGTCGATCTGGTGAACTGGGGCTACTGCGCCACCGACCAGGCGCTGCGCGGCTGGTACGCGCCGGCGGTGGTTGCCGGCAAGGGCGTGCCGCTGAAGGCCGGCGACGTGAAGCCCGGCCGCTGCGCGAAGCTGTCAAAGATGGTGATGGGTATGTTCAAGGTTTGAGCTGCGGCTTCGCCGCCATCACCAATCCTTGGCGCAATCCAATCTGGTTCATCCCCTGCCCTCCACATGCTAACAGAAGCGCCTTCGGCAAATCGGCGGTCTCTCCGCCCTAAAAGATGGATCAGGACATGGCAGGAGAAAAAGTAGCTCTGGTGACGGCGGGCGGCAGCGGCATGGGGGCCGCGGCGGCCAGGCGCCTGGCGGCGGACGGGTTCAAGGTCGGCGTGCTGTCCTCCTCCGGCAAGGGCGAGGCGCTGGGCAAGGAACTCGGCGGCTTCGGCGTCACCGGCTCCAACCAGTCGAACGAGGACCTGAAGCGCCTTACCGACGGCGCGCTGGAACGCTGGGGCCGCATCGACGTGCTGGTCAACAGCGCCGGCCACGGGCCGCGCGCGCAGATCATCGAGATCAGCGACGAGGACTGGCATAAGGGCATCGACACCTACTTCCTCAACGCGGTACGCCCGACCCGGCTGGTGACGCCGGTGATGCAAAGCCAAAAATCAGGCGTCATCATCAACATCTCGACCGCCTGGGCGTTCGAGCCGAGCGCGATGTTCCCGACCTCGGCCGTGGCGCGCGCCGGGCTTGCCGCCTACACCAAGATCTTCGCCGACACCTATGCCCCCGACAACATCCGCATGAACAATGTGCTGCCCGGCTGGATCGACAGCCTGCCGGCGACCGAAGAGCGCCGGGGCAGCGTGCCGATGAAGCGCTACGGCACTTCGGAGGAGATCGCCGCGACGATTTCTTTCCTGGCCTCGGACGGGGCGGCCTATATCACGGGCCAGAACATCCGCGTCGATGGCGGCATTACAAGGGCGCTGTGAAAGGAGTGCTGTGGGGCAGAGAGAGCGCCGCCTCAGATCATCAGCGACTGCGGAGCCTCAGGACCCACAGCACGGCTACAAACACCACGACAGCGAGCGCGTTGCCGATTACATTGTTCCAAAAGCGTTCCGGATCGTCCGCCAGGGCGATCCAGTTCGTTTTTCCGTGATTTCCCCGGTCCTCAGGCCGTGCGCAATGTTATAGATCGCGCTGGCAGCGAGTGCCGCCATCAAGACAATGAGTTTATTTCTGGCTTTGTTTTTCTCGCTATCCATGGAGCACATCTAGCTGCGCCCGATGAAGTTTTGCTTATCGTCGGTGGGGGTAAAGAGGACGTCGCCTCAGCCGCGGCTGCGCGAATTGAGCAGCCACATCACGGCGAGCGATGCCGCGATGTTCAGCCCGTTGCCGACGACGATGTTCCAGAAGCGCGTCGGATCGTCGGCAAGCGCGATCCAGTGCAGCCTGCCCCGGATTTCGCCCATCTTCAGGCCGTAAGCGATGTTGTACGCCGCCAGGGCGGCGAACGCGGCCATCAGGACAATGACGTAGTTGATCTTTCGATCCATGAGAGCGGCTTTTAACAGCGCTTGGTGAAATTTTACTTACCTTGGGTCAGGCGGCGGCCGGGAAACCGGCCGCCGCCCGCTGCCAAACCTACTGGTTGATCTCGGGCTCGACGAGCTTGGCCAGGTTGCGCAGCGATTCCTGCCAGCCGAGATAGCAGGCCTCGGCTGGGATGGCGTCCGGGATACCGGCCTGCGTGATGTTGACCTCGGTGCCGACGGACACTTTCTTCAGGATCACGGTCACCTCGATCTGGCCCGGCAGGTTGGGGTCGTCGAAGCGGTCGGTGTAGCGCAGGCGCTCACCCGGAACGAGCTCGACAAATTCGCCGCCGAAGGCGTGGCTGTCGCCGGTGGTGAAGTTGCGGAAGGACATCTTGTAGGCGCCGCCGACCTTCCCCTCGAACTGGTGGACCGTGCAGGTGAAGCCGTTCGGCGGCAGCCACTTCGCCAGCGCATCGGCCTCGGTGAATGCGCGGTAGACCTTCTCCGGCCTGGTCGCCAGGACGCGGTGCAGATGGATGGTGCTCGGCATATCTCGATATCCTTCCCTGGTTGATCGATGCCCCAAGGACGGGCGGGCTGTGGCCGACCCGACAGAGGCTGTCAGATTTTTGACTGGAGCATGACGCCGAAAAGTCTGAAGCGGTTTTTCGGTATGCATCCATCCACGACTATCTGCACAATTTTTTGGCAGAAAATCTTGCAAAATCGAGTAAAATTGAGAAGAACTCACGCCATAATTGTATTAGATATCACTTATTCTATCTACGCAAAATATCGATAAAAATACTGCCGATTTTCTCTGTACTATTTGCTTGTTTTCGGGAACGATAGCCCGTGTTGCAAGTTGGTTCGGGGCAGTCGCCTGAACTTGCAGCGAGCCATCCGGGCGGGGCAGCGCGGAAGGATTGTTCGATGAGTTTCGTCGTCAACGCGGTAGGCGTTCCTCTTTACTATAGCGGCGCGTCCAACCATTGGCTTTCAGCGTCCTCTTCCGGGCCGACATTGAACGGCACCAGCGGCAACGACTCCATCTGGGGCGCCAGCGGCGTCAACGTCACCATGTATGGCGGCCCCGGCGACGACATCTATTACCTCTATTCGGCGGGCAACAAGGTGGTCGAGAACCCTGGGGAGGGCATCGACACGATCAACACATGGATGAGCTACACGCTGCCGAACAATGTCGAAAACCTCGTCGTCACCAACGCTCACAACTATGCCTTCGGCAATGCGCTGGACAACATCATCACCGCCACGGCGGGCGGCCAGACCCTGGACGGCGGCGCGGGCAACGATGTCCTGATCGATGGCGGCGGCGGCGCCGACACTTTCATCGTCGCGAAGGGCAACGGGAGCGACTCGATCGTCAATTTCGCGTCGAACGATACCGTGCGCCTCGATGGCTACGGATTCACTTCGTTCGCCGCCATTCACGACAGCATGATCCAGGCGGGACCCAATGTGGTGCTGAACCTAGGATCGGGCGAGATCCTCGAATTCAAGAACACGACGATAGACAAGTTACAACCGAACCAGTTCGAGCTGCCGATCGACAAGTCGGGCATGACGCTGTCCTTCAGCGACGAATTCAACACGCTCAATCTTCACAATGCCCAGGGCGGCACCTGGGACACCAATTTCTGGTGGGGCGCACCGAACGGCAGCACGCTCACCCGCAATGGCGAATTGCAGTGGTACATCGACGCCAATTACGGGCCGACGAGCTCGGTGCATGCGTTCAGCGTCGGCAACGGCGTGCTGACGATCACCGCGGCACAGACGCCGGCCGACATCAAGCCGCTGATCAATAATTACGAATACACTTCCGGCATCCTGACCACGCATGACTCGTTCTCGCAGACCTATGGCTATTTCGAAATGAAGGCCGACCTGCCGGAAAACGCCGGCGCCTGGCCTGCCTTCTGGCTGCTGCCGGAAGAAGGCTCGTGGCCGCCGGAACTCGACGTGATGGAAATGTATGGACAGAAGCCGAATTCGCTGCTGGTGACCGCGCATACCAACCAGACGGGCCAGCATACGACGGTGGGATCCACCGTGAACGTCATGGACACCGCCGGCTTCCACACCTATGGCCTGTTGTGGACGCCGGACAAGCTCGTGTGGACGTATGACGGCGTGCAGGTCGCGGAAGCGGCGACACCGTCCGACATGCATAAGCCGATGTACATGCTGGTCGATCTCGCGGTGGGCGGTCAAGCCGGCGCGCCGCCGGACCATCTCGCCACACCGGCCGAGATGAAGATCGACTATATCCACGCCTACACGCTGAACGAAGTACAGCAGAGCCATTTGAACGTCACGGGCGAGCACACAGCCTAGGAGGCGGGGCGATGTCGCGGGAGCACGCTCCGACCGGGCCGGCATTGCGGCCGGTATTTCTGCGCGCAATTGCCGATGTCGGGCTGTTCTCGCTGCTCATCAACCTTCTGCTGCTGGTGATCCCGCTTTACCTGCTCCAGGTCTATGACCGGGTGCTGCCCTCCTCCAGCGTCGAGACGCTTGTCTATCTGTCGGTCATCGCGGTCGCGGCGCTTGGTTTCCTCGGCTTCCTCGACTCTGTTCGCGCCGTCTACACGCAGCGCATCGCGGCTACGGTAAATGACAGGTTGGGCGCGACGGTTTTCGCCGCGTCGCTCAGCGCCAGGAAGGCGCTGTCGCCGCTGCACGACCTTGCCTCGGTCTGTGCCTTCATCCGCTCGCGCGGCGTGGCGGTGCTGTTCGACCTGCCCTTCGCTCCGATCTTCCTCGGCCTGCTTTATCTGATCCATCCGGTGCTGTTCTGGGTGACGCTCGGCGGCACGGTGCTGCTCGTCATCCTGGTCGTGGCCAACCAGCTCGCCATCGGCAGGAACGATGCGTGCTCGGCGGAGCGTTCGGCCTTGGCCAGCCAGGCCGAGCAGGCCTTTGCCCGCAACGCCGAGACACTGCGCGCCATGGGCATGGTGGAAAACGCCGCGCGCGTGTGGCGGCGACACGTTGCGGAAGCGCTTGTGCTGCATGACCGTTCGGCCGGCGCCAACGCCGTCTTCAGCGGCGCTTCCAGGGCGCTGCGCATGATGCTGCAGCTGGCGATCCTCGGCACCGGCGCGTGGCTGGTGCTCAAGGGCCAGATGACGGCCGGCATGATCTTCGCCTCCTCGCTGGTGTCGTCGCGCGCGCTGCAGCCGCTCGACCAGCTGATCGGGTCCTGGCGGCAGATCGTCGAGGCCAGGCGCGCGTGGTCGCGACTGGGAACTGCGCTTGCGGCGCAGCCGGCGGAGGCGAGCAAGCTCACTTTGCCCGACCCGGCCGGCGCGATTTCAGCGCAGGATCTTTTCTTCATCGCGCCCAACGCCGCCTTCGGCGCCGAGCCGATCCTCAAGCGGCTGAGTTTTGCCATCGGCGCCGGCGAGGCGGTGGCGATCGTCGGCCCGAGCGGCGCGGGCAAATCGACGCTGGCGCGGCTGCTTGTCGGGGCCGCCCAGCCGAGCGGCGGTTCGGTCAGGATCGACGGCGCGGAGCTCAGGACCTGGGACGAGAACCAGCTCGGCCGGAATATCGGCTATCTGGCGCAGGAGGTGGAGCTTTTTCCCGGCACGATCGCCGACAATGTCGCCCGCTTCGACGCGCACGCGCAGGACGAGGCAATTGTCGAAGCGGCAAGGCGCGCCGAGGCGCATGAGCTGATCCTGACGCTGCGCGACGGCTACCAGACGATGATCGCCGGGACGCTGTCGGGCGGCGAGCGGCAGCGGATCGGGCTGGCGCGCGCCTTCTACGGCAATCCGCGCATCCTGGTGCTGGACGAGCCGAGCACGCATCTCGACGGCGCCGGCGAAGCAGCGCTCGAAGCGGTGCTCGCCGCCGCGCGCGCCGCCGGCGTCACGACGATCGTCATCACGCATCGCCCTTCGATTGCCACCGCCTGCGACCGCGTGATGGTTCTGCGCGACGGCGTCATCGAAGCGTTCGGACCGAGCGCCGAGGTGTTGCGGCAGCCGGGGAAAGGCGCACAGAGCAACACGGTGGTCACGGGCTCGTTCGCGCCGACCATACGCGCCTCGCAGACCATCCGGCACGGGTCCTAGACGATGACGCAGAGCCTCACTTTCGAAGGCCGGCCCCGCACCGACTTCCGGCGCACGGCCTTCGCCGGCTATTCGGCAATCGCACTTCTGGTCGGCGGCTTCGGCTATTGGGCCGCGAGCGCGCCGCTTGCCGGCGCGGTGATCACGCAAGGCACGATCGCGGCCACCGGCGGCAACATCCTCATCCAGCATCGCGAGGGCGGCATCATAAGGCAGTTGCTGGTGCATGAAGGCGACCGCGTGCGCGAAGGCCAGGAGCTCATCCTGCTCGACCGGACCGCCCCGGAGGCCGAGCTCAACCGGCTGACCCGGCAGTGGATCGCGCTCAAGGCCAGTGCGGCGCGGCTGGAGGCCGAGCGCGACGGGCTGGACAGGCTGGCGCCGATCGCCGAGCCCGCTCCCGCGCCGTTCCAGCAGGATTTCGAAAACCTGATCCGCGAACAGCAGAAGGAGTTCGACGCCAGGGTTGCGCGCTTCCACACGGAGCAGTCGATCCTGGCGCAGCGCGTCGCCATGCATCGCGAATCGGTCAAAGGCTTGAACGCGCAGAAGCTCGCCATCGAGCAGCAGGCCGAGGTGGTGAAGAAGGAGCTCGGCATCAAGACCGACCTGCTCGGCAAGGGCCTCACCAACCGCAGCGAATATTCGCAGCTGCTGCGCTCGGAGGCAGACCTCGTCGGCCAGGCCGGCGCGCTGGAGGCAGACCTCGCCTCGGCCAGCACGCAGATCGTGGAGGCTGAGGCGCAGACCGAACGCGCGACCACCCAGCGCGTCGAGGAAGCGCTGACCAAGCTCGACGATGTGCGCACCAACCTCGCCGACATCGAAGAGCAGATGCGCGCGGCGCAGGCGGTATTGACGCGCACGACGATCACCGCGCCGACGGCGGGCATCGTGGTGTCCTCGACCTACAACTCGCAAGGCAGCGTGGTCGCGCCCGGCGAAAAGATCATGGAGATCCTGCCCACGGCATCCGGCCTGGTGGTGGACGCAAAGCTGCGACCGAAGGACATCGACGAAGTGCATGTCGGCCAGCCGGCAAAGCTCAGGCTGTCCGCGCTCAACACGCGCCTGACGCCGGAAGTTCCGGCCACGGTGAGCGAGATCTCCGCCGACCGGCTGATCGACGAGGCCACCCACGAGCCCTATTTCCGCGCCAAGCTGAAGATCGCCGACACCCTGCCCGCCGGCGTGAAAGCCGAACAGCTCTATCCCGGCACCCCTGTCGACGCCTTCATCAGCACCGGCGACCGGACTTTCTTCGAGTATCTGGTACGCCCGATGATGGATTCGTTCGCACGGGCGTTCAGGGAGAGGTAGGCAGCCCTTCCCATCGCTTCGGAGTGGCCGCTTTGCGCCAGAACCGTCCTCGCTTCGGCACATAGGAAGAGGTGATGACAAAGAAGATGGGACGCGAGTTCGTGCTCCTCACTCCGGCCGATACAACTCATCCATACTGAGCTTCGCCAACTCCGCGAACGGCGCCTGCTTCCTCACCCTGCCATGCTCCAGGATCACCAGGTCGTCGCAGAACGAGATCGTGCTGCGGTGGTGGCTGATGACGATCGTGGTGCGGCGGCCGGCGCGCGACTTCAGCGTCTCGACGATCGCCGCTTCCGAAAGCCCATCCACCGCGTTGGTAGCCTCGTCGAGGATCAGTATGTCGGGGTCGCGCACAAGAGCGCGGGCGAGCGCGATGCGCTGCCGTTGCCCCGCCGAAAGGTTCATCCCGCGATAGCCGACCACCGTCTGGTAGCCTTGCGGCAGCGTTTCGATGAAGCCATGCGCCTCGGCAAGCTCGGCGGCGCGGCAGGCCTCCTCGGACGTCGCCGTGTCCTTGCCATAGGTGATGTTGTCGAGGATCGTGCCGTCGACCAGTTCCAGCTCCTGGCTGGCGAGAGCGATGTGGCGGCGCCAGTCGGCCGGGTCGATCTCGCCGAGCGGCGCGCCGTCGACGAGGATCTTGCCTGCGTCCGGCTCGACGAAGCGGCAGAGCAGGTTGACGATCGTCGTCTTGCCAGCGCCTGAGCGGCCGATCAGCGCCGTCGAGCGGCCGCTCACGATGTCGAAGCTCGCCGTGTGCAGCACCGCCGCGCGCTGCTCCTCATTGGCATAGCTGAAGCTCACGCCCTCGAAGGCGATTTTTTTGCTTAAGGTGGCGAACGGCCGGCTGCCCTCGGGCGGCGCGGGTTTGCCCTCGGGGTCGAGCAGCCAGGTCACCTCCTCCAGCGAGCCGGAAAGCCCCTGCAACTGGCTCCATGTCATCTGCAGCGCCCTGACATGCGGCTGCAGACGGTAGAGCAGGATGAGGAAGGCCGCGACCAGCGGAAAGCCGAGGCCCGCAAGCCAGGCGCCGATCACCACCGCCAGGAACAGCATGGCGTGCAGGACTTCGGTCAGCGGCCCCAGCGCGCCCTGGCGATTGGAAAGCAGGAAGGCCGCGCGCCGCACGCCGTCGGATGCCTTTTCGAACGCGGCCTTCTCGCGCGCCTCCTGGCCGAAGATGCGGATCAGCCGGCCGGCATGGACCAGATGCAGCATTTGCGAGGCCAAGGCGCTGTTGCGCGCCGAAACATTGCGGCTGGGCGCCCTGAGATGCGCCGACAGCGCCATATGCGCCGCTTGCACCAGCGCCAGCCCCAGCATCACCAGCAGCGTCATCGGCCACGAGAGCAGCAACAGGAAGGCGAGCAGGATGAGTGCCGCCGAGGCGCTGACGATCGCGCTGAGCATCCCCTGGATGGCGTCCGACGCCCGCCAGGATTCGCTGGAGATGATGTTGAGCAGGCGCCCCGGGCTTTGCCGGAGGAAGAAGGGGTAGCCGACATTGAGCAGCCGCTCCGCCAGCGCGCCGCGTATCGCCTGGCTCGCCTTGCCGTAGATATGGGCGGTCAGCACCGAATTGGCAAAGGCAAGCAGGTTCTTGAGCAGGATCGAGCCGAGGATCGCAGCCGAAATCGCAATCAGCCGCTCGCGCTCGCCAAGCCCGCCGCCGACCTTCTGCAGCATGGCCGACAGGCCCGCCATGCCGGCCGCCTCGTCATGCCCCATGATGATGCCGAGCAGCGGGATGACGAGGCCGATGCCGAAGCCCTCGAGCGCGGCGCTGGCAAGCCCGAGCAAGACGACCGCGGGCAGCAGGCCGAACTGTCCGCGGCCGAATGCGCGCCTCAGTATTACGAGCGTTGGGGCTCTGCGCCCGGTCATCGCGCGCCGGCCTCCGCCCTGGCCTCGGTGGTTTCCTGGGCGGGCCGCTCCTGCCGGTCAGGCCGCCCGGCCAGCACCAGGGCCATGAACTTCGTCGCGCCCGCCAGGTTCATCAGCACGATCGGCCAGTGCGACAGGCTGAGCTCCTGGTCGAAGCGCGGACCGCCGATGAGCTCGCGCGTCGCGGCTCGCATCGCCCAGTAAAAGTGGCGAAGCAGCCAGGGCGCGCGGCGCATATGTTTCAGGCAGAGCGCGCCGTTGCCGAAATGATAGTCGCGGTGCAGCCGGTCGATCGCTCCGCGGTCGCGCCGTCCATGATGGTGGAAGATCGTCATGTCGGGCACGTATTCCACCGCCATGCCGGCCAGCATGGCGCGCACCAGATAATCCGTATCCTCGGCCGAGCGCAGCGCCCCGCCGGCGCCGAAGCGTTCGTCGAAGGGGCCGATGCGGGCGGCGACGTCGCGGTGCATGGTCATGTTGCAGCCGAGCACGAAGCCGCCCGGATGGACGGCGGGCGTCAGCCGCTCGCGCTTCTCGCAGCGCTTGATGGTGAAGGGCAGGTCCCTGGCGTCGCCGATCTCGACGCGGCCGCCGCGGATCAGCCATTTTTCGCCACTCGAATAATGCCGATCGAGGTCGACGAGATAGTCGAGGTCGAGCCGGCAATCGTCGTCGACGAAGACCAGCACGCGCCCGCGCGCCCGCGCCATCCCGGCATTGCGCGCAGCCGCCAGTCCGCGCCGTGGCTCGCAGATCGCCGTCAGCGCTATGCCGGACGTCGTGGCGACCCGCGAAAGATATTCGGCCGTATCGTCGCGCGAGCCGTTGTCGACCACCACCAGCTCGGCGGCGAAGGCGGGATGCGCCCGGCAGGCGGCGCGGATCGAATCGATGCAGGCCTTCAGCACCGCCGCGCGGTCGCGCGTGCAGACGATGAAGGAGACCTCCGGCCGCTGGGTCGGGCCGGGAGGCGAGCGCAGATGCTGCAGCAGCGGATGGCGATCGGCGTTCATGCCGCCCCCATCCGATAGGGCCCAAGCACGGATGCCGCCGGCGCGGATTTGAAGCGATAAGCCATCCAGTCGGCGCGCCTGCCGGCCCACATCGAGGCCTGGCTCAGCCAGGGCGCCCAGGCGCCGGGGCTGAGCGCGTATTTCTCGCGGCGGCGGATGACGTTCCACTTCGCCGTCAGCGTCAGGAGCTCATGCGCCAGCGCCGGCCGCTGCTGGTCGTTGACGAGCTGGTAGAGGAAATAGAACAGGTTCAGCGCGCCGGCCTCGAAGCTCGGCCGCGACGCGGCCGGCAACTCGGCGATCCGCTCCTCCAGGGCGCGGATGAAGGCAGCCGCCCGGCGCACCGTGTCGAAGGAGACGCTGTCGCCGATGGCGCGAAGATCCTGCGTTTCGTCCGCCAGCCCCTCGCGCTCGAGATTTTCGCCGACAATCCTCAGATGCGTGCGTCGCATCTCCTTGCCGTGCAGGCTGGTCACGCTGCCGGGATGGACGCGGTAGACGAGCAGGCTTTCCGGCATCAGTGCCGCCGGATAGCGGTCGGCAAGCCGCCGGAAGAGGTCGAAATCCTCGGCATGCCGGTAGCGGCCGTCATAGTGCAGGTCGTCCTCGCCGATGACCCGGCGGTTGTAGACCACCGTCGGGTGCATGAAGATCGTGAAGAACTTCGACAGCACCGGGAGGAGACCGAAGCGGAACACGGGATCCAGCCGCCCCTTGGCGACGCGGCCGTGCAGCAGCGTGTCGACAAGCGAGCCGCAGAAGCCGAGCTCGGGCCGCGCGGCAAACAGCGCCGCCTGGCGCGACAGGCGCCAGGGATAGGCGAAGTCATCGGCATCCATGCGCGCCACCAATTCGCCGCGGGCGATTGCCAGCCCCTCGTTGAGGCTGGCGACGAGACCGCGGTTCTCGCGCGAGATTATGGATACGCGGCCGTCCGCCTTGCGGGAGCGCTCGAGGATTTCCAGCGACCTGTCGGTCGATCCGTCGTCGATGGCGATAACTTCGAGCCGGTCGTAGTCCTGCTGCAGGATCGATTGGATTGCAGCGTCGGCATAGAGCTCGGCATTGTAGACCGGCAGCAGGACGGAGATGAGCGGGCGCGTCATGGTCAGCTCCGGTCGGTCGGCCGCAGATCGAGCGCCGCTTTTGCGCCAGGATACGTGGCGCCGAACCGGCGGGTCTCGCTCGGCGCATGAGCGCGTGGCCGCGCGATATAGGGAAAGTAGCGCTTGAGGCGGTTGAGCGGCTTTTCGAAAAGCACCCAGGACAGCGAGGCCACAATCAGCGTGGCGGCGCCCGCGACCAGGAAGCGGCCCGGCCCCTGTTCCGAGACATTGAGCGGGATCCACGGCTGCGCCTTGACGGCATAGGCGAGCAGGATCGGGTGATAGAGATAGATGCCGTAGCTGATGCGGCCGACCAAGAGCAGCGGTGGCAGCTCGGCCAGCCAGCCGAGCCTGCCGCCGAGGCCGTTCGAGCAAGCGGCCACGATCGCCACCAATGGCACCAGCGGCAGCACCTGCACCAGCAGCCAGCGCGGCCACTCCCATGTCGAATTTGCCGGCCCCGGGTCGGACCACACGACGGCGAGGAACACGACAGCGAAGGCCGGCCAGCCGAGGCGCATCCAGCGTGGCACACCGGCGCCCCTGGCACGACGCACGGCAAGCAGGGCGCCGCAGGCAAGCGCATCCATCGAGGCCGGCGGCAACAGGTCCCGGGCGAGCGCCGGATCGGCGGTGAGCGGCCAGTAGAAGCGGTAGGCGAGCGAGAAGCAGATGACGCCGATGGTGATCGCCTCGATGCGCCTGCGGGGCGCCAGAAGCACGATCAGCGGCCAGGCGAGATAGAACTGCTCCTCGATGCTGAGGCTCCAAAAATGGCAGAGCAGCCAGGGGTTCCAATCGTTGCGCAGCGCATACCAGAAGTTCGAAAGGTAGAGCGCATGCCAGGCCAGCGAGGATCTCGACTGTTCCAGATCAGTGAACCAGACGAGCGCCAGCACGGCGAAATAGGGCGGGAATATGCGGATCGCCCGCCTGGCATAGAAAGAACGCAGCGCCGGTCCGGGCACGAATTGGGCGGCGTCGCGCGCCTCCAGCAAAAGCCTGGTGATCAGAAAGCCGGAAAGCACGAAGAACAGCCGCACGCCGAGATGACCGAGGAAGGACGTGCCGCCGGGCGCAAGGAAATGCGCATAGAGCACCAGCGTGACGGCAACAGCCCGCAGCGCGTCAAGCTGGAGGTCGCGACCGCCGGCCATCATTCGCAGCCGCTAGCGCTGACGACGTGACCCCGGCCGCCGGCCGCAACATCCGTGCCGGTCAACGGAAAACGCAAGCCTGCCGACTCCTGAACCGAATATTCGCGTAAGCTAAAGGACTGCAGCACGAAATGGTGCGGTGCAACACAGAATAGTTATCAGGCTGAATGAAAACGTGATCTTTCGTGCCAGGAAATAACACGTCTTTGCCGCTTTTCCGCCCCTTTTGACGAAGCGCCATCCGCCGACCAATGCGGTGGCATTAAGGTCTTCGAAAAGCGGCTGGAGACCACTCAGACAGGCCACCATGCACCCCCGGCGACATACCAAAAGGCGGTCACCCTCGTCGCTCTCACCTCCCTGGCTCAATCGCCGCCTGTAGACATCGCGCTCCCAATCACCCAATCTCGCCCTAGGGAACATAAGCGCCTCGAAGAAGGCGCCTACCTTCGGGTGCGCATGAACAATCGCTGGACCTTGTATGATCCACGCCTGGCCTGGATGCTGGTTGCACCGGTGCTTTTGCTGCTGATCTTCTTCCTGGTGCTGCCGATCGCGGTGATGGCGGCCTATACGTTCTTCACCTTCGTCACCGCCGGCGTCGAAACCAGCGCGCTGACCACCGCCAACTGGCAGGAATTCCTTACCGACAGCTACTATTCCGGCTTCCTTTTGAAGACGCTCAGAGTCGGTGCGATCACTGCGCTGCTGTGCGGCGTGCTTGGCTATTTCCCGGCCTATTTCATCTGGGCGACGAGCTTCAAGCACAAGTGGCTGCTGCTGCTGCTGCTCATCGTGCCGTTCTGGATCAGCTTCACCATCCGCACCTTTTCCTGGATCAACATCCTGGGCGAACAGGGCGTCATCAATGTCACCTTGCTCAAGCTGGGCATCATCAACGAGCCGCTGCCGATGCTTTACAACGAGGGCGCGGTGATCCTCGGGCTGCTGCATTTCCTTTTGCCCTACATGATCCTCAACGTCTATGTCAGCCTCGAGGGCATCGACCGCACGCTGATCTCTGCGGCGCGCTCAATGGGCTGCACCAGCGCGCAGGCGTTCCGCGAGGTGACCCTGCCGCTCTCTCTGCCCGGCCTCGCGGCGGGGCTGCTGCTCTGCTTCGTGCTGGCGGCCGGCAGCTATGTGACGCCGCAGCTCCTGGGCTCGGGTCGCGACGCGCTATTCGGCAATCTGATCTACGACACCATCATGGGCGAGCTGAACTGGCCGATGGGCGCCACGCTGTCGATCGTGCTGTTCCTGGTGCTCGGTTTCTTCGCCGCCATCTATACCCGCTACATGGGCATGTCGCAGATCGTCAAAGGCTTGAGCGGATGAGAGCCCGGCGCAAGGAGGAAGGCAGATGGGCGTGGCGGCTGACCGGCTTCGTCACGCTGTGCGTCTACATCTTCATGTTCGCACCGATCGTGGCGACCGTCATCCTGTCGTTCAACGCCTCGATGTTCGGCGGCTTCCCGATGACCGGCTTTTCCCTGCAATGGTACACCAAGCTGATGGGCAATGAAGCGGTGCTGACGGCCTTCCGCACCTCGCTGTGGATCGCGCTGGTCACCGCCGCCGTCACCACCGCCATCGGCGTCGTCACGGCGTTCGCGCTGGTGCGCTTCGAATTTCCCGGCAAGCAGGCGCTGAGCACGCTGGTGATCTTGCCGGCGCTGGTGCCGGAAACCATTCTCGGCGTCGGCCTCCTGGTGCTGATCAAGGCGATCGACCAGCCGCGCACCATGCTGCTTCTGGTGCTGGGCCATATCCTGCTCGCCGTGCCCTATGTGGTGCTGATCGCGCAGGCGCGCATGGTCGGAATCCGCCGCGTCTACGAGGAAGCCGCACTTTCGCTCGGCGCCTCGCGCTTTTCGTCCTTCCGCGAGATCACGCTGCCGCTGCTCATCCCGGCGGTCGTCGGCGGCGCGCTGCTCGCCTTCACCATTTCGTTCGACAATACCTCGGCCAGCCTGTTCTGGCGGCCGGCGGGCGTCGAGACCATGCCCACGCAGATCCTTTCGATGCTGAAAATCTCGATCAGCCCGGAGATCAACGCGCTCGGCACCGTGATGATCCTGGTGACCGTCGGCATCCCGTTGATCGGCGGCCTGATCCTGCAGAGCCTGACAAGATTGAAAAGACGTGGCGAACCAAAGGAGGAAGTACAATGAAACTGACCACCACCAAGCGGCTGGAACGGCTGCAAGACCGATATGCCAATGGCGACCTCAGCCGCCGCACTTTCCTGACGCTAACGGCGGCGGCCGCCGCATCGGCGGGCCTTTCCATGCCGTGGATGGGCCGGGCGCTCGCCGCGGTCGAGGAAGTCCGCTTCGACGGCTGGGGCGGCACGGTGCAGGACGCGATAGATAAGTTCGCCTTCCAGCCCTACACGGCCAAGACAAAGATCAAAGTGGTGCAAGGCACGTTCGGCGACGAGGACGAGATCATCACCAAGATCAAGACCGCGAAGCCCGGCGACTACCAGGTCATCCATTCCTCAGGCGTCAACTACTACATCAAATACGTCAATGGCGGCCTGACCTCGGAGATCAACGAGGCCAACATTCCCAACATGGTGAATGTGCTGCAGCCGATGATCGAGCCGTTCCGCAAGCTGACGCCGAAGCTGTCGGCCGTGCCTTACGATTACGGCACCACCGGCATCGCCTATAACACCAAGGTGATCTCGCCGGAAGAGGCCAAGGAAAAGGGCGCGGCGCTGCTGCTCGACAAGAAATATGCCGGCAAGGTCGGCGGCTATTCCGACATGACCACGCGCGTCTGGTACGCGGCTTTGGCCACCGGACAGGATCCCAACAACCTCAAGGACATGGACACGATCTGGGCCAAGGTGCGCGAGACGCGCGACCTCGCCAAGAAGTTCTGGAGCTCCGGCGCCGAGCTGATGGACCTGCTTTCCAAGGGCGAGATCGTGGTGACCGACGCCTGGTCGGGCCGCGTCGCGGCGCTGCAGGACCAGGGCCATCCGATCGGCTATCTCGATCCGGCCGGCTCCTATGCCTGGATGGAGGACATGCTGATCCTGAAAGGCTCGCCGATGGCCGAGTGCGAGGAGCTGATCAACTTCATGCTCGATCCGGCGACTTCGATCGCGGTGGCCGAGGGCCAGAGCTACCCGCCGTCGCTCGACCCGACCAAGGTCAAGCTCACAGAGAAGATCGAGAAGCTGCCGGCGTTCGACAAGACCGGCACGATGAAGTCGCTGACCTTCGCCGATCCGACCTACTGGGCGACCAACGAGGACGCCTGGACCAAGCAGTGGAACAGGATCTCGAAAGGTGCCTGACAGCCAGGACACGAAAATCCATCCCCGGCCGGCCTCGGCCGGGGCGGAAGGCGCGAGCGCGACCGCCGGGGCGAGCAGCCCGGCGGTCGAGTTCCGCAACATCGACATCGCCTACGGCAAGTTCGTCGCGGTGCGCGATTTCTCGCTGTCGATCCGCAAGGGCAGCTTCGTCACGCTGCTCGGCCCCTCGGGCTGCGGCAAGACGACGATCCTGCGCTCCATCGCCGGGCTGGTCGACATTTCGGCCGGCCAGATCATGATCGGCGGCCGGCGCGTCGACGACGTGCCGATCTACAAGCGCAATATCGGGCTGGTCTTCCAGAGCTACGCGCTGTTCCCGCACAAGACCGTGTTCGACAATGTCGCGTTCGGGCTGAAATACCGCAACGTGGCCAAGCCCGAGATCAAGCGCAAGGTCGGCCAGGCGCTCGACATGGTGCGGCTGCCGGGCAGCGAGAAGAAGCTGCCCTCGCAATTGTCGGGCGGCCAGCAGCAGCGCATCGCGCTGGCCCGCGCCATCGTCTTCGAGCCGCAGGTGCTTTTGCTCGACGAGCCGCTGTCGGCGCTCGACGCCAACATGCGCGAGGAGATGCGGGTCGAGATCAAGAAGATCCAGAAGGAAACCGGCATCACCGCCATCTTCGTCACGCACGACCAGGAAGAAGCGCTGTCCATGTCGGACCGCATCGTGGTGATGAATGCCGGCTCGGCCGAGCAGGTCGGCACGCCGGAAGAGGTCTATGAGCGGCCCGCCACCGCCTTCGTCGCCGACTTCCTCGGCAAGGCCAACATGCTTTCAGGCATGGTGAGCCGATCCGAGGGGCCGACGGCGGTCACCTTGGCCAGCGGCCAGACGGTCAATGTGCTGTCGCCCAAGCCGCTGCCGCGGGGCAGCGCCGTCACGGTCGTGGTGCGGCCGCAGAAGCTCGCGGTGGGAGCCAAAGCGAGCGCCAACCGGTTGCCCGGCCGGGTCGTGTCGGCCTCCTATCTCGGCGGCAGCGCCATCTACGAGGTCGACATCGGCGGCAAGACGAACATCCGCGCCAACGCCCCGATCGACGGCCGCGTGCTGCGCGAAGGCGAAGCGATCGAGCTGGGCTTCGACCCGGACGACTGCGTGCTGCTGGACGAGGCCGGGCAGCGGATTTTCTGACGGTCGCGACCATTTCAAGCAAGCATCGGGCGGGTGCAGGATTCCTGATCGATCGACGCGCCAACGCGGCGGCGACGCGTCAGTCGCAAAACCTCGATTTCCACGGCAACTTCGACGCCCGCTCCAACGCTGGTTCCCCCGGTCGTCAGCGATAGTCCTCCCATCCGGCACGCGAAGACCGCGGCGCAAAAGGATGGAGACGACGATGACGACTTTGGAACACACCGCCTGTGAAACCCGTGCGCGCCTCGGCCTGATCGGCTTTGCCGGCCGCGCGCTGCGGCTTGCCTATCGTGCGATGAAGATGCGCAACGAGCGCGCTGCCTTGCAGGCCATGCCCGACTATCTGCTCAAGGACATGGGCGTCGGGCGTTCGGAAATCGACCACTACACCTCGATGCGCTATGCGCCGTCCAACACCGACCGGATGGATATCAGCAACTTCAGATGACCGCCGATGGCGACCGTGGCAACGCTGCCGATAGGCCCCGGGCGCCTCCCATGCCTGAGGTCTTGCCGTCCCGGGCATTGCGATCAAGCAAATATCCGGCCCACCGTATCGGGCAATTCACAATTCGTTTCAAACGATACGTCCAACGCAATTTCCACGGCAGGCGTATGAAAAATTCCACGGTCGCATCCACTCTCGTTCAAACGCTCCATCGGCAAACAGAGGCCGTCACGGCAACCAAGCCGCAAACAAACCTTGGAGATGAAGATGCAACCCAACCCCAAACCCGCACGGCTTCCGCTCAACGGCGTCGACACGCCGAACCTGATGGCGACGATCAATTTCGTCGCCGGGCAGCCGGAGCTGGCCAAATTCCAGTTCCGCGCCCACAATGAGTGGATCGAAGGCACGCACAGCAAGACCGTCATGAATGGCTTCTTCGGCGCCGGCCAGGAGCAGAAGCACGAGAAGCCTCATTATGCCGACGCCGACCATCCGGCGATCCTGTGCGGCGCCGACGATGCGCCGACCCCGGTCGAGTGGCTGCTGCACGGTCTGGCGGGCTGCCTGATGGCGGGCGTCGCCAACATCGCCGCCGCGCGCGGCATCAAGCTCACCAGGGTCAAGTGCTCCGTGGACGGCGACATCGACCTGCGCGGCATCTTGGGCATCTCCGACGAGGTCCGCAACGGTTTCCAGAACATCCAGGTGTCGTTCGAGATCGAAGGCGATGCGCCGGCCGAGAAGCTCCAGCAGCTGGTCGAGCAGTCGCGCGCCCGTTCGGCCGTCTTCGACGTGCTGACCAAGGGTGTCCCGGTCACCGTCGGGATCAAGACCATCCAGTGAGCTGAAACCGGCAGGCGGTCCGGACCCGATCCGGACCGCTTCCTTCCCTCAGACGGACCAGAATCATGAGACGCGCGGACGTCGTCATCATCGGCGCGGGCCAGGCCGGCCTTGCGCTCAGCCATTGCCTTGGCCAGGCCGGCATCGATCATGCCGTGCTGGAGCGCGGCCGCATCGGGGAGCGCTGGCGCTCACAGAGCTGGCGCTCGCTCAAGCTCTTGACGCCCAACTGGCTGAACGCCCTGCCCGGCTTGCCCTATGGCGGCACCGACCCCGACGGGTTCATGACCAAAGGGGCTTTCGTGGAAGGCCTGGAGCGCTATGCCAGGCGATGGGATGCGGCTGTCGAAACCGGCGTCGAGGTCATCTCATGCAAGCGGACCGGTGACGGCTTTGCCTTGCGCACCAGCGCCGGCGACTGGTCGGCGCGCGCGGTCGTCGTCGCGACGGGACACTGCGACCGGCCGATCATACCCTTTGCGGTCGAGGCCGTCGGCGGACCGCTCGGCATTCACGCTTCGCAATATCGCTCACCCGGCGAGCTGCCGGGGGGCGGCGTGCTGGTCGTCGGCGCCTCATCCTCCGGCGTGCAGATCGCCGACGAACTCGCCGGCGCCGGGCGGCGCGTGGTGCTCTCGGTCGGCAAGCATACGCGCCTGCCAAGAACATGGCGCGGCAAGGACATCTTTTTCTGGCTTTGCGAAATGGGCTTGATGGCGCAGCGCCAGGAAGATCTCGCCAATCCGGAGGGCGCCCGGCGCCAGCCTTCGCTGCAGCTCGCCGGCCGGCCGGACAAGGTCGACGTCGACCTCGCCACGTTGCAGGCGCTTGGCGTGCAGCTGGCCGGGCGGGTGCTTGGCGTTGCCGATCGCGAGATCACCTTCGCCGGCGATCTTTGCCAGCACATCGCGGCGGCGGAAGCGAAGCAGACGCGTCTGCTCGACCGGATCGACCACTTCGCGGGCGCGGCGACACCATACCGGCGCGAGCCGGTGGCGATGCCATCGGCCTGCGCAGAGCGGCTTTCGCTGGCCGACGGATCGATCCGCAGCATCATCTGGGCGACCGGCTATGCCCGCTCGTTCGGTTGGCTGGAGCCGCTGGCGCTCGGCGCCCACGGCGAGCTCGCGCATTGCGGCGGCATCACCAGCGTGCCCGGCCTCTACGCGCTCGGCTTCCGCTTCCTGCGAAAGCGCGATTCCAACTTCATCGGCGGCGTCGGCACGGACGCGAAAGCGATCGCCGCCGAAATCTCCCGTCATCTCGACTGCAACGGCCGCAAGGCGGCCTGAGGACAAATGAACATGGCAACCAACCCGATCTCCCTCATGGCCAGCCCCAGGCGCGGCCACTACGACGCCATCATTGTCGGCGCGCGCTGCGCGGGCGCGGCGACCGCGATGCTGCTCGCCCGCGCGGGTCTCAAGGTGCTTGCGATCGACCGCAAGCCTTACGGCTCCGACACGCTGTCGACGCATGCGCTGATGCGGCCCGCCGTGCTGCAATTGTGGCGCTGGGGCCTGCTCGAGCCGCTGCTCAAGGCCGGCACGCCGCTGGTCGAGACGACGACCTTCCACTATGGCGACGAGGAGATCACCGTCCCGCTTGCCGGCAACTTGGAGCTTCCAGGCCTGATCGCGCCGCGGCGCACCGTACTCGATCGCATCCTTGTCGATGCGGCGCGCAAGGCCGGCGCGGAGATCCTGCACGATGTGGCCGTCGGCGACCTCTTCGCCGACACGCGCGGCCGCATCCGCGGCATCGAGATCCGCGCCGCCGGTCGCGCGTCCCTGCGGGTCAGCGCCGAAATCGTGGTCGGCGCCGACGGCATAGGCTCGCTGGTGGCAAAGTGCGTGGACGCCCAGCCCTCGCGGCGCGGCGCCGTGTCGGCCGCCCATGTCTATGGCTACGCGCCGGTCGAGCCCGGCGCCGGCTACCACTGGTATTTTCGCGATGGGCTCGCCGGCTCCTTCATCCCGACCAATGATGGCCTCGCCTGCATCGTCGCCTCGGTGCCGACAAGCCTGTTCGACCAGCGCTTCCGCCTCGGCCACGCCCGCGCCCGCATGGACGTGCTGGAGGCGCTTTCGCCGGCGCTGGCCGCACAGGCGGCCCGCGCGCCGAAGGATGCCCGCCTGCAGGCGTTCCGGGGCGTGCCGGGCTATATCCGCCAGGCGCACGGCCCGGGCTGGGCGCTGGTCGGCGATGCCGGCTTCTTCCGCGACCCGATCACCTCGCACGGCATTTCCGATGCGCTGCGCGATGCCGAAAGCCTCGCGCGCGCCATCCTCGACGGCTCGCAGGCTGCATTCGCGACCTGGCAGCAGCGGCGCGATCTGATCGCCAACCAGATCCTCGACACCACCGACGCCGTCGCCGGCTTCGACTGGACGCTCGACGATATCGGCGAGCGGCATCGCCGCTTCAGCGTCGTGCTGAAGGCCGAGGTGCAGGCGCTGGCCGGGCAGCCCGCACCGGCCCGCCGCGCGTCGAAGCCGACGACCTATCGGGCGCCGGCGAACCAGGACAAGCCGCCGGTCGAAGCAAACCTTTCCCGCAACCGGACAGGAGCAAGACCATGACTTTGCATTCGATAAAGGATGGGCATTCGATGAAGGATGGACATTTGATGCAGGACGGCTGGGTCGGCGTCATCAAAGGCCGCCCCCAGGTGGACGCCTTCGCCGAGCGCTCGCGCCGCACCCAGCCGCAGGATATCGATGCGTTCGCGGAGATGACCGGCGACCGCAACCCGTTGCATTACGACAAGGCGCTCGCCGAGGCCTCGGTGTTCGGCAAGCTCATCGTGCAGGGCGGCGTCACCTCCGGCATACTGAACGCGGTGGTGGCGGAAAACCTCCCCGGCCCCGGTTCGGTGTTCCTCGAAGTCTCGTGGAAATTCGTCAAGGCGGTCGGCGTCGGCGAACTGATCACCGGCCGCGTCGAGGTCAAGGAAGTGCGCGCCGACAAGCCGATCACCAAGCTGGAGACATCGGTGCGCAACGAAGCCGGCGAGCTTTGCCTCACCGGCACCGCGACGGTATTCACCGTGCCTTTGGCCAGGGGCTGAGGACGTCTCCTGCCCTGGTTACGCGCCCGCCGTCTCGTCGATGAAGGCGCGGACGTGGTCGATGAACTCTTCGAAGGCGGGCTCGCCTTCGAGCAGGATATGGTTCTGGCTCTCGAGCTCGATGAAGCGCGCGCCTGAAATGCCCGCGGCCATGGTGCGCCCGGATTCGACGGGAGCGACGTTGTCGTCACGCGCATGCAGCACCAGCGTCGGCACACGCACCTTGTCCAACAATTCGCTGACATCGATCACCGAAGAGGCGCTCTGAAGGCGCCAGGCATCGTCGGGCGAGACGGTGCGCAGCATCAATTCATCCATCCAGGCGAAATGTTCGTGCGTGGCGCCCGGGATGAACATGGAGCAGAAGGCCCGGCGAAACATCGGGTTCGGCCTGCCCCAGTTCTCGCGCATCAGCGTCGCAGCGGCCTCGCGCGTCGCGATCTCGCCCGCGTCGCCGCGCGCCCGCCAGCCTTTGACGTATCCGCCATAAAGGATCATGCCCGATACTCTCTCGGGATGGCGTATGGCATAGGCGATCGAAACCGCGCAGCCATGCGACAGGCCGAGCAAGGTGAAGCGGTCGAGCCCTGAAGCCTCCGCCACGCATTCGAGGTCCGACACCATGGTCTCGAACGAGATGTCGACGACGTGCCGCTGCGAAAGGCCATTGCAGCGCTCGTCATAGCGCACCAGCCGGTTCCGGCGCGACAGCTCCAGCATCCAGTGCCGCCAGATCGGGCTGTCCCAGTCAAAGGTGAGATGCGACATCCAGTGCGCGGCGCGCAGGATCGCCGGGCCGCTGCCGGTGCTGGCATAGGCGAGCCTGGTGCCGTCGAGAGCCCGGCAGAATTGCACGGCGCGGCCGGGATCCTGCGGTGACCCCGCGGGTTTCGACGGCGACTGCGGCGGCGTTCGGGAGGCAGGCTGCGGCGCGCGGCCCGTGGGTTGAGCGGCGACTGAGCGGACCTTGTCCTCCAGCGCCTCGGCCTCGGCGGCGAGCCTCTCATCGTCGGGCACGAGGCAGCTCAGGCGCCGGGCGAACGGCAGCGCCCGCCGCGGCTCGTTCGCCAGACGCTCGACCAGCTCGCGCAGGATGCCGAGTTCGACGATCTCACACTCGCTGGCGATGGCCTGCCGCCAGGCCTCGTATTCGAAGCAGCGCTCGAGCGAGAGGTCGGCGAGAAAGCCGCCATGGATCGAGGCAGCGACGGCTTCAAGCTCCTCGGTCGTGCGGGACGAAAGGTCGGCCTTCACCAGCGGCGCCAGCCGCGCATAATCCGTCTCGACGTTGAGCGCGACGGCGTTGCGATCGGTGACGAGGGCGGATTCGCCGCCCAGGACCTGGCGGATCTTGGACAGGCTCCACCGCAAGGCGCCACGCGGATCGTCGGGAATGTCCCAGAATATCTCGCACAGCCGCTCGCGTTGGTGCTGCCTGGCGGTGACGGCGAGATAGGCGAGCAGCGCCCGCGTCTTGCGCGACGGCGGCAGGTCGAGCGATTGGCCGTTGCGCGTCACCTGGAAATCGCCAAGCACGCGCAGCTCCAGCACCCCGATGTGCCGACTGCCGTTCATGCGTCCACGCGCTTGTCGATTGCTACGGTCCCCCCGGCCTTGACCGGCGCTGCGAAGGGCAGCCGCCCGCCAATAGCAAAATCGGCTAATTTAGGAAAGCTTGGTCCGCACCGCACAGGGCATGAGGAACCAAATCGGCATGGCCGCGCGGACAGCTATGTATGTTGGTCGACGCCCTTCGCCGCTCCTTCACGCCTTTGCCGGAATAGCCCTCGGCTTGATCGCCGTCGCCAGCACGACCCCGGCCACGATGAAGGCCGCGCCGAGCAGATCATAGTCATGCAGGCTTTCGCCGAGCAGCAGATAGGCGAGCACGGCGACGAACAGCGTCTGCAGATAGAGCAGCATGCTTGCCCGGCTCGCGCCCAGCGTCTCCACGCTTCGGTTGTAGAGGTAGTACATCAGGGCGCCGCCGGGGCCGGCCAGATAGGCGAGCGCCAGCAGGCCATTGCCATTCAAGGCGGAACGTTCGTCATTGAAGATTTCCCACAGGTGGAACGGCAAGGCGACCAGCGCGCCGGCGCCGAGCAGGAGGACGACCAGCGGCAGGAGTTCGAGGCCGAATTTGGAGCGGCGCAGGAGCACCGTGTAGAGCGCCCAGCAGAACGCGCTGCCGACGATCCACAATTCGCCGACATTGAATCGCAGCTGCACGAGCGCAGTCAGGTCACCGTGCGCGACGATGACCAGCATGCCGGCGAGCGCGGCAACCGCGCCGAGCGCCTTCCGAGCCCAAGCGGCTCGCCGAGCACCAGACGCGCCAGCACCATGGTCATGATCGGCGACATCGCCATGATGATGCCGGCCGTGGTCGCGTCGGTGTCGTTCAAACCATGGTAGATCATGCCCTGGCAGAGCGTGAGGCCGATAGCGCCGACGGTGACGATCTCCAAGGGCCGGGATTTGAGCAGCCCAATCATAGCACCGTGATGGCGGCGCACGATCGGCAAAAGGATGGCGCAGGCGAGTGCAAGCCGCCAGAAGCAGAGACCCCAGGGCGGCATTTCCGGCGCCACCCACTTCGCCGCGATATAAACGCCGGCCGACAGCAGCCAGCACAGCACGGCGGTGGGATATCCGCCCAGGGATGACACAGCGGTGATCGCCGGCGGTTCCCGCTGATGGACTATCGGTATCGCCTGCATCGCATGCCCCCCGTTCGATGAACGCCAGCCCAGACGCGGCCGGCAGTCTACCTCATGTCGGGGGCGTTACCTATGGCCGGATGCAAGTCCATCCGCAGCGATCAATGCGGCGTGTCGTTGGCCATATGCAGAAGGTCCCAAGCCGAGCCGAGCCGACCGTGGAACTGCGACGCAAAGCGTTCGGCTTCGAGGTCTTCGAGGCCGTCGTCGACAAGAGCTTCGATGCTTCGCCGCATCAGGGCGAGCTGCATCTGCCGTGCATGGCTTTTGTCGGTTTCGCGCATGATGGCCGTGACGTGATAGGCGACGACAGGCTGGCCAAGACAAGACAGAAGCGCGCTCGACGCCGCTGTCGCGGCTGTGACTGCTTCTTCGATGTTCATTTCCGGCGCTCCTCATCTAAGATGCTGGGCGCCTCCCCGGCAGACGGCGACGGTGTTCCGCCGCTTCTTTTCTGATCGCAGCGGTCGCGCGCTTCATCGCTCGCGGCCAAAAATCAGTATCCTCCAGAACCGTATTAAAGGCGACCAGATAGTTAATCGATGGTTAACGGGAACGGTTGCATCTTAGGCGTCCGACCCGGCTTGAAAACGCATTGGTCAATGGCCGGGGATGTTGCGCCCGGCCGAGGGCGCCAGGCTCTGCGAACCGGGCACCGAAACCGGTGCGCCGTGAAGAATCCAGTCGGCCGCGATCTGTCCGATCACCGGGGCGAGCTGGATGCCGTAGCCGCCGGCGCCGGCGGCGGTGATCAGCGTCGGTTCCGAGGTATCGATCGGCCCGACAAAGGGGCGATGGTCGGCCGTAACGGGGTAAAGGCCGGCCCAGCCGCGGCCGAGCCGCGCGCCCGGCAGATCGGGCACACGTTCCAGCAGGAGCTCGGCCAGATCGACCTTCGATTGTTCCTCGCACTGGTCGTTATAATTGTCCGG
This sequence comes from Mesorhizobium montanum, assembly GCF_033977145.1. Classification (NCBI taxonomy): domain Bacteria; kingdom Pseudomonadati; phylum Pseudomonadota; class Alphaproteobacteria; order Hyphomicrobiales; family Phyllobacteriaceae; genus Mesorhizobium; species Mesorhizobium montanum. Next base: position 62,499 of record NZ_JAVIJF010000018.1, on the reverse strand, counting down.
GTCCTCGGGCGCGATGGAGTTCACCTTGTGGATCTCGGCAATCAGCTCGGTACGCTTTTCGTGGCGGAAATTGAGGCCGCTGCCTTCGCCGTTCACGAGATCCATGACCATCGGCATCGTATAGTCGAGCGGCTCGTCGAGGTGGATGACGACGGCTTCATGGCGCTCGGGCCAGATATGCAGGCGCTGGCCGAAGAGGTCGGCGACCTGAGGCGCCCAGGCGCCGCCCGCATTGACCACGACATCGCAATCGATCAGTCGTCGCTTGCGATCGATCGGGTCGCCGCTGGTCTCCAGCCTGTAGCCGCCCGATCGCCTCAACACCCCGAGCAGCTTGCTATATTGACGGATTTCCCCGCCCTTGGCGCGCACCTTTTGCGCCAGGAAATTGCACATCTCGTGCGGATCGAGGAAGCCATTGTCGGGCCCGAACAATCCACCTTCCAGCCCTTCGGGGTTGATGTGGGGAACCCGCTGCCTGAGTTCGTTCGCGCGGATCAGGCGCGACCTGAGCCCCGCTTCGCCCTGGATCTCCACCGATCTCGCGAACAGTTCCATCTGCGTGGGCGTGCGGGCCAGCCTGAGATAGCCGATGTGGTTGAATTGAAGCCCCTCACCCTCCCACTGGCGGAACCGGCGGAGCGAATGAGCGCGCAGCATGATTTCGAACGAATCGGTAAATTGCGATCCGACGACACCGACCGACCTGCCGCTCGATCCGGAAGCGATCGACTGGGCCTCCAGCACCGTGACGCGCGCGCCCTGTTCGACAAGGTTGAGCGCCGTGCATGCGCCCAGCGTGCCGGCGCCGATCACCACGACATGAGGAGAAGCTATCATCTATGGTCCACCTGTTTTCAGGACTGCGCGGCGATCTCGCCCAGGGTCTCGTCGATCGCGTGAAGGATGGTGCCGGCGTCCGCCTCGGTCATCGGCGTCGACAGCGCGAACAGGCCGTAGCTGGCGGACAGAACGCCGCGGCCGAGCAAGCCCTTGTGGAACGCTTCGAACTTCCCGCGCTCCGCTTGGCCGGGATAGACGGACCGGTAATCCGTGACGGGACGCGACGTGAAATGAACCTTGAAGAGCGAGCCGAGGCCGACACATTGGCCGGCAAGGCCGTGCCTTTCGAAGGCGGCGGCGGCGCCATCGCGCAGGAACGCGCCGAGACGATCGAGACGGACAAAGCTTTCTTTCGTCAGCGCCCGCATCGCGGCAAGCCCGGCGCGCATCGTCACCGGATTGGCGGTGAAGGTGCCGCCGTGGGGAAGAGCGGGCTTGCCCCCCGTCGGATCGAAGACCGCCATAGACGTCGGCGCGTCCGCCCACGGCGCCGACCGGAAAGCCGCCGCCGATGATTTTCCCGAGCGCCGTCAGATCAGGCGTAATGCCCCACAGTCCCTGCGCGCCCGACCAGCCAAGGCGAAACGAGATGACTTCGTCGAAGATGACCAGCGCGCCCGCCGCGTGAGCGATCTCGACCATGGCGCGGAGGTAATCCTGGCGCGCCGGGATAAGGCCGGCACGATTGGGCATCGGGTCGATCAGCACGCCCGCGATGTTGTCACCCTCGGCGGCAAAGACCGCGCGCAGCGCCTCGGTGTCGTTGAAAGGCACGGCGATCACGTCGTCCAGCACCCCGCGCGGCGTGCCCTTGGCATAGGGCGTCGATCTCGGCAGGTCGCCCCAATTGGCTGGGGAGGAGTCCAGGCTCACTTCGGCGAAATCGTAGGATCCGTGATAGGCGCCCTCGATCTTGACGATCTTCGGCCGCCCGGTGAAGGCGCGCGCGGCCTTGATCGCCATCATCACACCCTCGGTGCCGGAGCTGGCGAAGCGGATCCGGTCGACGGAAGGCAGCCGATCGACCAGAAGCTCGGCGAGCTCGATCTCGCCGAGCGTCGGGGCGCCGAAAGCTGTTCCGAACGGCAGCTGCTCGACCACCGCGGCCGCGACATCGGGATGCGTGTAGCCATGGATCATCGAGGTGAAATTGTTGATGCAGTCGTAATAGACATTGCCGTCCACGTCCCAGACCCTGCACCCCTCGCCGCGCGCGGCATAAATCGGAAACGGGTCGACAAAGACCGTCGTGCGCGTGTTGCCGCCCGGCATCACCTTCCTGGCGCGCTCGAACAGGGTCTTTGATCCAGGCATGGCGTCGGGATAATGCGGCATGGCTCTCGCAGGCGAATTTGACCGTTAAACAGCGGCGGCACCGCCGCTCGTCGCCAAGCTACGGTCCGTTTGCGCACAAGCGCAATCGGCCACGCCGGGCATGCGACGCGACCACGGCCCCGCCGCTATCGTTTCGCGGCGACGGCGGCCGCGCGGTTCGGATGCCTCAGATTGGTCGGCGTGATGCCGGTGTGCTGGCGGAAGACGCGGCTGAAATGGCCGGCATTCTCGAAGCCGCAGCGATAGGCGATGTCGCCGATCGCCAGGTCGCTGCCTTCCAGCAGCGACCTGGCGTAATGCACGCGCAGCGCCAGATAGGCGGCCATCGGGCTGGTGCCCAGCTCGGTGGCGAAGAGACGCTCGAGCTGGCGGCGCGAGCAATTCAGCCGGCTGGCGATCTCGGCGACCGAGACCTTCTCCTGCAGATTGCTTTCCATCAAAAGCAGCGCCCGCTTCACCGCGCGGCTCGCGGCTTCGGGAAACAGGTCGCCGACCGGCTGCACGTCCCTGATGTTGCGGATGCGGTCGAGCACGAGGATCTTGGCGGCCTTCTCCGCGGCCTTCTGGCCGATGAATTGCGAGACGAAATAGCCGGCAAGATCGGCCGCGCCGGTGCCGCCGGCGCAGGTGGCGCGGCCGCGGTCGACGGAATAGAGGCTGTCGGCATGCGCATTCACATCGGGGAACTCGGCGCGAAAATCCTTGATATGGAACCAGCTGACGGCGGCGCTATAGCCGTCGAGCAGGCCGTAGCGCGCCAGCACGAAGCTGCCGGTGCAGAGCGCCGTCAGCGGCACGCCCTTCTCGGCGGCGCGCAGCAGGAACGCCTCCTTTTCCGAACTCAAGGCACGGTTGGTGTCGAGCAGGCCGCCGACCACGACGACATTGTCGAAATCCTCCGGATTGCCGATCGCCCTGGTCGGCAGCAACTCGACGCCGCAGCTCGCCCGGATCGGCAGGCCGCGCTCGCCGACGATCTGCCAGTCGAACTCGACCCTGCGGCTGCGGTCGCCCTCGTCGCCCGCCAGCCGCAGCGTGTCGATGAACAGCGATAGCGGCGACAAGGTGAAATCGCGCACCAGGAGAAAAGCGAACTTCTTGGCCATTTGTTTCCGGAACCGCCCTCTCTCGCGCGTGGTTAAGCCAGGACCTTATCCTGGAGCACCGGCCGCGGGATTTATCTACACCGGCGACCGGACTGAACTGCACATGGCCTTGAATAGCGCGCGGGGCCAATGCGCGCTTCCTCGCACGCGCTTTGCGCGACCGTCGGGCGGCGCAATCCGGCATGGGAGCCATCATCGCCGGGCCGCGGAGGCAGACGCCGGCTTCAACAAGACTGGCGATGCGCGCTTGGAGCACAGCCGGCAGGCATGGTATCGCAATGCCGGGAGGCGGCGATGCGTGTCATTTTCCGATGTGATCCGATGCTGGCCGCGCATTTGCCGCGCCCGGTGCCTGCGCGCGGCGCGCTGCCGGACTGGCTGCGCGCCATGCCCGCCACCGCTTATTCGGCGATCCACGCCCGCGACATCCGCACGCTCAAGCAATGCCCGCCGGTGGTCGACGCGATGACCTACGGCTTCATGATCCTGCTGCCTTGCGACGTCATCGTCGACCAGGGGAAGTTTTCCTGGGACTGGAATATCCCCGAACCCGCCACCGGGAACCACCCGCGAGCGCCGCTGAGCTTCCACACGCCGGGGCAGCTTGCCGGCAGCCCGTTCGCCAAGCCTGGCCAGGCCGCGCTCAAATTCAACAGTTTCTGGACCATCGAGGTCGAGGACGGCTGGTCGCTCTACGCGACGCACCCGGTCAATCGCGAGGACCTTCCCTTCAGGCTGGTAACCGGCCTGGTGGACTCGGACCGGTTCAGCGATGGCGGCATCAATTTCCCGGCGATCTGGAAGGAGCCCGAATTCTCCGGCGTGCTCGGCAAGGGAACCCCGGTTGCGCAATGCTTCGCGGTGCCGAGGGCGGCGCCGCAACTGGAATTCGAAGTGTTCGACGAAAAACGGCAGGCCGCCTATGCGCAAACGGTCGCGGATGTCCTGTCAACGCCGGGCGTCTACCGGAAGCGTTTTCGCGCCAGGCGCGGACCCTCCAAGGGCGAGTGAGCGACGCAGCGCTTCCTCGTCGAGCCAGAGCCGGCCGCTTGGCGCGGAGGTGAGCGCCATGGCGATGACGCCGAAGGTGGACGGGTCGAGGCGATAGGCCTGCGAATAGGCCGCCATCGCCCCGTCGAGGTCGCCCGCCTCCTGCAGGACGACGCCCAGATTGACCGCGGCTTCCGCGGCTTCCGGACTCATCTCCATGACATGCTGGTAGGCCTCGGCGGCGGCGGCGAACTTGCGCATGTCCTGGCGCACCAGCCCGAGATCGAACCATTGGGCCGGATGCCCGCCGCCGGCGACGGCGCGTTCGAGGAAGCCTTCCGCGTCGACGGGCGCGCCGGCTTGCCACGCCAGGCGCCCGAGGCGAGCCATCGCCTCGACGGATTTCGGATCGCCTTGCAAGACGAGCGTCCAGGACGCGCGCGCGGCCGAGGCGTCGCCCGCGTGGTCGAGGGTGCGGGCCCGCTCGAGCAGGATTTCCGCCTTTGACGACTGCCCGGCAGCGCGATCCAGGAACCGCAACGCCGCTTCGAACCGGCCTTCGGCCCGGGCGATCCTGCATGCCAGGATCAAGGCGGGTATATTGTCCGGACGCGCGGCGAGGCTCGCGTCGATGCGCGCCCGAGCCGCCGGCAGGTCGGCCCTGGCGAACGATACGGCCGCCAGAAGGTGGCAAAGCGCGGGATCTCCGGGGCGCCGCTTCAGGCCAAGCTCGCACAGATCCATCGCCCGGGCGTGGTCGCCGGAATTGAAGGCGGCCACCGCGCGGCGGACCAGATCCTCGCTACCGACTTGACCGTTGCTGGTCACCGAATTGAAGCTCCCTCCATGGTGGCGCGAACCGGCCGGCTCAACGCAAACGAGTGGTTCCGGCGCCCGGGCTCGGAAGATTGGGCCAGGAATTAGGGCCAACCTGCCTGACTTGGGTGGTGCAATGCACGAACGGGATGGTCATTATAAACAGACACCTTATAACGGGCGATCCGATTATGACCACCAAGGGGAGACGATGCGTTACATACGTCCGCTTTCAATCGAAGATGCCGTTGGCGAGCTTGCCAAGGCGGTAGGCCCGGCCGCGATCCTGGCCGGGGGCAGCGACCTTTTGGTGAGGATGAAGGGCGGCTTCGTCGAGCCTGAGCTGATCGTCGACATCAAGTCGATCGGGACTTTAAGCGATATCACCGAAACCGCCGACGGCTTCCGCATCGGCGCCGCGGTGCCCTGCGCGGTGCTGGGCGAGAACAAGGCGCTCAAGCAGGCATGGCCGGGCGTCGTCGAGGCCGCCAATCTGATCGGCTCCAAGCAGGTGCAGGGACGCTGCACCATCACCGGCAATCTCTGCAACGCCTCGCCCGCCGCCGACAGCGTGCCGGCGCTGGTGGCCGCCGGCGCCAGGGCGGTTGTCGCCGGGCCTTCGGGCAAGCGCACCATTCCCGTCGAGGCCGTGCCGACCGGACCTGGCCGCACTTCGCTGGCCAAGGGCGAGATCATCGAGGCGATCCTGCTCGACAAGCGGCCCGAGCATGCGGGCGATGCCTATCTGCGCTTCATTCCGCGCACCGAGATGGACATCGCCGTGGTGAGCGCCGGCGTGAACCTGACGCTCGACGACAAGGGCGCGATCAAGACGGCTCGCGTGGCGCTCGGCGCCGTCGCGGCGACGGTTCTGCTGGTCGAGGAAGCGGGCCAGGTGCTGATCGGCTCCAGGCTCGACGAAGCCACGCTGGAGCGGCTGGCCAAGATCTGCGCTGGCGCCTGCCGGCCGATCGACGACAAGCGCGGCACCATCGAATTCAGACGAAAAGTCGCGGGCGTGCTGGCGCAAAGAGCCGCCGCTATCGCCTACAAGCGTGCGGGAGGCAAATAATGGCCGGTGTAGCTGTATCAACGACGATCAACGGCGACGCCGTCGAATATCTCTGCCAGCCCGACGAGACGCTGCTCGACGTGCTGCGCGACCGGCTGGGTCTCACCGGCGCCAAGGAAGGCTGCGGCACCGGCGACTGCGGCGCCTGCAGCGTCATCCTCGACAACCGGCTGGTCTGCTCCTGCCTGGTGCTGGGCGCGGAAGCCGAGGGCCGCAAGGTCGAGACCATCGAAGGCATGGCGCATGGCGACCAGCTGCACCCGCTGCAGCAGAAGTTTTTGGAACATGCGGCCCTGCAATGCGGCATCTGCACGCCGGGCTTCCTGATCGCGGCCAAGGACCTGTTGGCGAAGAACCCCTCGCCCACCGAGGAAGAAATCCGCTTCGGGCTGGCCGGCAATCTTTGCCGCTGCACCGGCTATGACAAGATCGTGCGCGCCGTCCAGGACGCGGCGGAAGTGATGAAGGGAGCGTAATCCATGAATTTCGATCCTCGCTATTCCGGACGCAATTTCTCTTCCGTCGGCACGCGCCCCATCCGCCCCGACGGCGTCGACAAGGTGACAGGACGCGCCCGCTACGGCGCCGACTTCAACATGGCCGGACAGCTGGTCGGCCGGATCCTGCGCAGCCCGCACGCGCATGCGGTGATCAGGAAGATCGACACCTCGAAGGCGGAAAAGCTCGCCGGCGTGAAGGCGGTGATCACGGCGAAGGACCTGCCCGACCTCACCGATGGCGATGCCGCCATGTACGACATCCTCGACAATTCGATGGCGCGCAAGAAGGCGCTCTATGACGGCCATGCGGTGGCCGCGGTGGCGGCGATCGACGCCCGCACCGCCCGGCAGGCGCTGAAGCTGATCGAGGTCGACTATGAGGTGCTGCCGCATGTCACCGATGTCGACGAGGCGGCGCAGCATCACGCGCCGCTGATCAACGACGCCATCTTCACCGAGGGCCTCGAGGAAAAGCCGACGAAGGCTTCCAACGTCACCAAGCGCACGCAGTTCGGTCATGGCGATGTCCATGACGGCTTCGCCAAGGCCGATTTCATCGTCGAGCGCTCCTTCAAGACCGAGCAGACGCATCAGGGCTATATCGAGCCGCATGCCTGCGTGGCGAGCGTCAATGCGGATGGCACCGCGGAGCTGTGGGTCTGCACGCAAGGCCATTTCGTCTACCGCCAGCATTGCGCCCAGCTGCTCGGCATGGAAGCCTCGAAGCTGCGCGTCACCTCCTCCGAGATCGGCGGCGGCTTCGGCGGCAAGACTCATGTCTGGGCCGAGCCGGTGGCGCTCGCGCTGTCGCGCAAGGCCGGCCGTCCGGTGAAGCTGGTGATGACCCGCGACGAGGTGTTTCGCGCCTCGGGCCCGACCAGCGCGACCTCGATCGACGTCAAGATCGGCGCCCGCAAGGACGGCACGATCACCGCCGCGGAAGCGACGCTGCGCTATAGCTGTGGCCCCTATGCCGGCTCCTGGGCCGAGATCGGCGCGATGACCGCGTTCGCCTGCTACAAGCTCGAAAACGTCAAGACGGTCGGCTACGAGGTGCTGGTCAACCGGCCGAAGACGGCGGCCTATCGCGCGCCCTCCGCGCCGATGGCGGCCTTCGCGGTGGAAAGCGTGGTCGACGAGCTCGCCCACGAGCTCGGCATGAACGCGGTGGACTTCCGCATCAAGAACGCCGCGCAGGAAGGCACGCGCTCGTCCTACGGCCCGGTCTACGGCCCGATCGGCATCGGGCCGACGCTCGAGGCGGTGAAGAACCATCCGCACATGAAGGCGCCGCTGAAAGCGAACCAGGGGCGCGGCATGGCCTGCGGCTTCTGGTTCAATTTCGGCGGCCAGACCTGCACCGACCTCAACATCGGCATGGACGGCTCGGTGTCGCTGGCCGTGGGCACGGTGGATGTCGGCGGCTCGCGCGCCTCGCTGTCGCTGGTGGCGGCGGAGGAGCTCGGCATCGACTATTCCCAGGTCAAGGCGATCGTCGCCGACACCTCGAGCCTCGGTTACAACGACATGACCGACGGCAGCCGCGGCACCTTCTCCTCCTCGATGGCGACGATCTCGGCCGCGCGCAACGCTATTCTGATCCTGCGCGATCGCGCGGCGCAGACCTGGGACATCCCGGTCGAGGACGTCACCTGGGAAAAGGGCCATGCCATCGCCAAGGGCGAGAAATACGGCAACCTGTCGCCGCTGTCGCTCAAGGACATCGCGGCCAAATCGGGCACGACCGGCGGGCCGATCGCCGGCCATAGCGAGCTCGTCGCCGACGGCGCCGGCGTCTCCTTCGCCACCCATATCTGCGACATCGAGGTCGACCCCGAGACCGGCTCGACCAGGGTGATCCGCTACACGGTGGTGCAGGATGCCGGCAAGGCGGTGCACCCGACCTATGTCGAGGGCCAGTACCAGGGCGGCGCGGCGCAAGGCATCGGCTGGGCGCTCAACGAGGAGTATATCTACGGCAAGGACGGGCGGCTGCAGAATGCGGGCTTCCTCGACTACCGCATCCCGGTATGCTCCGACCTGCCGATGATCGACACGCAGATCCTGGAAATCCCCAACCCCAACCACCCCTATGGCGTGCGCGGCGTCGGCGAAACCTCGATCGTGCCGCCGCTGGCGGCGATCGCCAACGCGGTGTCGAACGCGGTGGGCGTGCGCATGACCCACATCCCGATGTCGCCGCCGCGCATTCTCGCGGCGCTTGAGGCGGAACGGGAAGGCTGAGGTCGAAAAGCGCGAAGCGGTTTTCGGCCACGGTCCAATGAGGATCATGCGATAATGGTCGAAGTCACCCTATGGGGCTCGCTCAGCGCCGTCGCGGGAGGCAAGGCCAAGCACGACATCGAGGCCAAGGACATAAGGGAGCTGTTCCGCAAACTTGCGGAACAGTATCCCGGCATCGAGCCGTGGATCGATCGGGGGATAGCGGTGGCGATTGATGGCACGATTTATAGGGATACGTGGTCGAAGGAATTGCCAGAGGGGGCGGAGGTGTTTCTGCTGCCGCGGCTGGCGGGGGGGTGATGGGGGGTGCGAGCACGCGAGCTAAGCGAACGACCGCTTTGCGCCCATGACAGTCATTCCGACGATGCCGTCGGCGCACCAACAGCCGACACTGATGATCACTAAGCAATAGGCGAATTTGCGGTCGCATTGCCGTCGCCGGGGCGAGCTTCGCCACGCCTTGAAGCAGACGTCGCTGCGCACGTTGACAAGGTCGCAGTTGCGCCAGCAGCGGCCTCATGTCCATCCCATAGCGCTGAAGGTCGCGGAGGGTTGTGACCTCATCGTCACACGATCTGCGGAGAAAAGATATCAGGTAGGCGAGGAAGCCGGCGGTCACTACCGATAATGCCAATCCACGCAAGGCTAGCATCCACAGCAGGAAGGTGTCGTGCGCAGAGACCGCTGGAGCTGTCGCGTTGGTGCCTATAGGCGCCGCATAGGTGCCGCCCATTCCGGCCGCACCATAGACGGCGTGGAACACACCGGCCATTTCCAAGTGGCGGCAGAGGCGCTGCAACCGACAATCATTGCCGCATAAGATCGATAACCTGGTCGAAAGCCCTATCGGTCTTGAAAGCCGCCCTGAAAGGAATGATCAAAACGCTGAGAAAGAAAAACAATAAAGGGAGAAGGACTGTGAGCTGCTGCGTAAGCTTGCCACTCTCAAACTTGGTAGGATTGAGGCGGCGTTCGTTCTTTGTGAGTGATGTTGCATTACCCACGAACCGTAGCCTGCCATGATCAGTGCTAATACCTCGGAATGCGCCAATGGCCCGGAACTGATCGGTAGGTCTCACGTTTTGAGCCGTTCCGTCCACATCGATGGACAAGTTACCTTTTGCTTCCAAAAGCGTAGCCACTCCCCCCGGGACACCGTCCATCGCTTGGCCATCGATGTCGTCCATGGTGATCCACCCACTCTCGCCAGAGACGTTCAGTTCACTATCCTGCCTCGACAGCAATCCATTCGGCCGTGCAGTGACAGTCACCCTCACACCTACGGAAATACCCGAGCTAGGCATCTTAAACGTGCCACTCTGAAATGCCTTGCGCGCTGCTGCTATGGTGCATGCGGCTTTGTCACCTGGCATCGGCGTTGCAGGGATGAAAGTGATAAAATACGGTTTGCCGTCGATCTCAACGACTAGCTTGCGAGGAACCAGGTTTATGGTGTTCGCTTTGTCATCCTGCGAGTCCAAGAAAACTCTTCCCGCATAAAAAGCTAATACATCTGCGCTGTTTGCATAGATAAGATGGGAATGGCTTCCGATAAATTGCCACAAGTCCTTAGTATTTGCTTTTTTACCAACCTCCAGGCCAAATGGAGCCACTGGATCTGCTTCCAGCGAAAGCTTCCCCTTGTCCGTATCGAAAATCCAAAAATCGGAGGCGCCGCCTTCGAATGAGACTGACAAACGCTTGATATCACTCACGCGGAGGCTCGGCCTGTCAGCTCCGATTCCCGAGATCCAGTCGGCATCCAGACAACCTGACAGAATCTCGATTTGGAGATCGAATTTGGTTTGAGGATTGGTAACGTGCCAAGCGGCGCTTATTCCTCCATTAGGATTGCGCCACTTTACAACGGGCACATCGAAATCCGTTGGAAACAGCTGGAACGGAGGATTGTCTTTGTCGACGTAGGACGGATTGGTGGCGAAAGAGCCATTCAGCGGCGCGTCGAGGTAAGCGTCAATTTGAACAGGTAAAGGTCGATAGAAGAAATCCGCAGCATAAAAAATGACCACGTTTAAGAAAATTCCGAACGCGCAAATCTCAAGTGCTACAGCAGCACGTCGCACCGGTCTGCTTAGTTGAAGGTGCTCGATAGTCCATTCGGCAATCTGCGTTATAGATACAATCGCGCATGAAATTAAGAATGCTCCGCACAAATTTGCGAACAGCGATTGAATGAATGAAGACTGCTCGAAAGTTCCACTCCATTGATAAATTGTGAAATCGTTGATGGACAGGGCAACCAATCCGGCAGCCGTTCCGTGCCATAGCATTTGTGCCGGAGAGCCAGTTCTAAGTGTAGCTGCAGCCATGACAAATGCTATTGCGAGGAAGTTCGGCTGATAGGCTTCCCTCAGCCATTCAGCCAAGCTCACAAAGGGCACCACATCGGCGCCATGGACCGCTTCGTAAATCGACGCGGAGTCCCCGTTGAGTATGCCCATCAAAAAGATTTGTAACCGCGGACCAGGCGACAAAAGAAGGGTGATCGCTATACAGTATGCCAGTATGACGACAGCGCCCCGCAACGGCCCAAATCTGCGCCGGAAACACGCAAAATAGCCGTTCGTCATAAAAAGCTCAGTTTTGAATCGGGGCGCAATAGAGCAATCATGACTTCGTCAGAAGGAGCCGTCAAGGATACCCCAGGTCGTGAACGCAGGGATGATCTGCCGCTCAATGGCTCCTTCAGCGCCTACGACGACCTTCGGCAGAAGCTGCTCGACCGGGGCATTCGGCTGAGGGGTCACAATGAAAGCCTTTACGTTGAATGTGCTGGCGTTCATCACCGGCGTTGGCACGCTGCAGGCCGTCCACACCTATGGACATCACCACCCTGACTTTTAGTAGCGGGCGGCAAAGGTTTGAAACGCTTTGTTTCCGTACGGTTTCTGTACGCGGAGATATGCGATATGGCTAAGTGCTTGAAAGATGGTGGGCGATGCAGGGATTGAACCTGCGACCCGCCCGTGTGAAGGGTGTGCTCTCTCGTTGGTGCGAATACCTATTTCACACCATCGGACAATCCCAAGGAATTTTTGACGTCAGCTATGGCCCAACAGCGGAACGGCCGCGTCTGAAGATCATCATACTGTAAGCTGCCAGTCAGCACTCGGCCCCCAAGACAGATAGTTGTCTCCGGCGAAGTCGGTCCGCCAGTCATAATTCATCCCACCCCTACACCCCATCGTCGGCTCCGTATTCACCTCCAGCGCCTCTTCCGCCTCATCCTCTCGCCAAGCACCTCGCCGTTCACCGCCAGCGCTCGCCCGATCCAGATCGGGTCGACCAGGTGTTCGCGCTTGGGGTTGGTGGTGTTGGGATGGATGAGGATGTGCTCAGGCCGCCGTGGTTCAGCATCAGCCATGGAACGAGGGTGGCGAAAAAATTCGGTCGCGAAGGAGACCTGGTACATAGCCTGCCCATGCGAGCCGGCCGGCTCGTCGCAAGGCGCAACGCCTCCTAGTTCTGATCAGAGTTCACTTGCGGCTTTGAGCCGATTACTGCGAGACCACCTAAGACAGTTTGCCAAAAAAACCCGTTCTGAAATGAAAGCAGAAAATCACCAAGAGTTTCTGGGTTTTGCTCCGTCAACGCATAGATCGAATTGAATATTAATGGAGAAACAAACAGCGCAGCAACAAACTGCCAATCTGTTACAATCTCCCCGAAACCAACAGAAATCTTCTTGCCCTGCTCTCCAGCCGTCTTGGCCTTAGCGAATACAAAGCTCGCAAAAATTCCGAGCAACATAACAACTCCGAGTAGAATAATGTTTAAAACGTTGCCCGATCCTCCTTCATTCGCCTGAGCCAACGCAAAGCCACCTGGGTAAAAATATGATGCTGCGACCCCAAACCCAAATAGGAAAAATAAGGAAATCGCGAACAGGACGTATTTCATTGCAAGCCCCTCTCCTAATATATCTTATCCTAATACCTCAGACATCAAAAGCGGAGAAATTGGCTGTCCATACCTTCCAGAGTGGCGCTACTCATACCTCTAGGACTGGCTGGCGTCATCCTGGTACTGGCCTTCATGATCAGTCGAAAGCCTGTCAGCGGTGTGGTAGCCTCGTGCCTTTCCGCAGGATGTTTTGATCTTCAGGCCGGCGAACGACTTTTGCCGGAGATTAGGCCCTTCGTTGTGGGCACGCGCTTCCAGGGAAAAATCAATGTGGACTACGCGCCCCTGGCGGGCATGCTGAATTTCTACGTAGCGACGCGCAAACTTCCTGGCCAGCTAGGAACCATTAGTTGTAACTGCGCTTATGTCGGTGCCGACATCGTGATCTGTGACAAGGCCTTTCTTGAGACCTTCTCTTCGTCAGTGAATTTCACCCAGGACTCGTTTTACGGCGAAGGTAGTAGGGAGATCTGGACTAATCAGGCCGATCTGTTCGAGCGCGTGAACCAGATTACCTCGTCAATACTCCGCACTTGGATCATAGGTCACGAGATCGGGCACGCCGTACTCCATGCTCCGACTTCATCCGAACGAAGAATCGCAATGACGAAGGCCAAAGAGAACGCGGCCGATTCTTTCTTTCTCGAAAAGGCCTCGGTGGGGCACGATGAAAAAGCCGTTCGCAACCTACACTGGGGTCTGAACCAGTTGATCATGCAAATTATCGTCATAACCTTCAAAGACGGTAAGGCGCACGTGGCGCCAAGCTCCGACGACATCCACGAGCCGTGGATCCTCCGCGCAATTGCATTAGGGCAGGAGCTCACTGATCGCGGCCCTGAGCCGGAAAACGACTACTACAAGAGCCTTTCCCGCGACATTTCCGTCGAACCCGGCGGAGGATCCATCGGATCACTGTGCCAATTTCAGAACCTGCGCGAGCGAGCAACACAGATCCAGAAGAAGAGATTGGGTGAACACTGACGAAGGCATGGGTTCGCAATGACCGGCCGCCAATCCCCTCGCCTCCCAGTTCACACCCCCAGCGTCGGCTCGGTATTCACCTCCAGCGCCTCTTCCGCCTCGTCCTCCTCGCCAAGCATGCACGCCGAGCGCCCGCCCGATCCAGATCGGGTCGACCAGGTGGTCGCGCTTGGGGTTGGTGGTGTTGGGGTGGATGAGGATGCTTAAGCCCCCATGGTTCAGCATCAGCCAGGGAACGAGCGGGCAAGCGGCTCGCTGCCATCGCCTCGCGTCGGCGCCTATCGGTTTGGCCGGTCCTCACGCAGAACGTTGTAGACAAGCAGGCCCGCCGTCAAGGACACGACGGCGCCCAACATGTCGCTGCCGGTCAGCCCGGAATAATAGACGAAAGCGAATGCCAACTCGGCCATGGTTTCACCCAAGCTGTGCAGGACTTCTCTGGAAACCTTTCGCGAGCGCTAATGTTCCTGCCCTCGAGGATCAGCCTGCCCAGCAGCCGATCCCTACTGGCCCGATCCCTGCTGGCCCGATCCCTACTGGCCCCATTCCTACTGGCCCCATTCCTACTGGCCCCATTCCTACTAGCTTTTGACGGCAGGCGATTGCGAAACCGCGGGCGTTGCGGAATGAACGGCCGCTTCGTCATATACGGAGACGGTCAGGGTCTCGTCCCCTTCGGCCATTTCATCGACAGCGATGTCGTGCCTCAAGCGCTTCCCGTCGCAGGTCGCCGAGCCTGTCCAGCTGTCGTCCGGGTGGAAATTCGTTCAAAGGTTGAAAAACCGGCCGCCAGCCTCTGGACCGCCGATGGCCTGAACTGTCCCGTTTTCCGGGTTCGCAGTGCCTATGATTTGTTCTGAAAGAGCGAGAGTGTTGAACAGCCTGCGCAGCAGGAGCTATTGAATATTGGCCTCGCAGGCCAGTCGCTCGGCTTCCGCTTGCGATAGCCCCATGAGCAATCGGTCGTTCGCCTCGGCCGGCAGATCCGTCGAGCGGTCGTAGACAAGCCATTGGTCAACCGGATCTTGGATGGCGACGAACCTCATCCCGGTGCTCCGCTTTTCGTTAGTGTCTCCTAATATTTGCCTGCCCCGTATGTTCCAACCGCGAGGCGCAGAATCGCCTGATCATCGTCCTCCAACGCGACCCGGCCTCGTGACGCGAGACTTTGCAGGCCGGGTCCTTGCCTCGCCGAGGGGGGTTCTGCGAGACAAGCGCAAGGATGCGCCTTCTCCACTAAGCCGGCCCTAACGCAGTTGAATCAGCAGCTGCTAATTTTTCTTGGGGCGATTAGAGCCGGGGCAGAGGCGAGAAATGGGCGGAGCGACCTCGAACCGCTTGCTCAGCGGCGTCTACGGCGAGACCTTTTCCCTTTTCGATCGAAGATCGGCCCGGAGGTCGCCCCTACGCCCCCAGCGTCGGCTGCGTATTCACCTCCAGCGCCTCTTCCGCCTCGTCCTCCTCGCCGAGAACCTCGCCGTGCACCGCCAGCGGGCGGCCGATCCAGATCGGGTCGACCAAATGGTCGCGCTTGGGGTTGGTGGTGTTGGGGTGGATGAGGATGCTCAGGCCGCCGTGGTTCAGCATCAGCCACGGAACCAGCGAGGCGAAAATTTCGGTGGCGAAGGAGACCTGGTACATGGCCTGCTCGTGCGGGCCGACCGGCTCGTCGCGCCAGTTGCCCAGGCGCACGCGGAAACGTTCGGCGATGCGCAGGCGCAGCCATTCGGCATGCCGCCGCTCGGCCGGTCCGCCGAAATAGATATGGGCGTGATAGCTGGCGATCTCCGCGAGCGGCCTTGGCTGCGCTGGATTGGTTTTTTCGTTCACCTCGATACTCCCCTTCGATAGTCCGGCGGAATTCTAGCCGAAGCGCCGCCGCCTTGTCTGCGGCCTCGCAGCGCCGGTCAGAAGCGCCTTCGGCTCAAAGGCCGCTTCAGGGCGATGCGGGCGAAATTGTCGAGCGTGCGCGGCACCGGCGCCTCCTCGATCGCCTCGATGGCGCCCATCCGCGCGGCTTCCTGCCGAAAATGCCTTACCCAATCCTCGGTGAGGTCATCGCGCTGAACCTTGAATTCAGAGACCGGCACGGTCACTGGCACCGGAACATCGAGCAATTCGGCCACGGCTTCGAGATAGGGCCGCGGATCCGGCAGCAGGTCCTCGTAGACGAAATGCCGGTAGGGCAATTGCGAAAGGTCGAGATAGGCGCGCCAGAATGCGAAGCTCTGCTCAATCTGGAAGAACGCCCGGCTGATGCCGGCAAAGCTGTAGGGAACGGGAGAACCGGCGCCCTTTTCCCAGCTTGCCCACGAATTCGAAACGCTGGCGCGGTAGAAGGAAATGGCCTGCCGAAGGCGATCGCGGCGTTCAAGCGTTATGAAGCCCAGACCGTGCTTCCCGCGGACTTCGAACAGGAAATCCTTGCCGCATTTGCCCTTCGACCAGGCCAGATGGCGGGGAAACACCTTGACGGTGAAGCGGCCGTTTTCGGTCGAGGATTTGCGGATGACTGCTTCCTCGAGCGCATCGTAGGCGCGCGGCTCGGGGCCCAGATGCAACGGTTTGAGCCATTCTCGCGAAACGCCCATGACGCCTGTCGCATTCGTGAGGCTTCCGAGCCAGCTCGAACCGCTTCTTCCCTCGGTTAAGACCGCGACCCCCTTCACCATGCTCCCCCTTTTTGCCCGCTTCCAGTAAAGCGGCAAAAACGCCCGGACTCAACGTCATATCGCCAAGGGCAGCGTCGGGGAGCTTGGGTTCCTCGCCCCCCTCGGGAGCGCAGAGCAATCGCATATAAGGCCGAGGCTTTCGCCCTACGAATACCCCCACCCCTAACCCCTCCCCACAAGGGGGAGGGGGACCTCGCTGGCGCTGATCCCGCCAAATTACTGAGGTTTGGACCATGACCATCAAGAAGGCGCGGCAGCGTTCCCTCCCCCTTGTGGGGAGGGTTAGGGTGGGGGTCCCTCTTCGCAAGACTCATATGCGATCGCCCCGGCGGGAGCGGGGTAGAGGTGGCTCGGCGAAGCCGAGACGGAGTGGGGGAGCGCCGTTGGCGATTGCCCATCACCTCGGAGCTCCCCTACCCCTTATCGCCGTTCTCCCCGCTCCCCCACAGCGCCCGCTGCAGCAATCCGCGCTTCCTCTTCGGCACGAGCTCGACGTCGCTGACCAGCTTCGCCCCGCCCTCGCGCCGTTCCAGCGTGATTTTTCGCGTATGAAACGCTTCCAGCTCAGCGCGGTGGGCGACGCTGATGATGGTGACTTTCGGCAGCTCCTGGATCACCGTCTGCATCATCTTGTCCTGGCTCTTCTCGTCCAGCGCCGAGGTCGCTTCGTCGAGCACGACGATATCGGGCGCATGCAGCAGCAGGCGGGCGAAGGCGAGGCGCTGTTTTTCGCCGCCCGACAGCGTCTGGTCCCACGGCGCCTCATCCCCCAGCCGATCCTTCAGGTAGCCGAGGCCGACCTTGTCGAGGGCAGCAGTGATCTCGGCCTTCTTCCAGTTGTCGGCGGCGGCGGGATAGGCGGTGGCGCGGCGCAGCGTGCCGGACGGGATGTAGGGGCGCTGCGGCAGCATGAAGAGCCGCTTGCCCGGGTGGAAATCGACGCCGCCGCTGCCCCAGGGCCAGAGTCCCGCGATGGCGCGCACCAGCGTCGACTTGCCCGAGCCGGATTCGCCCGAGACCAGCACCCGCTCGCCGGGCTCGATCTCGACTTCCGTTTCCTTGACCACGCCGGTGCCGTCGTCGAGCGTCACCGAGAGATCGTCGAGCGAGAGCATCGCACCGTCTGCGGTCTCGCCATGCTGGATGCGGCCCAGCGTGTCGTTCTTCTCGGCGCGCTCCAGCACGTCCAGCGACATCATCAGCGAGGCGATGCGGTGGGCCGACGCGTTCCAGTCGGCAAGCCGCGGATAATTGTCGACCAGCCAGCCGAACGCACCCTGCACGATGGCGAAGGCGGAAGCCGCCTGCATGACCTGGCCGAGGCTCATCGAGCCGTCGAGGAATTTCGGGGCGCACAAAAGTATCGGCACGACCGGCGCGAACAGGCTGGAGACTTGCGAGACGAGCGCGGTGCGCATGTGCTGGCCGGTGAGCCGCGCCCAGCGGCCGAGCACACCGGCGAATGTCCGGTCGATGCCGGCGCTCTCCTCCTCCTCGCCGCCCAGCAGCGCGATGCTCTCGCCGTTCTCGCGCACCCGCGTCAGCACGTAGCGGAACTCGGCTTCCGACTGGTTCTTATCCTCGGAAAGCTGGACGAAGCGGCGGCCGATGCCGAACATCGAGGTCGAGGTTATCGCCGCATAGATGACCGCGGTGACGACGAGGAATCCGGGCACGGTGATGGCCAGGCCACCCAGCGTGAAGCTCAGCGCGCCGCCGATGGTCCACAGCACCACGATGAAGGTCGAGGCCGACAGGAAGGCGTTGAGCACGCCGGCGATGAAATCGACGGGTGATTCCGTGGCGATGCGCAGATCCTCCGTCAGGCGGGCCTCGGGGTTGGCGTGGTCGCCCTTGACGAGGTTGAGCTGGTAGTAGCGGCCGTGGTCGAGCCAGCGCGCGATGACCGAAGTGGTCAGCCAGGAGCGCCAGCGGCGCTGCATGGTCATGCGCAGGTAGACCTGGGCGACGACCAGGCTGATGCTGCCGGCGACCAGCGGCAGGAAGACGGCGCTCAGCCAGTAGACGGTGTTGGCGTCGCGCTGCTCGATGGCGTCGAAGATCGCGCGGTTCCAGCGGTTGATGCCGTATTGGAAGCCGACATTGACGCAGATCAGCACCAAGAGCCCGATCGTCAGCGGCCAGGCGAGCCTGTCGCCATGCAGGCCCCAATAGCCGCGGCCGCTGATCCAGAAGCGCCGCAGCAGGTATTTCTTGCGCGCCCGCTCGGTCTCCTCCGGCGTCAGTTTCGGGCCGGGTTCGTTCGCCTCCGGCGGCGGCGACCCGGCATGGCCGATGGCCTCGGGCGCGGCGTCGGCGGGTCGTGGCTGCTTTTCGCGCTGCTTCTCGTCGGCAGGTGGCTGCGCCTTCCGCCCTTGCGCCTTGTCTTGTCTCAACTTGTCTTCTTGCAGCTTGTCTTGCGGCGCTTCGTGCGCCCGCGACTTCGGGGCGCCGCGCGGTTTCGACTGGCGCGGCTTCTCATGATGCGACTTCGCCGGGCGCGGCTTATCTGCACCGCGCGATGTGGCGCTGTCGGCCGGTTTCGGTTTGTGCTTGGCCGGGGGCATCGCGCGACAACGGCCCAAAAATCAAAAGGTTTCATGGGTGCCGCGCTTCGCGGCTACCCTGCCCTTTCGAGGCTCCTTGCCTGCCGAATGACGATGAATGCCGACATGGTTGAGACTGTCGGGCGGCCGGTCAGGCGGCGTTGCCGCTGCGGGGATTGCGCCGTGGCTCGAAACGGGCCTCTGCGACGGATGTGCCGGCCGCGTCGAAGGCGAGCGCGTCGCGCATCGGAAGTGCTGCCGAAAAGAGATAGCCTTGCGCGACCATGCAACCCAGCGAGCGCAGGATCATGCGGTCGGCGTCGGTTTCGACGCCCTCGGCCATCACCTCTATGCCCAGCGTGCGACCAAGGCCGATGACCGCCTCGACGAGCGCCTGGTCCTCCACGGATTTCGCCAGATCGCGCACGAAATCCTTGTCGATCTTGATCTTGCGGATGCGGCTGTCCTTCAGCGACACCAGGGTCGAGAAACCGGTGCCGAAATCGTCGAGAACGATCGATATGCCGGCATCCGCCAGGCGCCCGACCTTTTCGTCGACCCTGTCGCGGTCGACCGGCGCCTCTTCGGTGATCTCGATCTCGAGCATCGCGGCCGGCACATTCTTCGCCTTCAGGCCGTCGAGGATCATGTCGTCGACATTGCCGGCCTCGAGCTCGCGCGGCGAAAGGTTCATCGCGACCCGCACATCCGGGCGCCCCTGTCTCACCAGCTCCGCGATCATGGCGCAGCAATTGAGGAATACCGTCTCGGTCAAAAGCGAAAGCAGGCCGGTTTCGCGCGCGGCGGTGACGATCTCGGGCGGCGAGATGGCGCCATGGACATCGTGGCGCCAGCGCAGCAGCGCCTCGAAGCCGACGACCGCGCCGGTGTCGAGCCGCACCAAAGGCTGGAACCAGGAGCAGAGCGTGCCGGCAACAATCGCGCCGCGCAGGTCGCGCTCGATGCAGTTCTTGCGTTCCAGCGCGGCGTCCAGCGCGGCATCGAAGAGGCAATATTCGTTCCGGCCGCCGCGCTTGGCCGCGTAGAGCGCGAAATCCGCCTTGAGCAGCATTTCCGTCAAGCGCGGCTTTTCCGATTGGTAGATGCCGATCGACGCGCCGACGCGCACCGAATTCAATTCCGGATCCGGATTGGCGATGGCCGCGATGATGGCGGACGCAAGCTCGCTCGTCGGCTGCAGGGATTTGCCTGCCGCAAAAAGCAGCACGAACTCGTCGCCGCCGATGCGCGCGATCGTCGCGTCGCGCGGGGCGTGGTCCTCGATCCTGCGCGCCACCTTGACCAGCAGGTTGTCGCCGACGGTGTGGCCATAGGTGTCGTTGACGGATTTGAAGCCGTCGAGGTCGATCAGCATGGCCACGAACGGGCCGTCGGAAAGGCCGAGCTGGCGAATGGCCTGCTCCAGGCCATAGCGGTTGAGCAGATTCGTCAGCGGGTCGCGCCTGGAGTTGCGTTCCATCTCAGCGGCGAACTCGCGCGCCTCGTATTTGAGGCGGCTCGTCTCGCGGAAGCGGGATTGTCCCAGCAGCGCGCTTCTAATCATGCCGCCGAGGAAAAGCACGATCGTGAAGGCGAGCACGAAATTTTCGACGCCGCCATTCGCCAGCACGCAGCCGGCGGCGATCAGAAGCGGCAGCGTGACGAAATTGATCGAAGCCGGCGCGTAGGAGGAACCGTAGGTGACCGAACCGGCCGAGGCGCCCGCAAGCACGATGAGATAGAGCGGCGCCTGGGGTGTGGCGTATCCGTCGCTCAGCAGCGCCAGAAACGACCAGGCGACGCCCGAGGCGAGTGCCAGCAGGCCATAGAGCGAAAGCCGGGCGCCGGGCGTCTGCGGCCTGTCGTCGGCCGCTTCCGACCGGGCGACAGCAAGCACTACGCGCGCGCCATTGATCAGGGCGATCGCGGCAAACCACAGCACCGCGGCAAGGCCGCCGCCCGACAGCAGCTGCACGGCCAGGATCAGCGCCGACAGCACCGTGCCGACCGGCATCGAGATGAAGACGCCTTTGCTGAGATCAGCGAGCTGATCGCGCAGGATGCCGGCTTCCACGGCCTCGCTCCGTCCCCCGGAAGAGGGACCTGCAACCAGCCGCTCGTCATGCGTTGTCATGGCCCCATTGGTTAGGCGAGCGGGATGAAAATCGTGTTAAGGATTTCAGCGGTTTACGGTGCATTTCTCGATTGAAGGCGCGTGGCACTCCCGTCCGGCGCCGTTGAAGCGGCAGCCATCGACCACTGACTGTCGAAAGGCGGAGCGGCTCGTCCTCTATTCCGGCAGCCATAGCGGAGACGTCATCGAGGAGCCGAGCTTCGGCGAACTCGAACGCGAACTAAAGCTCATCGAATCCAGCCCCGACGCTTATGTTCTGGAATTCGCCGATGGACTATCGGAATTGATCCGTATGGCACGGCGCGAGAAAAACCCTATCGTGTTTGTGTGACCGGCAAGCCAATCGGAGCCCCACCATGGCCCTCACCAACCGAGACCTCGTCGAGCTGACCGAATGGCGGCGCAAACTGCACCGGCAGCCGGAAATCTCGAACGAGGAGGAGAAGACCGCCAAGGAGGTCGTCAGCTTCCTCGCCGACACGGCACCGGACAAGGTGCTGACGGGGCTCGGCGGCCATGGTGTGGCGGCGGTCTATGACAGTGGGCAGGGCGGGCCGACGGTGCTGTTCCGCTCGGAACTCGATGCGCTGCCGATCGAGGAGCTTTCGGGCGTCGAGCATTCATCGCAGGTGCCGGGCAAGTCGCATATGTGCGGACATGACGGGCACACCGCGATCCTGGCCGCGCTCGGCCGCCAGTTCGGACGCGACAGGCCGGCGCGCGGCCGCGTCGTGCTGATGTTCCAGCCGGCGGAAGAGACCGGCAACGGTGCGGCCGGCGTCGTCGCCGATCCGCGTTTTGGCGAGATCGCGCCGGACTTCGCCTTTTCACTGCACAACCTGCCCGGCGTGCCGTTCGGCGAGGCGCGGCTCAAGGCCGGCACCGTCAACTGCGCCTCGCGCGGCGTGCGTATCGTGCTGGAAGGCAAGACCGCGCATTCCTCGATGCCCGAAACCGGCATTTCGCCGATGCCGGCATTGAGCGAGTTGATGCCGGCGCTGCCCGCGCTCGCGCGCGGCACCTTCACTGATGAGGATTTCGGCATGGTGACCGTCACCCATGCCAGGATGGGCGAAGCCGTGTTCGGCATCGCGCCCGGCTATGCGGAGGTGTGGGCGACGCTGCGGACGCGGCGCGACGAGCGCATGTCCGAGCAGGTCGACGCCGCGGAAGCGCTTGCCGGAAGGATCGCCGCCAAGCATGGCCTCTCGGCGCGCTTCGACTATCACGAGATTTTTGTCGCCAGCGTCAATGCGCCGGACGCGGTCGCGCATCTCAACCGCGCGCTCGACCAAGAAGGTGTGGCACGCAGCGAGGAGACGCTGCCGATGCGCGCCTCGGAGGATTTCGGCATTTTCGGCCACAATGCCAAGTCGGCGATGTTCTTCCTCGGCGCCGGCGAGCGCCATCCATCGCTGCACAATCCCGACTATGATTTCCCCGACGACCTGATCCCGATCGGCTCGAAAATCTTCATGCGCGCGGCGCGCAACCTTTTGGGTTGATCGAACGCCAACAATGGCCTGTCCGATCGATCGCCATGCCCCCTGATCGTGGTTCCGATTTCTTCGCCCGCGACGCGCTCGTCGTGGCACGGGCTCTGATCGGCGCGAGGCTTGCGCTGAACACTGTCGGCGGCATCATCGTCGAGACCGAGGCGTACCGGCCCGACGATCCCGCCTCGCATGCCTATCGCGGCCGCACGCCGCGCAATGCGCCGATGTATGGCGCGCCCGGCACCGCCTATGTGTACCGCTCCTACGGCCTGCACTGGTGCCTGAATGCGGTGTGCCTGCCAGGCAGCGCGGTGCTGATCCGCGCGATCCAGCCGCAATCCGGCATCGTCGAGATGCGCGACCGGCGCGGAATGGATGACGAGCGGCTGCTCTGCTCCGGTCCCGGCAAGCTCTGCCAGGCGCTCGGCATCGACGGCTCGCACAACCGGCTGCCGCTGACCGCGCCGCCCTTCGAATTTGCCCCCTCGCGGACCGATCCTGCCGCGATCGTCAGCGGCCGCCGCATCGGCCTTACCAAGGCGGTGGAATTCGAGTGGCGGTTCGGCCTTGCAGGGTCGGCGTATCTCAGCCGCAGGTTCGCGCCACCTCCAGGCGGCCCCGGCGGATCGGCTTAAACGTCCCTGCTGTCGAAAAGGAACATCTGAACGCCTGACTCGTCAGGTGCGTAAAGCCGGCGATCCGCCCCGGCCGCTTTTCCCTCGGGGCTCGCGAAACCTTTCTTCATGGCGTCGAGATCGTCGAAATGCAGCGTCCCGATCAGGTAGACGTCGGATGGTCCGGCCACTACCGTGATCGGCCCCTGGCTGACCTCGTATTTCCTGAGACCCGGGATCTTCTTGGCCAGCGGTATATGCGTCTCGAAATAGTGCTTGTCGAACGCTTTGACGTCAGCCGGCTGCTTGTAGATGACGACCATTCCAGCCATCGCGGCTCTCCTGTTGTAGCGGACGAACCTAGGACGAAACGACGGGTGGAAACGGAACGAGGCGTCGAAAAAAATGCGGGAACGTATCTCATAAGGAGGGGACGGCGATGGCGGCTGGCCGGCCCCAGCCACCTGCCTTCCACGGCCATCTCGCTTGTGCGAAGAAGCGATCCGTGTACTGTCCGCCCTGAATTAGCAGGGACTCAAGCATGAGAGTTGCGGTGGTCGTCGCGCTGAGCGCGGCAATGGCTGGATGCGTGTCGTCTCCGGCCGACTATGGCGCCTCGCTTTCGCGGCTGGATCCGAAATGGGCATCGCCGGAATGCCAGCAGGCCCGCGTGGCGGCTTCGGATTATGCCGCCCGCGAGAAGGAGCATCCCGGCTGGGGCTTCGGCGTCCTGCTTGGGCCCTACAGTATGGGGATGGTGGCGGCGGTCAAGGAACATGAACAGCAGCAGCGACGGCTTCTCGCCCGTCAGATGCATCTGCAGTGCTCAAGCCAGCCGTTGCCGAAGGAACTGGATTTCGACCCGGCAACCTACGCGCCGAAGAAGACGCAGTATCCGTAGCCGGAGCGGCGGCGCCCCGTTTTCAAGCCGCTGTTTCCTTGATGTCGAACGTGTATGAGAGGATCGCCACGCCCGTTGCGGTCGTGACCTGGCTCGAAAGTTTCAGCGTCGAACGCGCCTGCCCCGCCTCGAAAAGGCGCAAGCCCTCGCCCAGCACCAGCGGATGGACCATCAGCACCAGCTCATCGACAAGCCCGTGCCGCATCAGCGCGCGCAGCAGCTTCCCGCTGCCGAACATGACCAGCGCCTTGTCGTGACCTTGCTTGAGCTTGCGCACCGTCTGTCCCGCGTCGCCGGCAAGCAGCATCGAATTCTCCCAGCGCAGTTCGTAGCCAGCGTCATGCGAGGCGACATACTTGTGTGCGCCGGTCAGCGCCCTGGTCATCGGACTGGCCGGCTGCCTGACGACCCAGCCTTCGTGCAGATCCTCATAGGTCGTGCGGCCGGCGAGCAGCGACCAGCCGCCGGCCATGGTACGGCCGATGACCTCCTGCATCTTCGCATCGCTGCCCGGATTGCCCCAGCCGCCATGTTCAAAACCGTTGCGTGTGTCTTCGTCGGCACGCGCCGGCGCCTGAAAGACACCGTCCAGCGTCAGATGCTCGACGGCGACGATCCTTGCCACTTCAGTCGTCGCTCCATGCGATCAGCAGCGGGCCTTCGCTGCCATAGACCGGATCCTTCTCCGGACGGGCGACCTTCGGGATCGTGCGCAACGCCTCGGCATGCTGCTCGGGGCGCGTGCACAGATCATAGGTGCCGAATGGCGGATAGGCGCCGACGACCAGCAAATCAGATGAAGAGGATAGGCGATGGTGGCCGGTGCCGGCCGGCAGGATAGCCACGTCGCCGGCCTTCACGGTGAGCACCTCGCCCCTGTCGCCGCCGAAGCGCACCTCGGCCGTGCCGCGCGCGATGCCCAGCACTTCGTGGATGCGCGAATGGTAGTGGACGTAATCGTAGATGCCGTTACGCCAGCCGTCGCCCCAGCCGTTCGTGCTGAAGAGATCCTCGAAGACGGCGGCCGGATTGACATCGTCGGGCAGCGCCACGGCGCCGCGGTAGACAATCATCGGCCAGCGCGGATGGTTGGGCACCAGGCCGTCATCCGCGAAGCGGAAGGTGAGCGGTTCCTGCCGCTCGACAAGTTCCGCAAGTTTCGCCGCTCCCGGCATGACGTGACCTTTCCGCAGCTCGATTGCTGACCGTTCTCAACCGGCGGCGGCGCGCTTTGTTCCCGGCGCTCGCGTCCCTGCAGCGGAATTGCAGCTTCGCCGCCGCTCTTGTCCCTGTAGACGCTGGCGATTGGCGAAAGCCGGCGTGACATCCAATCCCTCCTTTTGGGGAGATCGGCGGCTCCGCCGTCGGCGCCCTCCTGCGCCGCTGGAGATTGACGCTCAAGCGCCTCGCCTCCCTCGACGGACCTTAGACCTCAAGCATGACCTTGATGGCGCGGCGGTCGTCCATGGCGCGGTAGCCTTCGGCGACCTCGGCCAGCGGCAGCTTCAGGTCGAAGACCTTGCCGGGCTTGATACGGCCTTGCAGCACGCGGTCCATCAGGTCCGGCAGGAAGCGGCGCACCGGCGCCGGGCCGCCCAGCATGCGCTTCTGGCCGAAGAACAGTTTTTGGCCGTCGAAGCTCACGCCATGCGGCACGCCGACATAGCCGATCGTGCCGCCGGGCCGCGAGCAGGCCAGCGCCTGGTCGAAAGATTCTCTCGTGCCGACGCATTCCAGCACCGAATCCGCGCCGACGCCTTTGGTGAGATCCTTGATTCGCGCAATGCCTTCCTCGCCGCGTTCGGCCACGATGTCGGTCGCGCCGAATTCGCGGGCGAGTTTCTGGCGGCTCTCATGCCGGCTCATGGCGATGATGCGCTCCGCGCCCATCTCCTTGGCGGCGAGCACGCCCATCAGGCCGACCGCGCCGTCGCCGACGACCACGACCGTCGATCCTTCACGGACCTCGGCCGCGTCGGCGGCATACCAGCCGGTGCCGAGAACGTCCGAGACGGCCAAAAGATCGGGCACCAGCTCGGCCGGCGGAACCTCGGAGGTGGCCACCAGCGTCCCGTCGGCCAGCGGCACGCGGGCATAGGGCGCCTGAGCGCCTGACATGAACTCGCGCTGCTCGCAGGAGGATTGGAAGCCGAAGCGGCAGTGCGGACAGGTGTTGTCGGAGAGACAGAACGAGCCGACGACGAACTGGCCGGGGCGCACCGTGCGCACCTCCGCGCCGACCTCGACGACGATGCCGCAGTATTCGTGGCCCATATGCATCGGGTCTTCGACCGGTTGCAGGCCGCGATAAGGCCACAGATCCGAACCGCAGATGCAGCTCGCCGAGAGCTTGATGATGGCATCGGTCGGGCGGAGGATTTTCGGGTCGGCGACTTCCTCGCAGCGGATGTCGCCCGGCTTGTAAAGAATGGTTCCGAGCATTCTGCTTTCCTTTCGTTCGGTTCGGTGAAGGTCAGGCGCCGTAGTCGGCGTCGCTGACATGTTCCAGCCAGTCCACGACCTTGCCGTCCTTGACTTCCTGAATGGCGATGTGAACCATCGCGGTATCGGGCAACGCGCCGTGCCAGTGCTTTTCGCCGGGCGCGAACCAGACGACGTCCCCGGGCCGGATCTCCTCGACCGGCCCGCCCTCGCGCTGCACGCGGCCGCGCCCTGAGACGACAATCAGCGTCTGCCCGAGCGGGTGCGTGTGCCATGCGGTGCGGGCGCCTGGCTCGAAGGTGACCTGCGCGCCCTGCACCCGCTCGGCTTCGAAGGGGTTGAAGAGCGGATCGATGCGGACCGTGCCGGTGAACCAGTCGGCCGGCCCCTTGCCGGAAGGCCTCGTGCCTGCGCGAAGAATGTCCATGGTGATCTCCCTGTCAGATGCGTTCGATGTGAAGCGGGAACTCGCCGCGAACGTGCAAGGCTTGCTGGCCTTCCTCGAAGCGGCCGAGCCTGATCAGCCCGGGGTGGCGGTAGCCGTCGTGGAACATGGCCAGATTGCCCCATGGCATGAAATAACAAAGGTCGTAGGGCTGCTCATTGCCGAACGGGCCGCTGCTTTCCTCGGTCAGCTTGCGCGGCAGATAGGCGATCTTCTCGTTGCTGCTGTAATCGTCGATCGTGAGATGGAGCGGCAGCATGGAAAAGAAATCCCGCGCCGAAGGATTGTCGTCGAGCGTGGCCGTCATCGTATGGTCGTCGAACGTCATCCTGATCTTCATCTCGGTCCGCTCCTGGCTCGCCGCGCTGGGGGCTATATAAATCCGCGGTACTATTTCGATTAGCCGTCCTAATCTGCATGGACTTATCGATTCATGATATGAATTGACGGGAGAAGGACGTGGGAGCTGGCCTGGGCGACACGGCCTTGGCGATGACCGGCTCACGAAGAACGGCCAAAGGAAAGTGCCAATGCAGCGCGAGGACATGAAGGATCTGCTGTGGTTCCTGGCTGTCGCGCGCGAGCGCAGCTTCACCAAAGCGGCGGCGGAGCTCGGCACGTCACAGTCGACGCTCAGCCACACCATCAAGCAGCTTGAGGCCCGGCTCGGCGTACGGCTTTTGACCCGCACGACGCGAAGCGTGGCGCCGACCGAAGCGGGCGAGCGGCTTTATCAATCGCTTGCGCCGCGCTTCGAGGCGATCGAGTCCGACATTTCAGGCTTGGTCGCCTTCCGCGACAAGCCCTCCGGCACTGTCCGCATCACGCTGTCCGACCATGCGCTGCAGACGATCGTCTGGCCGAAGCTCGAGCCCGTGCTTCGCGGCTATCCAGACCTGCGGGTCGAACTCTACAGCGACAACGGCATGCGCAACATCGTGGAGGAACGCTTCGACGCCGGCGTGCGGCTCGGCGAGAGCGTCGACAAGGACATGATCGCGGTACGGATCGGCCCGGACTGGCGGCTGGTGGCCGTCGCCTCGCCGGGCTATTTCTCGCGCCGCCCCGTCCCAAGGATACCGCAGGATCTGGTCGGGCATGACTGCATCAGCTTGCGCCAGGCGACGTTTGGCGGGCTCTATGCCTGGGAGTTCGAGAAAAAGGGCCGCGAGCTTCGAGTACGGGTGGATGGCCAGCTGACCTTCAACTCGACCCTGCCTATGGTCGACGCGGCACTAAGCGGCTACGGCATCTGCTACGTCCCGGAAAACCTCGTCAGCCATCACATCGCGCAGGGGCGGCTGACGCTCGTGCTTGACGACTGGAGCCTGCCCTTCCCGGGCTATCACCTCTATTATCCGAGCCGGCGGCAGCTCTCGCCGGCGATGGCGGTGGTCGTCGAGGCACTTCGTTATAGGAACTGAGGTTGGGAAACGGGGGCGGCGCCGGCCTTCGACGGCTCCTCTAGCTTAATCCGACTTGCCGAGAGCTTTCAGTATAAAGCGAATCTGCTCTCGCAGGCTCGCCTCGTTGTCTTCGCCGTGTTGGACGCAATGCTCGATCAGAAGCGGATGGAAGAACGGCATGAACGCGGTCTTGACGGCACGCGCCGCTTCTGCCGGGTCGCCGACCGTGAATTCGCCCGCATCGACGCCCTCGCGAATAATCGCCTCGAAGATCGTTACTATCCACTCGATATGAGCTTTGACGATCGCCCAGTTCTCCTCCATGCCGGCGACAATCATGTCGTGCATGTGCTTTTCTTCGATCAGTGTCGCCGTGCCATGGTGGTGGACTGCGATCAAAAGCCGACTGAGTTTCTCCGAGGCCGTGGCGTTCGCACGTACGATCGCGGACGCGATGTCGGCGACCTCGTTCAGGATCCGCTTGCAGATGAACCCGTTGATCGCAGCCCTGGAGGGAAAGAAGCGGTAGACATTCGCCCGGCTCATGCCGACGTCGGAGGCGATGTCGGCCATCGACGTCTTATGGTAGCCGATGCGGCGAAAGTGCTCCTCCGCCACCTCCAGAATGCGTGCGCGCACCTCGTCGAGATCAGTTCGCATTCCGATCGGGTGATTCATCAATGTCTCCGAAACTGATCGATCGGACATGCGGGCTCGTGCGGACGATCCTCTGTAAACGGGTAAGATCGTCCCGCCCGCAAGGCAGATCCTGCGGGCGGGAACTTGACCCGTCTCCTGCGACGACCGACCCCTATTCGGCGGCCATTGCTAGCCGCAGCACCGGTTCCGGTTCATGCGTCAAATCCTGATGGGTCTCATCCGCCGCCGGCTTGATCCGGAACCACGCGACATAGAGCGCAGGGAGGAACAGCAGGATCAGCACCGTGCCGGCCGCCGTGCCGCCGATCAGCGTGAAGGCCATCGATCCCCAGAAGACGGAGTGCGTGAGGGGGATGAAAGCCAGCACGGCGGCCAGTGCGGTCAGGATCACCGGCCTCGTGCGTTGCACCGTGGCCTCGATGACGGCGCGATAGTCGTCAAGGCCGGCGGCACGGTTCTCCTTGATCTGTTCGGTCAGGATCAGCGTATTACGCATCAGGATGCCCGCCAGTCCTATCAGGCCCAGGATAGCGTTGAACCCGAAGGGCTGGTTGAAGGCCAGCAACATCGGTACGACGCCAACGAGGCCGAGCGGTGCCGTCAGCACAACCATGAACATCGTCGAGAAGGATCGCACCTGCAGTATGATGACGATCAGCATGGCGGCGAGCATGGCCGGAAAGACCTTACCCAGCGCTGTGTTGGCCTTGGTTGCCTCCTCGATCGATCCACCCATTTCGATGCGATAGCCGGCAGGCAGGGATTTAATCAGCGGCTGGAGGGCCGTCATGATCTGCTTGGAAACTTCCGGAGGCTGCGTCGCCTCATTAATATCCGAGCGGATCGTGATGGCGGGTGTGCGATCGCGGCGCTTCAGGATCGGCTCCTCCAGACGGACTTCCGAATGGCCGATCTGGTCGAGTGGAATCTGGCGGCCGTCCCGGCTCATCAGTGAGAAATCCGCCAGACGCGATGGATCCAGTCGCTCGCCGCCGGCGCTGCGTGCCACGATGGGGACATTGCGGATGTCTTCGCGGACCTGCGTGACCGGGATGCCGGTGAGGAGGAACTGGAGCTGCTGGGCCACCTCCGCCGGCGACAGGCCGATGAGGTTCAGTCGATCCTGATCCGGTATGAAGCGCAGTACCGGCGTGCGATTGCCCCAGTCGCGACTGGCCTGCCGCACGTCCGGCACGCCACGCATGACGTCGAGAGCTTTCTCAGAGATGGCGTACAATTGCGCGGGATCAGGCCCCATGACCCGGAACTCGACCGGGAACGGCGTGTAGGGTCCGAATACGAGTTGCGTAACGCGGATGTTCGCTTCGGGGGCAAGCCCTGTCGCAACCGCTTCACGCAGCCGGTGCTTCAACACCTCGCGTGCCTCCGCGTCCGGTGTCAGCACGACGATCTTTGCGAAGGCGGGATCCGGCAATTCCGGCGCCATGGCAAAGAAGAAGCGGGGAGCGCCCTGGCCGACATAGCTCGTCACGATCTTGGCCTCGGGTTGGTCGCCAAGCCAGTGTTCCAGCTTCTCGACCGTGGCGGTCGTCGTCTCGATGCTGGTGCCTTCCGGCAGGCGAACCTCGACCAGCACTTCAGGGCGATCGGATGTCGGGAAGAACTGCTGCTTGAGACCGCTCATGCCGACAACCGAAAGCGCGAAGACAATGCCGACGGCAGCGCAGGTCACAAACTTGTGGCGCACGGCAAAGGTGATGAGCCGGCGAAGGCGCCGATAGTTCGGTGTATCGTATATGGCGTGGACGCCGCCTTCGACCGGTTTGATCGCGGGCAGCATCTTGACGCCCATATACGGGGTGAAGACCACAGCGACGACCCAGGAGACGATGAGGGCGAAGCCCACGACCCAGAAGATGTTTCCGGCGTATTCGCCGGCCGTCGAGCGCGCGAAGCCCACCGGCAGGAACCCGGCGATGGTCACGAGCGTGCCCGACAGCATCGGCGCCGCGGTATGGCTCCACGCATAGGCCGCCGCCTTGATGCGGTCCATGCCCTCTTCCATTTTCACCACCATCACCTCGATGGCGATGATGGCGTCGTCCACGAGAAGGCCAAGCGCCAGGATGAGGGCGCCGAGCGTGATGCGGTCGAAGAACCGGCCGGTTTCCAGCATGATGAGGAAGACGACCGCAAGCGTCAGAGGAACGGCGGCCGCCACGACGATGCCGACGCGCCAACCCATGCTGATCAGGGCGATCAGCAGCACCACGCCGAGCGCCATCGCGAATTTGAGCATGAACTCGTTCACCGACGAGCTGATGTTCACGGCCTGATCGCTGACCTTGGCCAGCGTCATCCCGAGAGGCAGCGTTTGTGCAATCGCCGCCGATCTCTCCTCCAGCGCCTTGCCGAGTTCAAGACCATTCCAGCCCTCCTGCATCACCGCCGCGAGCATGATGGTCGGCTCGCCCTGGTGACGGATGACGTAAGTGGCAGGATCCTCGTAGCCGCGCCGGACCTCGGCGATGTCGGAGAGCTTCAGCGTCCGCCCCGCGGCGACGATCGGCGTGTCGGCGATCGCCTGGACACTGTCATAAGCGCCATTAACCCGGATGAAGACTTGCGGCCCCTCCGTGTCGATCGAGCCCGCCGGTGTGACGGTGTTCTGCCGCTGCAAGGCGGCAACGATATCCTGCGCCGACACGCCGAGGGTTGCCAGCTTGGCATAGGAAAACTCGACGAATATCTGTTCGGGACGTTCGCCCAGGATGTTGATCTTCTTGACGCCAGGCACATGCAGAAGGTCCTGGCGAATGGTCTCGGCTTGCCTCGCCAGTTCCCGCATAGGCAAGCCCTTCGCCTTGAGGGCGTAAAGAGCGAAACTCACATCGGAATATTCGTCGTTGACGAATGGCCCAAGCACGCCGGGCGGCAGATTACGGGCTTCATCCCCGAGTTTCTTACGGGCCTGGTAGAACTCCTCCTGGACGCTCGATGGCGGTGTGCTGTCCTTCAGCGTGACCGTCAAATACGCATAGCCCGGCCGTGTTGTCGTCTCCACCCGGTCGTACCAGGTCAGCTCCTGAAGTCGCTTCTCCAACGGTTCGGCGACGAGGTCCTGCATCTCGCGCGCCGTCGCGCCCGGCCATACCGTCGTGACCGTCAGGGTCTTGATGGTGAAATTGGGATCCTCCGCCCGTCCAAGCATGAGGAAGGCGTAGGCGCCGGCGGCGACGAGCAGAATAATGAAGAAAAGGATGACGGCTCGCTCGCGAACGGCGATCGCGGAAAAATTGAGGCTCATCAGTTGCTCCTGTCTTCAGAGGCAGTCCTGACGCGAGCGCCCTCCTGCAAGAGATGAGCGCCGAGCGAAACAATCTGATCGCTGGAACTCAGTCCGGAGATCACGGCAGTTTCGCTGGTCACACGAACAAGCTTGATGGGCCGAAAGTGTACGGTCGAGGTTGCGCCGTCCAAGCTCCAAACGCCGGTCTTCTGGCCGTCATCCAGCACGGCTCCGAGCGGCACCTGGACTTCCGTTTGACTTGCCTGGCTTGCAAGCCGGATGGTTACCGTCGCGCCAAGCGGTGCTGCCGCGGCCTCACCATCGAGCACATAACGGGCCTCATAGGTACGGGTCTGGGGATCGGCCGCGTCCGACAGCTGCCGCAGATGCGCCGTAAAATGCCGCCCATCGGCTCCATACATGCCCGCCTCGGCTACCGATCCGAT
The DNA here is from genome assembly GCF_033977145.1 of Mesorhizobium montanum. Classification (NCBI taxonomy): domain Bacteria; kingdom Pseudomonadati; phylum Pseudomonadota; class Alphaproteobacteria; order Hyphomicrobiales; family Phyllobacteriaceae; genus Mesorhizobium; species Mesorhizobium montanum. The sequence goes on along the minus strand of NZ_JAVIJF010000018.1, from coordinate 29,673 downwards.
CGCCGGCCGGATCGTTTCGGGAAGTGCGACCACCGCTTCGCGGGGGCCGGCGTTTGCGATCCGAACCACGGTTTGTCCGGCGGCGACAACCTGTCCCGGCTCGCCAAGCGTTTCGACGACCGTTCCGTCGGCGTTCGCATCCAGGACGGAATAGGCCGCCTCGTTTTCCGCGACCTTCGCTTCCGCTTCGGCGGCGGCAAGCTGTGCCGTCGCGGTATCAAGTGCTGCCTTCGCCTGCTCGTAGCGCTGCGGGGTTGCGGCCAATTCCTTCTTGACCAGAACGGCATAGCGCTTTTCGTCCGCACTGGTCTGAACCAGGGCAGCGCGTGCCGCGGCGACAGCGTTGCGCTTGGCGGCGAGCGCAAGGGCCAGATCGGTATCGTCGATCCGCAGCAGCGGTTGGCCCGCCTTGACCTGTTCGCCGACATTTACAAGTCGCTCGACGATCTTGCCGGGTACACGAAAACCAAGATTGCTCTGCACCCGCGCGGCAATTGTACCCGTGAAGCCGCGTTCGGATCCTGTCACCTCCACTGGCGTCACCAGTCTGACGATCGGTGGTTCCTGCCTCGGGTCGGCCGCTGCGGAAGCAGCCTGCGTGCGAATGGAAAGTGTGACGAATGCCGCCACACCCAACCCCGCGACCAAAATGCTCCCCAGCCCAATAACGTGTTTCTTTTTCATGCCCGTCGCCTCCTGTTAAAATAGATTGCATTCACACTCTATACCTGATATAGATTTCATACGCAATCTAAAAAAGGAGATGACGATGCGCGTAAGTCGCATTCAGGCCGCGGAGAACCGCGAAACGGTAATCAATGTGGCAAGCCGGCTTTTTCGAGAGCACGGCTTTGATGGTATCGGGCTGAAGGATCTGATGAAGGGTGCCGGGCTGACCCAAGGCGCTTTCTACAAACAGTTCGCATCAAAGGAGGATCTGGCGGCGCAAGCGTCCAAGCGGGCGATGGAGAGCGCTGCCCATCGATGGGCGGCGGCGACCGCTGCGAGCCCAAACGATCCGCTTGGCGCGGTGATCGACTTCTATCTCAGTAAGGGACATAGCGACGAAAGGATGGATGGCTGCCCGGTCGCGGCGCTCGGCTCGGATGCCGCCAGACAGGGGACCGACGTGAAAGCGTCGTTCGAAGCCGGGATCAGCGCATATCTTGAAGTCCTCGGCAGCATGATTGCCAAGGCCGACAGCGAGAAAACCAATGAAAAGGCCATGGCCGTCCTCTCGACGATGGTCGGTGCGGTGGTCCTCTCGCGCGTCGTCAATGATCCCGACCTCGCCCAAGCCTTTCTGGATGCGGCGACCGAACAGGTTCGCGACACCGTCACCGCTTGAACGGCGCGGTGCTGGCGACTCAGATTGATAGGAGAATAGATGCGACGGATTGTTGTCACGGGCATGGGCGCGGTCACGCCCCTTGCCGCCGATGTCGAGACGTCATGGTCGCGTCTCCTGGCCGGCCGCTCGGGCATCCGAAGGCTTCCAGACGACGTGGTCGGAGATTTGCCCGCGAAGATCGGCGGCGTGGTTCCTTCCCTGGAAGAGGATCCCGAAGCCGGCCTCGATCCGAATGCTTTCATGGCACCGAAGGATCAGCGTAAAATCGACCGCTTCATTCTTTTCGCGCTGGCGGCGGCGGAGGAGGCGCTGGCTCAGGCGCGGTGGAAGCCCGCCTCGGAAAATGACCGGCTTCGCACCGCGACGATCATCGCTTCAGGTGTCGGAGGTTTTCCTGCCATAACCGAGGCGGTGCGGACGGTCGACCAGCGCGGCGTTCGGCGTCTTTCACCGTTCACGGTGCCGTCTTTCCTGGTGAACCTCGCCGCGGGCCACATCACGATCCGTTACGGCTTCAAAGGCCACATCGGCGCACCGGTAACGGCGTGCGCCGCCGGCATCCAGGCGATCGGCGATGCGGCGCGCATCATCCGCGCCAATGAAGCCGATATCGCCGTGTGCGGCGGCACCGAAGCATGCATGAATGTCGTCAGTCTCGGCGGCTTTGCAGCGGCACGCTCGCTTTCAACCTCCTTCAATCACCGTCCCGACCAAGCCTCCCGTCCCTTCGACATGACCCGTGACGGTTTCGTCATGGGCGAAGGCGCCGGCATCCTGGTCATCGAGGAATTGAGCCATGCGCTTGCGCGCGGCGCGAAGCCGCTCGCCGAGGTCGTCGGCTACGGCACGACGGCGGATGCCCATCACGTCACGTCCGGTCCCGAGGACGGCGACGGCGCGCGCCGCGCCATGGAGATCGCGATCGCCCAGGCCGGCATTTCACCGCGTGAGGTCCGCCATCTCAACGCGCACGCGACCTCCACGCCGGTGGGCGACCTGGGAGAAATCGAAGCGATCAAAACGGTCTTCGGCACAGATTTTTCGATAGCCGTCAGCGGAACGAAGTCGGCGACCGGACACCTGCTCGGCGCCGCCGGCGGGCTTGGCGCGATCTTCACGATCCTGGCGCTCAGGGACCAGGTGGCGCCGCCTACCCTCAATTTGAGCGCCCCCGATCCAACCGGCCAAGGGATCGACTTCGTCGCAAACCGGGCTCGGTCAATGGAGATGGACTACGCGATCGCCAACGGTTTCGGCTTCGGCGGAGTGAATGCCAGCGCGTTGTTCCGGCGGTGGGACGGACACGGCGTGAACGGGTCGAGCCGCTCATGATCGACGCTTTTGCTCCGGCCTTTCCTGCTTTTCCCCACTCCAATCTCACCCAAGAAAGTGATCTCCATGAATAAGACCAATCCTAGCGTCGCCATCGTCACAGGGGCATCCTCCGGCATCGGGCATGTGACGGCCAAGACCCTGCAGAACGCGGGCTTTCGCGTGTTCGGAACCAGCCGTCGCGCAGTGTCCAAAAAATCCGACGGCATTACCATGCTGAGCTGCGACGTGACCGACGATGCGTCCGTGGCGAAACTGGTCGACGAGGTGCTGGCCGAGGCGGGGCGCATCGACCTGCTTGTCAACAATGCCGGCATGGGCCTACTTGGCGGCGCGGAGGAATCCTCGACAGCCCAGGCCCAGGCTTTGTTCGACGTGAACGTCTTCGGCGTCATCCGAATGATCAACGCGGTGCTGCCGACGATGCGGCGTCAACGGAGCGGCAGAATCGTTAACTTGAGCTCGGTGCAGGGGTTCATCCCCGCTCCCTATTTCGCGCTTTATTCGTCCACCAAACATGCCGTTGAAGGCTATTCCGAATCGCTTGACCATGAACTGCGACCGTTCGGAATTCGCGTCGCGTTGGTCGAGCCCGCCTATACCCGTACGTCGTTTGAAGACAATCTCGCCAGGCCGGATCAGTTGCTCGATATCTATGACGCTGCGCGCGCCGGCATGACTATAGCGGTGCGGAAGGCGATGGAAAAAGGCGATGTGCCCGAAGTGGTGGCCAAGACCGTTTTGGCGGCTGCGACCGATCCCGCCCCGAAGAGGCGCTATGCGGCGGGAAAAATAGCGCGCCAGGTCAGTTTCCTGCGCCGTTTCGTCCCCACATCCGCATTCGACAAGAGCCTGCGAAAGCAACTCGGGCTGCCGGTCTGAGGCGGGCGCTCGTCGACATTAACGAAAGGACACCCATGAAGATCGGAATTATCGGCGCTGGAAACATCGGCGCCACTTTGGCGCGAAAGCTTGCCGCAAGCGGCCATGAGGTCAAGCTCGCCAATTCGAAGGGGCCGGGCACCATCCGTGATCTCGCCCATGACATTGGAGCTGCCGCTGTGACGAAAGAGGAAGCCGTGCGAGGCGTGGAGGTGATCATCCTTTCGATCCCGTTCGCGAACTATCGCGATCTCGCCGATCTGTTCAACGAAGCGCCTGCCGATGTCACTGTCATCGACACCTCCAACTATTATCCGCTCCGCGACGGGGCCATTGCGGGGGTCGATGGCGGCAAGCCTGAAAGCGCTTGGGTGAGCGAGCAGATAGGCCGCCCCGTCGTCAAGGCATGGAACGCCGTGCTGGCGGCGACACTGGCCGAGAAAGGACAACCGGCCGGAGCATCTGGACGCATCGCCATTCCGGTCGCTGGCGACGACCCGAAGGCCAAGGCCAAGGCCATGGAACTGGTGGAGGTCACCGGCTTCGACGCGCTCGACTCTGGAAGGCTCGGCGACTCCTGGCGTCAGCAGCCCGGCACTGCGGCCTATTGCACGGAACTGACGGCGCACGAGCTGACGTCGGCGTTGCGGTCGGCCGACCGCTCTCGCGCGCCCGGCAATCGCGACGCTCTCCTCAGAGAATTCATGGCAGCGGGCGGCAGGTTGACACACGACGAAATCGTCGCCCGCAACCGGACGGTGACTGCGTGATCACTGAAGCCTGAAATTGCTGAAAGGAAAGTGATAGACGCTGTCGCCGTGGCAGCTACGGACCTGCCCGCCCGGCGTCCGCTTCATGACGCCGTTGGAGTTCCTCGCGGAAAACATTTCTTGCCTCCTTCAGGCTGCGTTTGCCGAGAAGCCTGGCGAACCTGGCGACCGTCGTCTTCGAGACGCCGGTGCTGGCAGCAATCTTGACCGCACTGTCGAAAGCCAGAAGTTCAGGATGCGCAAAGGCGACTGCGGCGAGTTTTTCGACTTGCGGCGGGAAAACAAGCTCGCGACAGGCAATCCCTCTTTTCAGGTCCGCAAAGGTCGCCGCCCGATTGGTGCCGTGATCGGAAACCGACATGTCCCACCACCTTGCCGCAATTCTTCAGATCTCGTTCATCGACACGGTGCGCCGTTCTTCCACCGACTTGATGCATGCAAGAGCGATCGCAAGCGCGGTGCGCGCGTCCTGACCGGTCGGCCCGTTGACCACGCCGCTGCGAACCGCGCCTACGAAGGAGGCAAGCTGAGCAGTGTAGCCGTGCACGAAATGATCGGTGTCGCGCCGCCACGTATCGTTGGAGACGCCGTTCTTGTCGAAGAGGATCATGCTCGAGCGGCGCACATCGCCCATGGTGATCATGCCGCCCGAACCGAAGACTTCGCCGCGAATATCGTAGCCGTACATGGCGGAAAAATTGGCTTCGGCTACGGCAATCGAGCCGTTGTCGAAGCGGATGGTGACGACGGCCGTGTCATGAAAACCCTTGTCCTTGGCATCGGGGCGCACAAGCGCATCGGCGATTGCCGTGACCTCGACCGGCTGGGCTGCGGGGTTGAGCCAGACAAGCGTGTCGAAGTCGTGGATCAACGTCTCGTAGAAGATCGTCCAGCGCGGCGTCCTTTCCGGATTGCCGCCATAAGGGCCGGGATCGCGCGTCAGCGACCGGATCAACTGCGGCGTCCCCACCTTGCCCGCGTCAATCGCGGCTCGCCCTTCGGCGAAAGCCTGGTCCCAGCGACGGTTGAAGCCAACCTGCAGCGGCACCCGCGCCTTGGACGCAGCGGCGATCACGCGGTCCGCTTCCTCAAGCGTCAGTGCCATCGGCTTTTCGCAGAAGACGGCCTTGCCGGCCTCGGCCGCCTGAATGGCAAGGCTGGCGTGGAAGCGCGCCGGCGAAGCAATGACGACGGCTTCGACCGCCGGGTCGGCGAGCGCCAACGAGACGTCGGTCACGGCGGTTGGAATATCCAGCTTTCTGGCGAGCGCTTCCGCCGCTCCCTCCGCCGGGTCGGCGATCGCGACCAGGGTTGCGTCGACAAGCCGGCGCGCGACGGATTCGGCATGAAAGGAACCGATGCGACCAGCCCCGATCAGGGCGATATTCACAGGGCGGTGGGCAGGCATTTGATGCTCCGAAATTCAACCGTTGAGAAATGATGGCCTAGAGGGTGAAAGCCTGGCGGAAGCGGCTGAGCGCGAGCTCATCGTCGCCTGACGGCCAGGCCTCCATGCCGATGACGCCGCGATAGCCCATCTGGTAGAGGGCGCGGGCGATGGCCGGGTAGTTGATTTCTCCGGTGCCCGGTTCGTTGCGGCCGGGAACATCGGCCACCTGGATTTCACCGATGTGGGGAAGCGCTAGGCGGCAGAGCTCGATCAGATTCCCTTCGCCGATCTGCGCATGGTAGAGGTCGAGGTTGAGCTTGAGCGACGGCCGGTTGACCGACGCGACGAGTGCGATCGTGTCGGCCACCTTGGCGAACGGCGTTTTCGGATGGTCGACAGCCTCGTTGAGGTTCTCGAGCACGAAGGTCACGCCTTCCTGTTCGCCAAGGTCGGCGATGCGGTTGAGCGTATCGCGGGCCTTGAGCCACATTTGGCCGGTCACGACTTCTGACTTGACGACCGGCAGCCCCTGCCCGTCGAGCCCCGTGCCATGAAGGTTGAGCCGCGGGCAATCCAGCTCCTTGGCGACCGGTATGGAGAGTTTCGCCGTCCTGATCAGCTCTTCCGCGCCCGCGTCATCGGCGAGCGTGCCTGTCACATAGCCGGTCATCGAAGAAAACGAGGCTCCGGACCTGGCAAGCGCGGCAATGTCGTGCTTCGTCCAGTCCCAGATCTCGGCGACGAAGCCAAGTTCGGTGATCCGCCCGAGGCGGTCGAGCATGGGTAGCGAGCGGAACACCATCTCCGCGCAAACCGCCAAGGTGAAGGGTCCCGCGGTTTCAGGGGCCGTTGTCATCATCGATATCCTGTTCGAGGTTAGATCGTTCCGCCGAGCTCGTCGGACAGGGTCTGCAGTTCCTTGCCGCCGGCCATCATGTTTTGCAGTTCGTCGATTCCGATCTCGCCTTTGGCGCAGGTGCCAAGCGTCTTGCCGCGGTTGAGCACGGTGAACCGGCTGCCGACGGCATAGGCATGACGGACATTGTGGGTGATGAAGATCACGCCAAGGCCCTTCTGCTGAACCTGGTGGATGTATTTCAGCACCATCGATGTCTGGGCGACGCCCAGCGCCGAAGTCGGTTCGTCGAGGATCAGGATCTTCGCGCCGAAGTAGACGGCGCGCGCGATGGCCACGCATTGCCGCTCGCCACCCGAGAGCGTGCCGACCGCCTGGTTGGGGTCGCGGATGTCGATGCCAATCTTGCGCATCTCCTCATGCGTCACGGCATTGCAATGTTTGAAGTCGATGTGACGGAATGGCGGGATGCCCTTGAGCGGTTCGCGGCCCATGAAAAAATTGCGGGTGATCGACATCAGCGGGATCATCGCCAGATCCTGATAGACCGTGGCAATGCCGGCATCGAGCGCGTCGCGAGGGCTGCTGAAGGTGACACTTTTGCCCTCGACGAGGAAGTCGCCGCTGGTCGGACGAACGACGCCGGAAAGCGTCTTGATGAGCGTCGACTTGCCGGCGCCATTGTCGCCCAGCAGGCACAGCACCTCGCCTTGCGACACCTTCATCGAAACGCCCGACAGCGCGATGACGGAACCATAGTGCTTGACGATATTGTTGACCTCGATGACGGGCGGCGAGGTCACTGTCTTGCCATCAGCCATGATCAGCGCTCCCCTGTCACCTTGCGGCGGATGAAGTTGTTGAAGAGGACGGCCAGAAGCAGCATCGAGCCCAGGAACACCTGGAACCAGTCGGAGTCGAACTGGGTGTATGTCAGGCCGATGGAAACGAGGCCGAAGATGATGGCACCGAAGAAGGCGCCGATCGCCGAGCCATAGCCGCCAGTCAGCAGGCTGCCGCCGATGACGGCCGCGATGATGGCCTCGAATTCCTTCTGAAAACCGCGGCGCGCGTCCGTCGAGCCGGCATCCAGCACGGTGATAATGGCAACGAGCGCCGCCGCGCATGCCGTCAGGGCAAAGAGCCCGGTCTTGACGCGGTCGACGGGCACGCCGGAGTTTCTCGCCGCGACCGGATCGCCGCCGGCCGCAAAGATCCAATTGCCGACGCGCGTGCGCAGCAGCATCCAGGTGGCGACCCCTGTGATCCCGACGAACCAGAGAACCGAGACCGGCACACCCGTCACCTTGGGCACGCCATTGTCGAATTTCTCGATGAGGTCGTGCTCGGCAAGCCAGTTGAACAGGGGCTGGAAGGCGACGCCCGAAAACACCTGCTTCAGCAATCCGTCGCCGACGACATCCTCTATCCCGCGCAGTTGGGTCGAGCCGCCGGTTGCCCATTTGAGACCGACCAGGGTCAGGCCACGCAGGATGAACAGGAAGGCAAGCGTGACGATGAACGAGGGCAGCCGCGTCCTGATGACGATCTGCCCGTTGACCGCGCCCATGACGGCCGCGAGCAGCAGCGTGAAGACGATGGAGAGCCAAAGCGACTGACCGAAATTGGTCAACAGCGCGCCGAAGATCAGGCCGGTGAAGGCCACCATCGAGCCGATCGAAAGATCGAACTCGCCGCCGATCATCAAAAGCGATGCGGCGATGGCCAGGATCCCCAGCTGCGACGCGGGCGCCAGGATGGTCATCAGGCCGGAAAGCGAAAACATCGACGGGTCGGCGGTGAAGAAGAAGAACACCACCACCAGGACCAGCCCGGCGACGGCGCCGAGCTCGGGCCGGCGCATCATATGCGTGAGAAATCCGACTTGCCTGATCCGCTCATCGGGTTTCGCGGCAGGGGCTGCCTGCTGTTCGATCTGAGCCATGATTCCTCCCTTCGATGGCGTGCGACATTGCCGACCGGTATTGCGGATCTTGCGTCCGGCGAGCCGAGCGCCCTCCCCGAAAGCGGGGAGGGCCTCCGACAGGCTTCGGCGACGCTGATCAGCGAATGCCCTTGGCCGACAATTCGACGACCTGCGCCGCCTTGTCCTTGGTGATCAGGTTCGGGCCGGAAGGCACGTTGCCGCCCGGGATCAGGCCGTATTTCGCATAATTCGCCAGGAAGACGACCGGCAGATATCCCTGCAGGAACTGCTGCTGGTCGATGGCGAACGCGGCATCGCCGGCCGCGACCGCCTTCAGGAAGTCCGCCGAAAGGTCGAAGGTGGCGACATTGATCTTGCCGAGCTTGCCGACATCCTTGACGGCGGCCAGCGACGGTTCGCCGGCGGTGCTGGCGCCGAGCGCCATGATGGTGTCGATGTCGCCGTTCGCGCTCAACGCCGCCTTCACCTTGGCGCGGACGTCGGCGGGATCATTGGAAACCGGCAGAACCTTCACACTGCCTGCAAAGCCGTCGCCGAAGCCTTTGCAGCGCTGGTCGAGCGCGACATTGCCGACTTCCTGGTTGACGCAGATGGCCGTCTTGCCGCCCATCTCCTTCAGCTTCATTCCCGCCGCCTTGCCGGCGCTATACTCGTCCTGACCGACATGCAGGAGAGCGCCGAGGGACTGCGAAACATCGGAGCCGGAATTTATCGAGATGACCGGGATCCCGGCGGCGACCGCCTTCTTGATCGACGGCCCAAGCGCGGAAGCGTCCGGAATCGAGACGATCAGCCCGTTCGGCTTCTGGTTGACCGCCGCATCGATCAGCTGGCTCATCGCCACCATGTCGAACGTCTCGGGCGCGCGATAGTCGACCTTGACGCCTACATCCTTGGCGCCCGCCGTCACGCCGTTCTTGACCACCGACCAGAACGGGTCGTTGGCCTGGCCGTGGCTGACGACGACGATCTTGACGTCCTTTGCCGAAGCGATCTGGGCACCGGTCACAAGGCAGCCGAGCACGGCCGCACCAAAGGCAAGCTTCCTCACTATCGATTTCATTTCGATTCCTCCAAATGGGCGCGGCTTTGCGGCGCCCCTCCTCCACAGATTTCGCGCGTTCCTATGCGCCTGCCGTTGCCGCCAGAGACTTTTTGCTACCGGTAGCAAAGCATGCATAGTCATAACCGGAAACCAAGGGATGTCAATGTTCATTTCATTTTCCGATAAAATGAAATAGACATTCCATGCAACGGCAGGTGCGGGTAGAGCGATGTCAAAGAGAGCGACCGCAAGAGAGGTTGCGGAACAGGCGGGTGTCTCGAAATGGACGGTCATTCGCGCCTTCACGCCGGGGGCGTCGATCGCCGAGAGCAGCCGCGTCAAGGTCATGGCCGTCGCGGAAAAGCTGAACTACCGCCCCAATCTGCTCGCCCGAAGCCTGGCGACCAATCTCACGCATCAGGTAGCCGTGCTCGTCGACGATTTCGAAAATCCCTACAAGCTGTCGTTTCTCGAGCGGCTCACCCTCGAACTTCAATCGGAGGGTCTCGTAGCCGTCCTCATCAACATCAACGAACATTTCGACCACGTGCACGCGCTTCTCAACGCCGATCAGCGCCAGTTGGATGCCGTGATCATGTGCGGCACCGCTTTCAGAACTGAAATGCTGCAGGATGTCAGGCTGGACGGAGCGGCCCCGATATTCGTTCTCGCGCGCGACAGCCAGATACCCGGCGTGCCTGCGATCAACTGCGACACCACCCTGGCCATCAAGGACCTGTGCAGGCATCTGCATGGAAAAGGCTACAGGCGCCCCGGCTTCATGGCCGGACCGAAGACCCTGTCGACGGCGCTTGGCCGGCGCCGGGCCTTCAAGGCATTCTGGAAGGCTCAAGGCATCGCCGAGATGCCGGAACTGGCGGCGCACCACTATAGCGCAGCCTCCGGCGCGGAGGCCGTCCGGCGCTATCTGAACGAGGTGCCGCCCGCAGGCCGCATCGATGTCCTGCTGTGCGAAAACGATGTCCTGGCCTTCGGGGCGATGGACGTCATCCGCAGCGAGTTCGGCTTGAAGGTGCCGGCAGACATCGCCGTGGCAGGCTTCGACAACACTCTGTTCGCTGCTGCGCCGGCCTATGATCTCACGACATACGAACAACCCGTCGAGGCGATGGTAAAGGCGACCGTTGCGATGATCCTGGGCCGCGAGCCCAAGAAGACGGTGATCCTGCCGGGACGGCTGGTCGTGCGCGGATCCGCATGACGCCGACGAACGAGGCCGGACGGGTAGACCTGCTCGTCAACAATGCCGGCATCGGCCTGCTCGGCGGCGCAGAGGAATCCTCGACTGCACGGGCTAGACTAAGGCTCTGTTCGACGTGGACGTCTTCGGTGTCATCCGGATGGGGGCACTGAGGGACCCAGGTTAGCGCGGGAGCAGTCGAGAAACCTTGAGCGGTGGTGCGAAGAAGCAGCGCAAATAGGGCTGGTTGGTTATGACGTATTTGTTCTCGCAGATATGGTATCGGCCGTCCGGTGATTCCTGTACGCGGTCGCGCGGGATGTTGAAACCATCGGGCAGATAAACGTAGCCACCGTCGACCCTGGACTGCACCGAAGACTCCGGTATGGGGCGGCAATCGGTGCCGCCGCAACACTTGAAGTTCGTTACCGGGTCGACCTTGTTTTCGTACCAGTCATGGGCATTGGCGCCTGTCGCGGCGGCAATGCACATGGCTGTGATGATCACCCTTCGCATGGCATTCCTCGACAATGCGGAGGCGCTGTTCATTCGAGCCTCATGTATATTAGCGTTCCGCCGGAAACACCATTGCTCCGCGAAGGTCTGGCAAGCGACGCCCGGCACTGATGGACGGCAAAGGGCGAGGCCGGATCCTGAGGTCGAGCCTCCGGCTTCGCCCGCTCACACCAGCCGCTGCCCGCCGTCGATGTGGATCGTCTCCCCCGTCATGAATTCGTTCTGCATCAAATAGAGATAGGCGGGCGCGATGTCGGCGGGTTTGGCGATCTTTCCCGCCGGCAGGCGTGCGCCCATCTGCTCGAAATAGCCTGACTTGGCTTCGCCGACGATCTCGTCCCACATCTCGGTATCCACCCAGCCGGGGGAGACGATGTTGACGCGGGTCGGCGCGAGTTCCAGCGCCAGCGCGCGGGCGAAGTAGGTGAAGGAGCCAGCGACCGCCGAGACGACCGAGCCGCCAGGGACCGGCGGCCGGTCCTTGTTGATGCCGGAGGTGAAAATCATCGAGCCGCCTTTGTTCAAACTGCGCACGGCGTGCTTGGCGAGCATCACCGCACCGATCAGCTTGCTGTCGACGAAGCCGCGCACGAAATCCATGTCTGTCTCGCCGATCGGATAATTGGGTGGCGGCGTGCCGGCCGTCGCCACGAGGTGATCGAAGGCCCCGACCGCGCCAAACAGACGGGCGACGTCGGCTTCATTGGCCATGTGGGCGGCGATGCCTGTCACGCGACCTGCCCCGGCGAGCCTCTTTTGAGCTGCCTGCAGCTTTTCATCCGAACGGCCGGCGATCACCACCTGCGCGCCGTTTTCCAGCGCGGCCGCCGCCACGCCGAAACCGATACCGGAGCTGCCGCCGACGACAATGATCTTCTTGTTCCTGAGGTTGGTCACGGGTCTTCTCCGTCTTTCCAGTGATCGGGGTTGAAATCAGGCGCGGCCGGCGTGGGCCGCTTCGATGTCGGCGAGGATGATCTTCTTCATCGAATACATCGCCTGCCTTGCCCGGTCGGCCTTTTCGCGGTCCGGGTCGTTCATCAGACGCAGCGCCCCGCTTGGAATGACCTGCCAGAAGACACCGAACTTGTCCTTCAGCCAGCCGCAGGGCTGTTCCGAGCCGCCGCCGGCGGTCAGCGCGTTCCAAAGATAGTCGGTCTCGGCCTGGTCATTGGTCTCGATGTAGAGCGAGATCCGCTCGTTGAAGGGCGGCACCCCGCCGGCGTTGAGCGCTGTAAAACGCTGGCCTTCGAGCTCGAAGTCGAAGATCGCGTGCGGCACGGTCCGGTTGGTGCCGCCGACGAAGTCGGTGAACTCGATCGAGCCGAGCGCGCGGCTGTTCGCGAAAACCGAGAGATAGAAGTCGCGCGCGGCTTCGGCATCAAGATTGAACCAGAGGAAGGGATGAACGGTGGCCATGGTGTCCTCGCAAGTTTTTTGATTGTGAGTGAGCTTTGGTCACAAATGCTGTGAGGATTTTTGGCTGGAAAAGGCCCGATGGACAAACCAAAGTTTGGCAAGTATTTGTTACCATAGCTCACAAATAGATTTTGCCATGACCCGCAGACTGCCGCCGCTCAACGCTTTGCCGGCCTTCGAGGCTGCCGCACGGCACCTGAATTTTTCGCGGGCCGCCGACGAGCTCAACCTCACGCATGGCGCGATCAGCCGGGCGGTGAAGCACCTCGAAGATCAGCTCGGCGTGCAGCTGTTCGAGCGAGCGACGCGCTCGGTGCGGCTGACCCCTGTCGGCGAGCCTTATGCGTTGGCCGTGGGCGAAGCGCTCGACCAGCTCGCGCTGGCGACGCAGGCGGCGACCTCGCGCCATTCGGGCTCGACGCTCAACGTCAGCACCTCGGACGGCTTCGCCGGCAAATGGCTGGTGCCGAGGCTCTATCGTTTTCATCGCGCGCATGGCGACATCGACGTGCGCGTCTCAACCACCGGCAAGCTGACCAATTTCCGCGGCGACGGCATCGATGTCGCGATCCGCTATGGTGGCGGCCATTATCATGGACTGACTTCGGAATTCCTCACCGGCGAGGAAGTGTTTCCCGTCTGCAGCCCGCGGCTGCTCGAAGGGCCGCATCCGCTGAGGATGCCCGAGGACCTCAAGCACCACACGTTGATCCGCGACGGCTACCGTATCGACTGGGCGGCGTGGCTCGCCAGCGCCGGCGTCGAAGGCGTCGATCCAAACAGCGGCCTCACCTTCGATTCTGCCACCTTCGCGGTGGAGTCGGCCGTGCAGGGCGAAGGCGTGGTGCTCGGCCGCACCATGCTGGTTTCGGCCGACCTCGCCACCGGCAGGCTGGTGCGGCCCTTCGACCACGCCCTGAAGGCGGTCTCCAGCTTTTATCTGGTCTACCCGCCGGAGGCGATCCGCCAGCGCAAGGTCAAAGCGTTTCGGGATTGGCTGTTTTCGGAAATTGGGCCGCTTTGACGACGGGCTCGTGGAAACCTTCCTGGCGCAAGATCGACGAGGCCGCCAAATCCTGCAAAGCGGCGCGCCTTGCGCATCATCGCGAACTATGTGGCGGGATTGCCGATGCGCGGGAGCTGGTAGAGCTTTCCCGCAGGGCGCCGCCCAGATGGCGCCACTGCGAAGCGGTGATAGAAAACAAGACCACGATGAAACTTTCGCCGGCTCTTCTAGTTCGGTTGGGAGGAGGATCGCTGACATGACTGAACCCGGTGAAGGCAGTTCCCATGGCCGCATTGACGACAGACAGCTCGTCATTTTGCTGAAAGAGAAAACCGGCATCTCGGACGCTCAAGCCAGGGGGTTGATAAAGTCCATAGGGCGCGACCGCCCATCGCTTTTGCGCGAAGCCCGCATCATAAGAGCGCGTGTTCACGCTTCCAGTTCAAGCCGCTAGTGACCGCCCCCTCGCGCCAGATGACACACCGACATGGTCCGGCGACTTGTGCAGGCATGCCGAACGCGCGATGCTGCGCGATCATGGCAGGCGATTATCTGGATCACAAATTGGAATGCCCGTTTTGCGGCGTCATCCGTTTGAACATTCCAGCCGATGCAAAACCCACAACCGCAATCCGCTGCGCCGAGTGCGGCAAATATCTAGGCACATGGGACGAGCTTCAGACCGATTTCGAGCAGCAAGGCGGCACTGACGGGGTATTTCGTTTGGACAACGGACGTATCCGAAAGCTCGATTCCAGCCGATGACGAGCCGCCCCGCTAGAAAGGCGTGTTCGTTGCCTCTGTGCGCGGGCGCAATCTCTACCACCGCAGGAACAGCCCAGCCCAAGCATGCCTGATGTGAGTAGGCGGCGCTTCGTTGTTGCGGCGAGAAGGCCCGCCTGGTTTTGCACGGATTCTCGGTCCCGAATGGGCAACCGACGACATGGGCGGGGGGTTGGGGAGCCGTCGGTCACCAGGACGGGAGGCCATGGAATCAGAATCAGAAAATGCGTAGGCCCTGGCACAATTATGCCAGCAGTCCGCGTTCTTGGGAACTGGTTCCAGCTTAAAATTCAAACGCATATGCCCAACAGTGCATTTTCGGGATGATCTTCACGCTGCCCCGCAGCACGGGAACCAGATCGGCTGTGCCGCGTCATAGGGACAGGTTCTTGTCGCAACCCGGGAGTGACGTCGATGCTCAGGCTCCTTGTTGTCGTCGCGATGGCGCTCGCGCTCGGTTGCGGCGGGACCCTGGCGGCCAAGCTGAACCTCGACACCGTCAACCAAGCCCAATTCAGCGAAGGCGAGCCTAAGGATGGCGATCCGATGCTGCTCAAGGCGCAGATCCTTCTGGATCGCGCCCGCTTCTCGCCCGGCCTGATCGATGGCCGTGTTTCGGACAACTTCACCAAGGCCGTCGCGGCCTTTCAGGCGGCGAACGGGCTGCCCTCCGACGGCAAGGTGAAGCGGGAGACCTGGGACAAACTCACGGCAACTTTCGCCGGGCCGGTGCTCACGACCTATGAAGTCACGGGCAAGGATGTGCGCGGTCCTTTCACCAGGCGTATTCCGGCGCGCATGGAGAGGATGGCGCATCTGAAGCGGCTCGGTTACCGCAGCGCGCGTGAGAAACTGGCGGAGCGTTTCCATGTCAGCGAACAAGTGCTGAGGATGCTCAATCCCGGAACCAGATTCACAAAAGCCGACACGACCCTGGTGGTTCCTAGTGTCGGCAGGGGCGATCCGCCTGTTGCGGTTGCCAGTGTCGAGGTCGACAAGGGCGCTCGCCTGGTGCGCGCACTCGATTCCTCAGGCAAACCGCTCGCGGTTTACCCCGCCTCGATCGGCAGCGAGGAAAAGCCGGCGCCCAGCGGCGCGGCGGAAGTCAGGCGCGTGGTGCACAATCCGACCTACCATTACAATCCGAAATTTGCCTTCAAAGGTGTCAGGGCCAAGCGGCCCTTCACCATCGCCAAGGGGCCGAACAATCCCGTGGGATCGGTATGGATCGACCTCTCCATCGAAAGCTACGGCATCCACGGCACGCCCGACCCCGGCAAGATCGGCACGACCTTCTCGCATGGCTGCATCCGGTTGACCAACTGGGACGCCGAAGACCTCGCCGCGATGGTCAAGCCGGGCACCAAAGTCGACTTCAAGGACGAGACCGCGCAAGACGGGCAAGTCCAGTGACTAAGTCGGCGGGGCCGACCCCGTCCAAATCTCAGCAACGTATGGCTATTTCACCTTGATGACGACCTTGCCTTTCGCGCGCCCTTTTTGGACGAAAGCCAATGCCTCGTTCGTTTCTTCGAATGAGAACACGCGATCGATCACGGGGCGGATCGTCCCGGACTCAAGGAGAGGCGTGATCTTGCTCAGCTGATCGCCCTGCGCCCACATGAAAAGAAACGAATACTCGATGCCGGCATGGGCAGCCTTCCTGCGGATGCCGCGGATCAAGGCGCGCATGACCAGCTTAAGCAGGATGTTCAGGTCGAGCTTCCTGGCAAACTCGGGGTCCGGCGGACCGGAAATGGATATGAGCTTGCCGCCGGGTTTCAGCACGCGCAGCGACTTTTCGAGCGCTTTGGCGTCCTGGCTGTTGACGACGACATCATAGTCCTTCAGCAGATTCTTGAAGTCGTCTTTCCGATAGTCGATCGCAATATCGGCGCCGAGACTCTTGACCAGATCCGTGCTTGCGGCGCTTGCAGTTGTCGCAACCGTCGCGCCGAGATGCTTCGCCAGTTGGATGGCGAACGTGCCCACACCGCCTGACCCGGCCTGGATGAAAACTTTCTGGCCCTTCTTCAGATTGGCCTTTTCGACGAGCACCTGCCAGGCGGTGAGGCCCACGAGTGGAATCGAGGCGGCCTCCTCCATGCTGAGGTTCTTCGGCTTCAAGGCGACGTCAGCCTCGTTGATCGCGATGAACTCGGCGAACGTGCCGATCCGGCCATCGCGCGGCCGCGCATAGATCTCGTCGCCGGGTTTGAACCTGCGGACTTTCGAACCGACCCGGACAACGACGCCGGCAACATCGTGCCCCAGGATGAAAGGCGGGCGATAGCGCAGGAAGGGTTTGAACTCCCCGTCCCGGATCTTGGCATCGAGAAGGTTCACGCCGGCCGCGTGGATTTCGACCAGGACATCATCATCCCGCAGGTCGGGCACTGGCATGTCGGCAAGCCGCAGAGCGGCCTTTTTCCCATATTTATCGACAACAAAGGCTTTCATCATGCTCGCTTTCTGAAATGGATCCTGATGTCCGGGCAAAGAGCTTGCGGACAATTCAGATCCCGCACGACGCGCCTAGCCTTTTTCCAGTGATTAGATTATATTCATAATATCAAATTATGATCATAATGCAATAGCCAGCCTGAAAGGAGAAATCATGCGCTACGAACGGGGTCGCAAGGACGCATCGCGCAGCCGTATCGTGGAAGTTGCAGCCGATCATTTTCGGGGTGACGGCATCGCCGCGACCGGACTCGCAGGCATCATGAGCGATGCCGGGCTGACGAACGGGGCTTTCTATCCGCACTTTCAATCCAAGGCGGCGCTTGTCCGCGAATGTGTAGCGGCCGCCCTGGAGGGGCAATCAGGCCAGATCGCGGAGGCATTGGCATCCGGCGGCCTGGCGATGGCTATAGACGCGTATCTGTCGAGGGCTCACCGGGACAATCCGGAGAAAGGCTGCGCTTCCGCCGCGCTTTTGCCGGAAATTGCGCGGGAGCCGTCTGAAACCCGTAAAGTCTATACCGAGCACTTGATGACCTTAGTACGCCAGGTGTCGGCGGCGCTTCCGCAGCAGACCAGGAATCCGGAGGGTATTGCGTTGGGCGTCTTTGCAACGCTCGTCGGCGCCCTTCAACTGGCCCGCGCCGTAGACGGGACGGAGTTTTCGGATCGCATCCTCGCGGCAGGAGCAGACGCGGCGCGAGCGCTGATCCAAACGTAGTGGAATGGCAATGGCAGTCCGAACCGGGTTGCCGAAGACCTCGCCGGCATGGTCAAGCCGGGCACGAAAGTCGACGTTAAGGAGCGGACGGTGCAGGACGGGCAAGACGGTGAAAGCCGGCGGGCCGCAAGCCTGTCACGCAATGCCCGCTGCATAAATCCAGCTTATCATGACCCCTAATTTTTGAAGACGTTACACGGTCAATCGGCGCCTGTAGCTTCGACCGCGGTCTTTCTCAGCTCGGTCGGAAATTGGTGGTTCGATGCAGACACATGCGCGGGTGGTGATCGTTGGCGGCGGGTGCGTCGGCGCGGGTATCCTCTACGGCCTGGCCAAGCGCGGATGGACCGATGTGGCGCTGCTCGAACGCACGCAGTTGACGGCCGGTTCGACCTGGCATGCGGCGGGCCTGGTCCCATCCTATGCCCGTAACGTCAATGTCGGCCGCATGATCAACAAGACGATCGAGATCTATGAAGGGCTGGAGGTGGAGACGGGGCAGGCCGTCGGCTGGCACAAATGCGGGCAGTTGCGCATCGCCAATTCCAGGGACCGGCTCGACGAATACAAGAGCTATATGAGCGTCGCCGATGTCCAAGGCATGCGGGCGCAATTGCTGACGCCGGATGAAGCGCGAAAACTCTGGCCGCTGCTCGACAACAAGCAGATGCTCGGCGCGCTCTACCATCCCGATGACGGCCATATCGCGCCGGCCGACGTGACGCATGCGATGGCCAAGGGCGCGCGCGACCTGGGCGCCAAGGTCTATCTCAACACCGAGGTGACCGGCTTCAAGCGAACGGCGAGCGGCGAATGGCTCGTCCAGACCAACAAGGGCGACATCACCTGCGAGCACGTGATCTCAGCCACCGGCAATTACGCGCGCCAGACCGGCGCGCTGCTCGGCCTCGACATCCCGGCGATCCCGATCCTGCACCAGTACTGGATCACCGAAGCGGTGCCGGAAGTGGTGGAGCGCAAGCGCGCGGGGCGTCCCGAAATGCCGATCCTGCGCGACGAAGGTTTCGAAGGCTATCTGCGCGAGGAAGGCGATGGGCTGATGTTCGGGCCTTACGAGCGCACCGCCAACCTGAAGCTGTTCGCCGAGAACGGCGTTCCCGCCTGGTTCGGCGCCGATCTCCTCGAAGAGGATTTCGACGCCGTGTCATGGAACTGGGAGCGGGCCCTGCAGCTCGTTCCGGCGCTCGGACGCATCGGCATCAAGGCCAATGTGCGCGGCCCCTTCCAGATGACGGCGGACGAGCTGCCTTTGATGGGACCGGCCTGTGGCCTGCCCAACGTGTGGCTCGCCGAAGGCGTGCCGGGCGGCATCCTGTGGGGTGGCACGATCGGCTATCATCTGTCGGAGCGGATCGTCGAAGGCGGCAACAGCCTCGACACCTCCGATCTCGATCCGCGCCGCTTCGGCGACTACGCCAACAAGGCCTGGACACGCGAGAAGGTCCGCGAGGCCTGGGGCACGCATGCCGAGCAGAAATATCCCGGGCAGGACATGCCCGCCGCCCGGCCGCAGAAGACCGCGCCATCCTATGACAGACTGACGGAATTGGGCGCCGTCTGGGGCGTGCTCAATGGCTGGGAGATGCCCAACTGGTTCGCGCCGAAAGGCGTCGAGGCCAAGGACCAGTATAGCTGGAGGTGGACGCCCAAGGGGAACTTCGTCGGCGAGGAGGTACAGGCGGTGCGAAATGCCGTCGGCCTGGTTGAGATGACGCCGATGACCAAGTTCGAGGTGTCGGGACAAGGCGCGGCGGCCTGGCTGGACAGGATCATCGCCAACCGCCTGCCCGCGGTCGGCAAGGTGACGCTGGCGCACCAGCTTACCGCCGGCGGCGGCGTGCAGGCGGAATACATGGTGGCGCGTCTCGGCGAGGATCTGTTCTACCTGATCTCGACGCCGCGCGCCGAGCGCTGGAATTTCGACGACCTCTCGAGACTGCTCCCCGCCGACGGCAGCGTGAGCCTGAAGAACGTCACCAACGATCGCGGCTGTTTTACCGTCGTGGGTCCCAAGGCGCGCGAGGTGCTGCAGCCGCTGACGGAGATCGATCTTTCCAACGCAAGCTTCCCATGGTTCGGCGTGAAGACCGGCAACGTGGCTCTCGCCAGCGATGTGCGGTTGCTGCGCGTCAACTATGAAGGCGAGCTCGGCTGGGAACTCTACCATCCCCTGCCCTATCAACGGCAATTGCTCGACGCACTTCTGAAGCAAGGCGAGAAGCACGGCATGCGGCTGGTCGGGCTGCATGCGCTGGAGTCGCTGCGGCTCGAAAAATCCTATCGCGCCATGTATCGCGACATGAACCCGGAGCTCAACGCGCTGGAGAGCGGGCTGGAGCGTTTCATCCGCCTCGACAAGGGCGACTTCGTCGGGCGCGACGCGGTTCTGAAATACAAGGCGAGGAACGATCAGCGCCGTTCGGTGACGCTCAGGATCGACACCGACGGCGCCAGCACGCTTGCCAATGAAGGGCTCTACAGCGATGGCGCGCTGGTCGGGCGCATCACCTCGGGCGGCTATGGCTACGCGCTCGGGCATGACGTGGCGCTGGCACTGCTGCCGGAGCGTTTTTCCAGGCCGGGCACGAAGCTCGATGTCGCGGTTCTCGGCGACTGGAAGGTCGCCGAGGTTGTCGCGGATTCGCCTTACGATCCGACTTCGGCCAGGGCGCGGATGTAATAGACGGGGCCTGCAGGCCCCGTTGTCGACGTGTCCTTCGGAGGGAAGCCTGTATGCGCATCGATCGGATCAACCTCTATTCGGCGCAATTGCCCGTCAAAGGCGGTGTCTACCGCATGGCCAGCGCCGATGTGGAGGCGCTGGACTCAACGCTTGTCGAAATCGTGACCGATGACGGCTTTGCCGGCTGGGGCGAGACCTGCCCGATCGGTCCGGTCTACCAGCCGCATCACGCGCTCGGCGCGCGTGCCGCGATCGCCGAAATCGCGCCTGGCCTCATCGGGTCGGAGATCGCCTCGATCAGGCTGCTTGCGAAGCAGATGGACGAGTGCCTCAACGGTCACGGTTATGCCAAGGCCGCGTTCGACATGGCCTTCCTCGACCTGCTCGGACAGAAGCTCGGCGTGCCGGTCTCGACGCTGCTGGGCGGCGCGCTGACGGACCGCGTGCCGGCCTATTATTCGCTGATCGTCGGGCCGCCCGACGAGACGGCGAGGATTGCCGCAGACAAGGTGACGGCCGGTTATCCGCGCCTGCAGGTCAAGATCGGCGGACGCAATTTGGAAGAAGACGTCGCCGTCATTCACAAGGTCTGGGAGGCGGTCGGCTACAAGGCGCGCATCGCGGTCGACGGCAACCGGGGCCTGACGGTGGCCTCAGCGATCCATCTCGACCGGCTCTGCCAGGCGATACCGTTCGTTTTCGAACAGCCCTGCAACACCATGGACGAGATCGCGACGCTGAAAGGCCGCGTGACGCATCCGGTTTACCTCGACGAGAGTACCGAGGACCAGAACGCGGTGCTGCGGGCAATCTCGCTGGGCATCGCCGACGGCTTCGGCTTCAAGGTGACGCGCCTCGGCGGCCTCAGCAAAATGACCACGGTGCGCGACCTCTGCGCCATCCGCTCGCTGCCGCACAGTTGTGACGACGCCTGGGGCGGCGACATCATTGCCGCGGCCTGCGTGCATCTGGCTGCCACCGTCGAGCCGCGCCGCATGGAAGGCGCCTGGATCGCCCAGGAATACATCAAGGGGCATTTCGACGCGAAGAACCCGGTCGTCATCCGCCAGGGCCATATCGCCGTGCCGCAGCGGCCGGGGCTCGGCGTGAAACCCGAGCCCGGCATGCTCGGCAAGCCAGTGGCGATATACGGGCTGTGATCCGACGCGTCAGTCAGCGCGGTCGAGAGTTGGAATTGCGCCGGTCGATCACTTCGTGAACGACGCGGATCGTTCCGCTCTGTCCTGCGTTCTTGTGACACGCAAGGAGGAACGGCGATGGACGACGATCGGACCGAGAAGATCAGGCAGCGAGCCTATGAGATTTTTCAACGCGAGGGCGGCATCCTTGGCAATCATGAACGGCATTGGCATCAGGCCGAGATGGAGATCGACCGCGAAGCGGCCCTGCCGCTGACGGCGGACGATGCGCTGCCCGAAACGCGCGAGATCGACAGCGCGGATGTGCTGACGGTGGAGGCGCTTGCCATGCGCACCGGCATTTCCGGCGATGAAGCGCAGGCGCTGCTCGACAGGCTGGGCAACGATCGCGCGGCGATCGAGCAAGCGGCGCGAGATCTACAAGCAAAGCGGCGCTGGAGAACGTGAGCCGATCGGAATTCGATCGGTTGCCAGCCGCCGCCACGCTCCTTTCCGGGTTGACAGGCTAATCACCTCGCCCTAGCTTCGCGTTAGTGGCCACTAACGCGAAATATTGGACTGCACTCGGCGATCCGACCCGGCGCACGATCTTCGAACTGCTGGTCGACCGACCCAGTTCGGTCAGCGGGCTGGCCGATGTTTTGCCCGTAACCCGGCCGGCAGTCTCGCAGCACCTGAAGGTGCTCAAAGAGGCCGGGCTGGTGGCCGACACGCGCTCCGGCAAGGAGCGCATCTACCGTATCGATCCGGATGGGCTCGCGGCGTTTCGGGCGGAGATCGACCAGTTCTGGATGAAGACGCTCGGGGCCTACAAGCTGGCCGTCGAACAACCGACGAAGGACGAAGCATGATCAAGCAGCCAGGACCCGCTCCAGTAACACATTCGGTCGTCGTCGCGGCGCCGATCGCTCGCGCCTTCAAGGTGTTTACCGAGGACTTCGGCAGCTTCAAGCCGCGCGAGCACAATCTGCTCGCCGTCCCGATCGCCGAAACGATCTTCGAGCCGCGCGTCGACGGTCACGTCTATGACCGCGGCGTCGACGGCAGCGAATGCCGCTTCGCCCGCGTGCTCGCCTACGAGCCACCGAACCGGCTGCTTCTGAGCTGGGACATCAGCCCGCGCTGGCAGATCGAAACCGACCTCGCCAGGACAAGCGAATGGGAGGTCCGCTTCACGGCCGAGGCGGA
The DNA here is from genome assembly GCF_033977145.1 of Mesorhizobium montanum. NCBI lineage: Bacteria > Pseudomonadati > Pseudomonadota > Alphaproteobacteria > Hyphomicrobiales > Phyllobacteriaceae > Mesorhizobium > Mesorhizobium montanum. The sequence continues at coordinate 6,938 of NZ_JAVIJF010000018.1, read as the reverse complement.
AAACCGGACCCGGGTCGAAATCGAACATCGCCACATCGAGCGTCATGGCCAGGGCTGGGAAGGCGTGCGCGGCAGCGTCGACAGCGATCAGGGCTGGCCGCTCTACCTTCAGCGGTTCCAGGAGCTTTTTCCCCAAGCGGCCTGACGGCAGCGCCCGCATGGAGGTACATCGCCAGCAAACGGCGTGGCCGCAGCGATTGAAAGGAGCGCAGAAAATGGAAGCCTATTGGTTGAGCACCCTCGGCGTGCTCGCGCTCTGCCTTCTGTCGGTGGTGCTGGCAGTCTACTCCGGCTCGTCCAAGGGATTTGCCGGCAAGCTTTCGGGTCCGGTCGTCCCGGCGGACGACGACAATCCGCTTTACCGGATCGACCGCGTCCACATGAACTCGGTCGAGGCGCTGGCTGCCTTTGTCGTGCCCGCGGTGCTGGCGATGATGGCCGGCGTCGGGCCGGTGACGCTGGCCGTGCTTGTCTGGGCTCACCTGGCGATACGCCTCATCCACATGGCGGTCTACCTGCGCGGCGGAAACGCCGCCAAGGGCGGCAACATCAGGACGGTCCTCTATGTCTCGGGCGCGCTGGTCACATTTGTCCTCGTCCTCGTGACGGGATGGGCGACGCTTCATTGAGCGGCTGCCATCGTCCTCCTGGCGGCGATGAATGCTGACGCTCAAAACGCCTCGAACCGGCGCTCGACCTTGCGCGCGAACGCTTCCCGCTTTTCGGTGGAAATGCCCTCGACGGAGTATCGCGTCAGGTAGAGATGCTTGACATGGCTGCCGCACATCGTCTTCAGGCCGCGCAGCAGCACCTTCTTTCCCGGATTCTGCATATAAAGTTCCGTGTACCACCAGGGCGATCCGCATGTGGTCACCACCCCCATGCGGCGGATGTTGAGAAGCAGAGGCTTGATGGCGCCGCCATCCGGCGGCACCTCATAGGCGATGCCGGGGCGCCAGACGCGGTCGAAATAGCCCTTCAGAATCGCCGGCATGCCCGACCACCATGTCGGGAAGCAGAAGACGCAGGCTTCAGCCCATTTCAACGCATCGATATAGATCTGCAGGTCCTCGGGCGTCTGAGAAAGGTCGAAGTGGCCGCGTCTCTCCTCGGCCTGCATCACGGGATTGAAGTTCATGGCATGCAGATCGAAATCAACGATTTCGTCACCCCTGTCCTTGAGGGTCCGGACGATGCGACTGTGGAGCGAGGCCTGATAGCTGTCGGCTAATGGATGCGCATAGACGACATTGATCTTCATTACTTGCGCCTTCTGAAACAACGCATATTAGCAATCGCGCAGTAAATGGGAAGCAGCGATCACCCGCTCGGACCGGAACACATGGCCATGTCGCCGGGTTCCTCCTGTAAAACCCACAGGAGACTGTCATGGACCACACCAACCACGTAAGGCTGACGAACGCCGAGTTGACGCCAACTATCCTCGAGGGCGCGACCATATACGGCCCTGACGACGAGAAAATCGGTTCCGTCGATCACCTGCACGGCAGCCAGATCGTCATCGATGTCGGCGGCTTTCTCGGCATCGGCGCTAAGCCGGTCGCCGTCACCGCCAGCCAGTTGGATTTCATGCGCGACGAGGATGGCGACATCCACGCCGTCACCAACTGGACGAAGGACCAGCTGAAGGCCATGCCCGAGCATCGCGACTGATGAAGGACGGGGCCCGGCTGGCCGCGTGCCACGAAGCAGCGGAGGATGCCTATCGCGCGCTCCCCAAGGGCACGTCGCGGACAACCCGCATGCGGCGATCCTCGACCAGGCCTATTTCGACAAATTCTTGCCGGTCGCCGTCAAGCAGCTCGCGCTCGGCGGCCTGCATCTGGCCGCGGTGCTCAACGAGACGCTGGCGGTCGATAAGTAGGTTTGGTTATCGGCGCACCGCCGCGACGAGACAGGCGCAGAGCCCCACATTGACGGTCGCGGCCAAGGCAAGTGTCGTTAGGACAAGATTGCCGCCGCCCATGTCCAAGAGCAGCGCTCCGATCGAGGGAGCCGCCGCCTGGACGATGAGGCTCGGCGTTGCGAGCTTGCCCATCAGCGCAGCGTATTGTTGCGGGTCGAACAGCACCAGCGGCAGCGCGCCGCGCGCGATCGTATGGATGCCGTTGCCTGCACCGTAGAGGATCAAGGCGAGAGCAACGAAGGTCTGGCTCGTCAGGAGCAGCCAGACTCCGGCCGCAAGCAGCGACACCGATGCCAGCATCGTCCAGATCGGGTGATGCCGGTTGCGGCCGATCAGCAGCTCGGCCACCCGCGCGCCAACCTGTGACGGGCCGACCAAAGCGCCAAGGCCGACGGCAGCCGCCAGGCCGACGCCGCGCAACTGCAGCAGCGTGAGCAAGTGGACGGAGAGCATGGACGCGATCATCGCTGCCAATGTCTGGATGGAGGCAAGCAGGATGAAGCGTGTCCGCGCCCGGCCTTCGGTAGACACCTCCTTCCGCTCGGCTCTCGCCGGCGCTGGCGCTGCGGCCGGCGGCGACGGGATCACCCAGAGGTGGAGTGGCAGGCCGATCGCCAGATGGATGGCCGCATAGGAAAGGCAAGCGATGCGCCATCCGCCATGCTCGACAAGGAAGGCGCTGAGCGGCCAGCAGACGGTGCTGGCGAAACCACCGAACAGCGTTAGGTTGGTGATGGCGCTGCGCGCGCCCTGACCATAGAGCCGCCCGAGCGTGGCGAAGCCGGCGTCGTAAAGACCGCTCGACATGCCTAGGCCCATGAGCAGCCAGGCCAGCAGATAAAGCGGATAGGCGGTTGCCGACGCCAGCAGCGAATGCGCGGCCGCCAGCAGCAGCGAGCCGGCGGCAAGCACCGGGCGGCCGCCATGGCGCTGGATCAGCCGCCCGGTGATGGGAGACACCAGGCCGGCAAGCAGGAGCCCGCAGGACAGCCCGGCGACGACGGAGGCGAGCGACCAGTCGGTGTCCCTGGCAATCGGCGCGGCAAGCACCGCGGGCAGATAGTAGGACGATCCCCAGGCGAGGATCTGCGTGACACCGAGAGCCGAAACGAGAACATGGCGATTGCGCGCGAGCGGCGCAGGCGCTTCGGTCTTCACGGATTGCTCAAAGCCCATTATCTGTGGACCCTCAAATGGGGGAGCACATGCGTATCGCGGTGATCGATGAGGCCGAGGCAAAGGCGCAGCTCGGCGCCCTCGCCGGAATATTGATGCAGAGCATCGAGGACGGTGCGCTCATAGGCTTCGTCCTGCCGTTCGGCGCAGAACAGGCACAGTCCTATTGGCAGGGCATCTTCCCCTCCCTGGCGGACGGCGAACGCCTCCTCATCTGTGCCTATGTCGAGAACGATCTCGTCGGCACCGTCCAGCTCTACCTGTCGCCGGAGCCGAATGCGCTGCACCGGGCAGAGGTTTACAAGCTTCTCGTTCATCGAGATTTCCAGCGGCAAGGCATCGGTTCCGCGCTCATGGCATCCGTGGAAGACGAGGCAAGGAAGAGAAAGCGCTCCCTGCTCCTTCTCGACACTGCCGAGGGCGGAGCAAGCGAGCGGCTCTATCGGCGCATGAATTGGCGGGAAGTCGGCGTCGTGCCGCATCATTTCGTCGACCCGTTCGGAAAACCAAGGGCGTCGATCTACTTCATGAAGCATCTGGCGCTCTAAGTGGGAGGCTTATAGGCGACCTTCTCGCCGTCTTCCTTGACGAATTCGCGCAGCGGATTGTCGAGCAGCGGCAATACCGCTTCAGACGGGCGGCATAGCCTTGTGCCCTTCGGCGTTTCGACGATCGGGCGGTTGATCAGGATCGGATGGGCGAGCATGAAATCGATCAGCTCGTCATCGCTCCATTTCGAATCGGCAAGGCTGAGCTCGGCGTAAGGCGTTCCCTTCTCCCGCAGCAACATGCGCGGGGCGATCTCCATCGCCGCGATCAGTTCGAGCAGCCGATCGCGGCTCGGCGGCGTCTTCAGGTATTCGATCACGATCGGGTCTTCGCCGCTGGCTCGGATCATGGCCAGCGTGTTGCGCGAGGTGCCGCAATCGGGGTTGTGATAGATCGTGACCGTCATGGCTTTGCTTTCAGTGGCTGGGATTGCTGAACGACTTCGGGCTTGAGCAGCCACCCCATCAGCGCAAGCGCGGTCCGGGCGCCGAGCAGTTCGGCGATGATGAAGCCGGGCAGATCGAGCGGCCTGATGCCGGAGAAAGTGTCCGTCAGCGAACGCGACAGCGCGACAGCCGGATTGGCGAAGGAAGTGGACGCTGTGAACCAGTAGGCGGCAGTGATGTAGAGGCCGACCAGCCACGGCACCGCTCGCTGCTCGAAGCGCAGGCCGGAGAGGATGACCGCGACAAGGCCAAACGTCGCAACCACTTCGGAAAACCATTGCGCTGGTCCGGCCCGGAGCTTGGTCGCGACTTCCAGTACGGGCAAAGCGAACATGAGATGCGCCGCGATCGTGCCGGCGATGCCGCCGACGACCTGCGCCACCAGATAGGCGGGAAGATCGCGGGCGGGCAGCGACTTGTTGAGACAAAACACCAGGGAGACGGCGGGATTGAAATGCGCGCCGGAGATCGGCCCGAGGACGGTGATCAACACCGCCAGCATGGCGCCGGTTGCAAGCGTGTTGCCAAGCAGAGCCAGCGCGGTGTCATGCGTCAGCGTATCGGCCATGATGCCGGAGCCGACGACTGTCGCCACCAGCAGACCGGTTCCCAGGGCTTCAGCTGCAAGCCGGCGCGGCAGATCGAAGGTGTTCATCAGTTGGCCTTGGGCTGAGCAATAGGTTCGACGATCACTGCCGGATCCCCTCGCCCGGCCGGCAGCAAGGCGCTGCAAGCGCCGGCGCGCAGATTTCCGGGCGACCTGAACAGCAATCTTCCATCAGGAACCGGATCAGTCCGGACAGCGCGTCGTATTCGGCACTGTAGACGATCGAGCGGGCATCACGCCTGGCGGTCACGAGGCCAGCCCGTTCCAGTTCCTTGAGATGGAAGCTGACATTGGACGGCGAGACCTCGACTTGTTCGGCGAGCGAGCCGGCGGCAATGCCTTGCGGCCCGGCAACGACCAGCAGGCGCAGCAGGCGCAGGCGCGTTTCCTGCGACAGCGCGCCAAAGGCGATCAGGGCTTGACGTTCATCCACGTTTCAATAATCCTTGAAATATTGAAATGAGGAATAGCCGACATGCTCTCTTCTGACAATCAGAAAATCGATCCGGTTTTGCCGATGGACCCGACCGATCTGACCATCGGTGACCTGCTGGCCGCGCTCGCCGATCACAAGGACAGGCCGCTGGTGTTCCAATATGACGGGCGACGGGTGAAGCCTGGCTATCATGTCACCGAGGTGAAGGCGGGACTGTTCTCGGCGCTGGATTGCGAAGCGAACCCGGAATCATGGTCGGAAATCTTCGTCCAGCTGTGGGACGTGGATGAAGGCGGGCCGGTGCATATGCCAGCCGGCAAGTTCGCCGCGATCATCCGCAAGGTCTCCGATCACGTCGCTCTCGACCAGGCGGCGAAACTGACCTTTGAGGTCAGCGACGGCGTCCGCCCGATGGAATTGCACCGGGCAGCCCAGCCGAGCCTTGTTGGCGAGGCAGTTGAGGTCGAGCTGTCGCCGCGACCGTCAAGCTGCAAGCCGCGTGATCGCTGGCTGAAAGAACAGGCCGCTGCAAGCGGCTGCGGAGCGAGCCGCTGCTGTTGACCCTGCGGACGATGCCGCCGCCGTCGATCCGGCAGGATCAAGTCGCGAATTGCCGAGCGCCGCGGCCCGATGCATAGTGGCGGCAATCGAGCCTTGTTGAGGACCGGCGAAAATGAACGACACAGCGGACAATCCTGGTGTCGCGGTGTTCCCGCCGCTGCTCTTTCTGGTGGCGCTGATCGCGATGCTGGCGCTGCGCTATGTCTGGCCGCTTGCGATCGGCGGCAGGCCGCTCACCGTCGTGCTCGGCATCGTGCTGGCGGTACTTGCGGTTGCGATCATCGCCTGGGGGCGCACCACGATGTTGCGCGGCGGCACCAATGTGAACCCGACGCTGCCGACCACCGCGATCATCACCGGCGGTCCGTTCGGCCTCACCCGCAACCCGCTCTATGTCGGCCTGATGGGGTTGCTTCTCGGGATCGGGCTCCTCTTCGACACATGGTGGGCCGTCATCGCCCTCATCGCGACCTTCCCAATCTTGCATTACGGCGTGGTGCTGCGCGAGGAAGCCTATCTGGAACGCAAGTTCGGCGATCCCTACCGCGCCTACAGGACGAGCGTGCGCCGCTATCTTTGAGGTGGCGGCCGTCAGTCCTTCAACGCGTTGCTGTAGAGCGCCACGCCGATGCGATCGTTGCGCCGCCACCGCACCAAAGCGCGGTAGGCTGTATCGTCGTCCGGAACCTCGAGCAGGAAGCGCTCCGGAATGACCACATCGGCGCCGACGCGCAATTCCGCACCCTGCTCATGCTGATTTCTGACCGAGCAGCCGATCCTGACGCCGTTGGCAATGATCGTGGCTTCCTTGAGCACGAATTCGCGCGCATGAAGACGACGCTCGGTCTCGGGAAAATTGGCCATCGGGCAGGCTCCTCAGGCGAGGCTCTCCTCGCCATGGGGCAGCACCATAACAGCGAGGCGTTTCCGTTCCGTTAGCAATCGCTGAAACGACGACGCTGCCGATATCCCGGCCGGCTACCGCCCGTTGAAAATAGCCTGCCGTCCGGCGGCCAATAGATGGTGTTCGATACGCTCATTGTTCCTTTGCAGAAGATAACTAAACAGCACCAGCTGGGCGGCACAGCTGCTCCGATCCATGGCCGCGGCAGGGCTGCGAATCCAGGTTAACGGGGAAGTTGGCCGAGGATTGAGGCGAGGTAGTCGGGGCTCCATCCGGCCTTTTTGCGCCTCAGTTTGATGGACTGCCTGTCGTTGATTGCCCGGACGAGGTTG
>NZ_JAVIJF010000017.1:0-173756 GCF_033977145.1 Mesorhizobium montanum | reverse complement strand
GGAGCGCCCGCCAGGCCCGGTCACCTTCTCCAACGGCCTCAAACGTTTCCACGCCATCGCCGAGGGCTTCGCTCTTGCAAATCCCAACTAACCAACCCCCAAAGCAAATGTGTGCGCACGCTAGCCCACACGGGGAGAAGGGAAAGTCGCGCTCAAATCACCTCGAACACGAACGTCTTCACCAGCGCTTCCGGATCGCCGATCGCGTAGCAGCGGAACCACGGGCTCTGCTCCACGAGGCGCCATTTCCCGGCCCGCGTCAACTCGTCGAACACCGCCTGAAAACCGCCACTCTCGAACACCTGGTCGCGCACCGTGAAGATGGCGTGCCCGCCGCTCTTGGTGATGCGCACCAGTTCGTGCAGGCCGGAGGCTGGCGCGTGGCCGATGGTGAAGACGCCGGTCGAGAAGAAAGCGCGAAAATGCCGGTCGGGCCAGGGCAGCGGGCCGCCGAGCATCGCTTTCTTCAGCTCGCCATAGGCGCCGCGGCTGCCGGCAAGCTTCAGCATGTCGTCGGAGAGGTCGAGGCCGGCGATGTCGCCATAGCCCAGTGCCTTCAGTGAAGGTCCGGATAGCCCCGTGCCGCAGCCGGCATCGAGCAGCGGACCCTCGCCGGCCGGCACGTGACGCGCCACCCAGGCGGTGATCAGGAACGGCAGCAGATAGCCGAGCGAGGCGGTCTCGCTGTCATAGGTCGCCGCCCATTCGGCATAGGCCTTGGCCAAGGCGTCCGGCGTGTCGGCCGTGTAGACGGAGTCCAGCGCCGCATTGGCCTTGTCGAAATTCATGGGATGGTTCCTCCACCGGATGGATGCCGCCCGAAGGTAGAGCAATTCCAGGAAAAGTGGGATCCGGTTTTCCGTCCGGAATTGCGCCAACAACAAAGAGATATGCGGACTTGTCCCGGCGGCTATTCCCGATGCTGCCGGCGCAGCCGCTGCTCCAGCGCCCTCAGCGCCAGCGACAGGCCGACGGTCAGGATGAGATAGATATAGGCGACGATCGAATAGGTCTCGAAGAAGCGGAACGAGCCGGCGGCATAGACCTTGCCGATCTGTGTGATGTCGGCGACGCCGAGCACCGAGACCAGCGAGGAATCCTTGACCATGGCGACGAAGTCGTTGCCGAGCGGCGGCAGGATGGTGCGGATCGCTTGTGGGAACACGATCAGCCGGAAGCGCTGCGCCCGTGTCAGACCAAGCGCCTTGGCCGCTTCGATCTGGCCTCTCTCGACCGATTGGATGCCGGCGCGGAACACTTCCGAGATGAAGGCCGAGTAGCCGATGGTCAGCGCCATGATGGCTCGCCACAAAAGCGACACGTCGCGCACCAGGAGTTCGCCGATGAGGCCGGCGCTCTGCAGCGGCGCGGTCAGCGCGTTCCAGGCCGCGACGAAGGCCGGCGCGCCGGCAAAGGCGATCCAGAACAACAGCACCAGGATCGGCACGCCGCGGATGATCTCGACATAGAAGCGCGCGATCTGGCGCAGCCATTGCGACCCCGACAGCGCCATCAGCGCGATGCCGAGGCCGAACGCCGAGGCCAGCGCAAAGGCAACCGCGGTGACCAAGATGGTGATGCCGATGCCTTTGGCGACGGCGGCGAAGACCTGGGCGTAAAGGTCGCTGGAAGCAATGGCGAGGGCGGCGGCCAAAGCGAGGACGAGCGCGGCCGCCAGCCACCAGGGGAATTCGGATTTGGTGGTGGGTGATCCAGTGGGCATCAGGCGTTGCCTGCCGGGCGGATATTGCGACGGCAGGGTGCCAAGCCACCCCCCTCTGGCCTGCCGGCCATCTCCCCCTCAAGGGGGGAGATCAGATGTTCGATCGGCTTTCGCCAACTGTCGACGGCGCAGGATGTGAGGAGGCGCTGAAACTGCCAATCTCCCCCCTTGAGGGGGAGATGCCCGGCAGGGCAGAGGGGGGTGCCTTGGCGCAAACTCAGCGCGAGTTCCCGAACAGGCACCGCCCGCACCAAGACGAGCTCACTGCCCCATCTTGTAATCGAGGAACCACTTCTTGTTGAGCTTGTCGAGCGTGCCGTCGGCCTTGAGCGAGGCGATCGCGGCATTGACCGGCTTCACCAGGTCGGAACCCTTCGGGAAGATGAAGCCGAAATCCTCGGTGCCGAGCGGCCCGCCGATCAGCTTCAGCTTGCCTTCGGAAGCATCGACATAGCCCTGTCCGGCGGTGCCGTCGGTGAGCACGACATCGACGTCGCCCGATTTCAGCGCCTGCACGGTCGCGCCGAACGTCTCGAACAGTTTTATGCGCGGGTTCTGCTCGTTGCCGTCGAGCACGCTGTACACCGCGGTGTAGAACGGCGTGGTGCCGGGCTGGGCGCCGATCAGCCCATCCTTGAAGGCGCCGAACGTCTTGGCGTCGGTGAAGCGGCTTTCGTCGCCGCGCACCAGCATGAACTGCTCCGAGCGCATATAGGGATCGGAAAAGTCGACCTTCTCCTTGCGGTCGTCCTTGATGGTGATGCCGGTCATGCCGATGTTATACTGGTTGTCCGAAACCGCCTGGATCATCGCATCCCAGGATGTGTTCTGGTACTCGACCTTGAAGTTCAGCCGCTTGGCGATCTCGTCCATCGCGTCATATTCCCAGCCGATCTGCTTGCCGGTCTTCTTGTCGATGAACTGCAGCGGCGGGTAGGCGTTTTCCGTCACCACCACGACCTTTTTGCCGCCGAGATCGGGCAAGTTGTCGGCGAGCGCGGCGACAGGCGCGAGAAGGCAGGCCACCATGGCGGCCAGCAGCAGTTTCGACTTGGTCATGACAAATCTCCGAAGGTGCTCGACCGCGCTGCAATTCTCGCGGCCAGGAAGAATCCGGCACCGACTTTAGCTTGCCGCAAGCGCCTTGCAAGCCGGTCCGCTGCGCCGCAGGCACGTCAATACGCAATCCAGTGCTCTTCAGGGATGGTTTGGCTGGCCGTTGCGGTGATCAGTCCTGATCGGCCGTGGCCTGGCGCAGCCCGTCGACCAAACGCGTAAGCGTGCCGTGCAGGGCTTTGAGTTCGGCCCGCTCCAGCGGCATGCCGCAACTGAGCCCTTCCTGCACGTCCTTCATCTTCGCCCGCAGCGCCTGACCCTTGGCGGTCGGCTCGACCAGCACCCGGCGCTCGTCGGCATGGTCGCGGCGCCGCGTCACGAGGCCGCCCGCTTCCATCCGCTTGATAAGCGGCGTCAGCGTCGCCGAATCGAGACCCAGTGCCGCGCCGAGCTCGCCGACCGTGCTTGGCGAGCGCTGCCACAGCGCCAGCATCGCCAGATATTGCGGATAGGTGAGGCCAAGCGGATCGAGCAACGGCCGGTAGAGCCTGGTCATCAGCCCGCTTGCCGAATAGAGCGCGAAGCAAAGCTGCCGGTCGAGGCGCGGCACGTCAATCGCCCCGGCATCTTGCGCCGGGACTTCGCTGGCCATGGTTTCGGTTTTCGTCGTCATGCCGCCTTTGCCGAGAGCGCCACATCGATATTGCCCCGGATGGCGTTGGAATAGGGGCAGATCTTGTGCGCTTCCGATACAAGCGCCTCTGCGCCGGCCGGATCAAGACCCTTGATCTCCGCCGCCAGCGCGACGCCGAGCCGGAAGCCGCCCTGGTCGTTGGGATAGAGGCTGACCGTGGACGTGACCGAAGCGTCCTGCAGCGGCAGCTTCTGCTGGCGGGCAACGAAGCGCACCGCGCTCTCGAAGCAGGCGGCATAGCCGACGGCGAAAAGCTGCTCGGGATTGGTGGCGCCACCCCTGCCGCCGAGTTCCTTCGGCATCGCCAGATCGACCTTGAGCAGGCCGTCGCTGGTCTCGCCATGACCGGCGCGGCCTCCGGTAACGTGAGCCTGGGTGGTGTAAAGTGCCGACATCTTCGTCTCCGTTTGATTTGTACACGATTGTTTAGCGTACAAGATAATTGGCTGTCAACCCTGATGTCGTCATCCAGGGGCGGAGCGACGCGAAGCGCAGACCCGCGGATCAAAGCGCTGCTGCAGCGTGGAAATTTGAAACTCTGGCGGGACAGAAGGGGTGTGAAGGAACGCTAACCTATTCACCTTTGTCATTCTAGGGCGGAGCAAGGAGCGAAGCGACGCGCGCAGACCCTAGAATCCATTCCGTGAGATAGGAGCGATACTGCGGTGCAGAGGTTCGACGGAGTTCCATTCTCGACCGCCGCATCCCTCGCGAAGGTAACGGCATGGATTCTAGGGTCTCCGCTCCGCTTCGCGTCGCTCCGCCCTAGAATGGCGAAAACGCGAAGACTTCGATCAAATTCCGAGCACTTGCGACAGCCGCAAACGAAAAAAGGCGGCCGAAGCCGCCTTTTCCAGAAACTGTCCAGACCCCAAGCCTTATTCGGCGGTAGCGGCCTCGGCGGCGGCCTTCTCGGCGGCTTCCTTGGCAGCCTTCTCGGCGGCTTCCTTTGCGGCCGTCTCGGCGGCCAGCGCCTGCGCGGCGGCGACCTTCTCGGCCTCGATGCGGGCGCGCTCGGCGTTCAACGCATCGCGCTCTTCGTCGTTAAGCTTGCGCGCGCGCACGCCCGTGTTTTCCGAAATGCGGGCCGACTTGCCGCGACGGTCACGCAGGTAATAGAGCTTGGCGCGGCGCACCTTGCCGCGGCGAACGATCTCGACGCCCTCGACCATCGGCGAGTAGACGGGGAAAACGCGCTCGACGCCTTCGCCGTAGGAAATCTTGCGTACGGTGAAATTCTCCTGGAAGCCGGAGCCGGCACGGGCGATGACGACACCCTCATAAGCCTGGACGCGGGTGCGGGTGCCTTCGGTGACGCGCACCTGGACGCGCACGGTGTCGCCGGGCTGGAATTCGGGCAGCTTGCGCTTGGCTTCGATCTTGGCGGCCTGTTCGGCCTCGAGCTGACGGATGAGATCCATCTCAAATATCCACTTCTTGTTCTTCCGACAGTCAGAGCGTCCTGCGCTCGCCTTGCAGTTCCATTGACCGCTCGGCTATGCCCTTTGTCGAGACATCGGGCAGGGACGACTACACCGCACTTGTTGACGGGTCCAGAAGATCGTTCTTCCGGTTCGGGCGGCGACATACAGCTATTTCGGTGCTTTGTCACGCCTTAATGCATGTCGCCCGGAAGTGTGTGCGGTTCTGGGACGACGACATGCATCAAAACAAGGGCTTAAAGCGTGTCGGCTGAACCCGTTTCAGCGTGACGCGCTTTAAAGGCATATTTTTTGCGTCTCATGGCACCATGCTATTGCCGCCGTGCCGGGTTGCGCGCGCCTCGCAAGCTTTCTAAGCGGGGAAATGTGCGTTTCCCAGACGTCTTCTCAATGACCATGCTCGATGCTGCCTTGCTGTTCCTCGCGGGTTTTGTCTCCGGCGCGGTCAATGCCGTGGCCGGCGGCGGCACTTTCGTCACCTTCGGCGCCATGACGTTGGTCGGCGTGCCGCCGATCGTCGCCAACGCCACCTCCTCGGTGACGCAGTTTCCCGGCTACATCACCTCGACGCTCGCCTATCTCGACGACTTAAGGCATTTCTGGCGCCCGGCGCTGCTGCTCTGCCTGATCTCCGCCTGCGGCGCGCTGGCGGGATCGCTCATCCTGCTCGCGCTGTCCAATCCGTCGTTCCGCGCCCTGGTCCCCTGGCTGCTCATCGCCGCGACCGCCCTGTTCGCCGCCGGGCCATGGCTGAAACCCGCGCCCAAGCCCGGCTCCGAAGCCAGGGTCGGCTCCTTCGCCGGATCGCTCGCCCAGTTCGTCACCTCCGTCTATGGCGGCTTCTTCGGCGCCGGCATGGGCGTGATGATGCTGGCCACCCTCGGCCTGACGCAGGCCGGCGACTACCACCGGCTCAATGCGCTGAAGAACATGCTGGCCGTGGTCATCGCGGCCATCGCCATCCTGGTCTTTGTCTCGGGCGGCGTCGTCGCATGGCCGCAGGCGATCGTCATGATCCCGGGCGGCGCGCTGGGCGGCTATGCCGGCGTCTGGATCGCCAAGCGCGTGCCGCAAGGCGTCGTGCGCGGCTTCGTCGTCGCCGTCGGCCTGTTTCTTGCGTTTTATTATTTCGCCAAGGGCTGAATGCCCGGCAAGTCCGGCCGCCGCTCGCGCGTCAGCTTCTCGGCCTCGGCGCGACGCCACTCCGCGATCTTCTTGTGATTGCCGGAGATCAGCACCTCGGGAATAGGCCTGCCTTCGAATTCCTGCGGCCGCGTGTAGTGCGGATGCTCGAGCAGCCCGTTCTCGAAGCTCTCTTCCTCGCCTGACACCGCATTGCCCATCACGCCGGGCAACAGCCGCACCACCGCATCGAGCAGCACGAGCGCGGCCGGCTCGCCGCCCGACAGGATGAAATCGCCGATCGAAACTTCCTCCAGCCCGCGCACCTCGATCAGCCGCTGGTCGACGCCCTCGAAACGGCCGCACAGGATGACAGCGCCGGGACCGGCGGCGAGCACGCGCACGCGGGCCTGCGTCAACGGTTTGCCACGCGGGCTCATCAGCAGGCGCGGGCGCGGATCGCCCGGCGGCGAGGCATGGTCGATGGCCTTGGCCAGCACATCGGCGCGCATCACCATGCCGGCGCCGCCGCCGGCCGGCTTGTCGTCGACGGTGCGGTGTTTGTCGCTGGCGAAATCGCGGATCTGGATCGCTTCCAGCGACCAGGTGCCGGTCTCCAGCGCGCGGCCCGCCAGCGACAGGCCGAGCGCGCCTGGAAACATCTCCGGATAGAGCGTCAGCACCGAGGCGGCAAAGCTCAACGGTTGCCCCCGGCATCCTTCGGGCCGCGCGGCCGACCCTTCGGGTCGAAACCGGAACGGCCGGGCGGCTCGCTTTCTTCATCCTCGACCAGACCGGCCGCCAGCGGATTGATCTCGACGAACCCGTCGGCGATCGAGACATGCGGCACCGCGGCCTGCGTGAACGGGATCAGCACGCCCTTACGGCCGGCAAGCGTGACATCGAGGATGTCGCCGCCGCCGAAATTATGCACGGCCACGACCTTGCCGACGACACCCGTATCGTCCCTGACATCGAGGCCGATGAGATCGGCGTGATAGAACTCGTCCTCCTCGCCGTCGTCGGGCAACACCGAGCGGTCGACGAAAAGCTCGGTGCCGGCCAACGCCTCGGCGGCATTGCGGTCGCCGATGCCCTTGAAGCGCACGACCACCACCGTGCCGGCTGGCCTGATATCCATGATCTGGAAGGCGCGGCCGTCCTTGGCATGAAGCAGCCCGTAATCGGCCAGCGCCATCGGATCGCCGGTGAAGGTCTTCACCCGCAATTCGCCCTTGATGCCGTGGGCGGCACCGATAACGGCCATCTGCACAGGGTTTTCGAGCTTCGACATCGGCGGCGCTTCCTTTGCTCTGCTCTAACCCCCTGAGACCATCATTTCAATGATCGCCTCTTCACCGCTTCCTAACCTGCATGCCTGAAACTGCCGTCATGCAGGAGTTCCTCATCCCGGCAAAACCCGACCTCCAGGCGGCGCGCGAAGCCTGGCTGAAGACGCTGGCGCGCGAGCGCCGGCTGTCGCCGGAAACGGTCGAAGCCTATGAGCGAGACACGCGCCAGTTCCTGCATTTCCTGACCGGACATTGCGGCGGCCCGCCGGGCATTTCCGACATCGCCGACCTGCGCCCGGCCGACCTGCGCGGCTTCCTCGCCGCGCGCCGCAACACCGGCGCCGGTGCCCGCACGCTCGGCCGCGGCCTTGCCGGCATTCGCTCGCTGCTGCGCTTTCTCGAACGGCGCGGCGTGGTCAATGCCGCCGGTGCGGCGGCACTTCGCGCGCCGCGCCAGCCGAAATCGCTGCCCAAGCCGCTGACCGCAAACGATGCCAGGCAGGTCGTGTCGATAGAGGGTCAAATGGCGGAAGAGCCGTGGATCGCCGCGCGCAACGCCGCGGTGCTGACGCTTCTCTACGGCTCCGGTCTGCGCATCTCGGAGGCGCTCGGGCTGACCGGCGCCGACCTCGCAACGGATGCCGACACCGTGCTGCGCGTCACCGGCAAGGGCGGCAAGACGCGGCTGGTGCCGGTGCTGCCGGTGGCCCGCAAGGCGGTCGCCGAATACCGCCGTCTCTGCCCTTTCCATATCGATCCCAAGGGCCTGCTGTTCCGCGGCGCCCGTGGCGGCCCGCTCAACCCGGCCATCGTCCAGCGCGAGATGGCCAAGCTGCGCTCGGCGCTGAACCTGCCCGACACCGCGACCCCGCATGCCCTGCGCCATTCCTTCGCCACCCACCTGCTCGGCCGTGGCGGCGACCTGCGCACCATCCAGGAACTGCTTGGCCACGCCAGCCTGTCGACCACCCAGATCTATACCGGCGTCGACACGGCAAGGCTGCTCGACATCTACGAGCGGGCGCATCCAAGGGCGTGAAGCTCTGGGGTCATCCTGAGCCCTGCGGCTTCGTCATTCTTGGGCGGAGCAAGGAGCGGAGCGACGCGCGCAGACCCTAGAATCCGTAACCCCGGCGCTCCGCGACGGTGCAGAATTCTGGATCGCCGCATTCCACGGCTCAGGTCACGGAATGGATCCTCGGGTCTGCGCGCGTCGCTTCGCTCCTTGCTCCGCCCGTGGATGACGATGCGGCACCTGACTGCACCAGAAACAATTTCATTCCCCCGGTTAACCGTTTTGCCGCTTTTCATCGCTAAGACGCTTTACTTATGAAACGCGTCATCGCCATCGCCGACCGCGCGGCCCTTGTCTCGTTGAAGCTGCTTGCAGCGCTCAACCTGCTGTTTTTCCTGTCTTTCATCGTCGTCCTGCTGCTCGCCGGCCGGGTGCATGCCGAGGCGCCCAATTGCGCCGGCACCGATCTGTTGACCGCGCTGGAAAAGAACGATCCGGCCGCCTTCAAGAAGGTCGAGACCGAAGCGGCGGCGGTTCCCAACGGCAAGGGCCTGTTGTGGAAGCTGGAGAAGTCGGGCGAAAAGCCGTCCTATCTGTTCGGCACCATGCACATGACCGATACGCGCGTCACCACGCTGCCGCCCGCGGCGCAGAAAGTCTACGACAGCGCCGACACCATCATCATCGAAACCACCGAAGTGCTCGACAAGCGCAAGATGATGGCCGCTCTCGCCGCCGAGCCCGACCTGATGATGTTCACGGACAACACGACGCTGTCGTCGCTGCTGTCGCCGGAAGATGCGGCGATGCTGAACAAGGGGCTCGATGCGCGCGGCATCCCGCCCTCGACGGTTGCCAAGATGAAGCCGTGGATCCTGTCGACCATGCTGGCGTTGCCGGCATGCGAGGTGGCGCGCCAGGGCGCGGGCGCGCCGGTGCTCGACGTCAAGCTGGCCGAGAATGCCAAGGCGAACGGCAAGACGATCGAAGGTCTCGAGACCATTGCCGATCAACTGCGTGCAATGGCTTCGCTGCCGCTTGCCTTCCACATGAAGGGGCTGGTCGAAACCTTGAAGCTCGGCGACAAGGTGAACGATGTCAACGAGACCATGATCGCTCTCTACCAGCGGGGCGACATCGGCATGATTGTGCCGCTGTTCAAGGTCGCCATGCCCGAGCAGACCGAGGAATATGCCGAATTCGACCAGACCATGATCGTCAGCCGCAACAAGGTGATGGCGGATCACGCCAGGCCGATTCTGGCCAAGGGCAACGTTTTCATGGCGGTCGGCGCGCTGCATCTGCCCGGCCCCGATGGGCTGGTCGAGGATTTTCGCAAAGCGGGGTATATTGTTACCGCCGTCAATTGAGTCGCCTTGCGGCTGTCGGACCTAAAGCGCGGGGTTTTCAGCGTTTTTCGCTCCCTTGCGTGAAACCGATTGCTGGATCGCGCGTTGATGGCTGGTTGTTTGATACCTTTCATCCAAGGAGGACACGTTTCATGGCGAACCCGAACGACCCCTTCACCCCTTCAAGCACGCCTCCCACGTCGGGCGGTGGCGGCGGCAGCGGGTGGCTGATCGCCCTAGTTGTCATTATCCTGGCCATTGTTGCGTATTATGTCTTTGGCAGAAGCGGAGGCGAGCATGCCCCGGCCCCGGCTGAGCCGCCGGCCGCCAGCACGCCGGCTCCGGCGCCTGCACCGGCCATGAAGCCTGCCGAACCGGCGCCCGCTACTCCTGCCCCAGCTCCGGCACCCGCGCCTGCGCCCGCCCCAGCTCCAGCACCCGCGCCGGCCCCTGCGCCGGCCCCTGCTCCATCTCCTGCTCCGGCTCAGTAACCGGGCTACAGCTTAAGAACAAACGGCCCGCCGAAAGGCGGGCCGTCTTGTTTGTGGCAACCATGCCTTCGTCATCCTCGGGCTTGACCCGAGGATCCATGCCGCGACCTTCGACGGGAAGCACAGCGGTGCAGAATTCTGTAATCTTTGCAACGCCTTAGCGTCACGGCATGGATCCTATGGTCTGCGCGCGTCGCTTCGCTCCTTGCTTCGCCATAGGATGGCGAAGTCGCGGGTATCGGTCCTTAGCGCCTCTAAATGTGAATGGGCTTGAAGAACGTCGCCAGCGCCGCTTCCTTCACCGCTTCCGACATCGTCGGATGCGCATGGCAGGTGCGGGCGAGGTCTTCCGAGGAGCCGCCGAACTCCATCAGCACCGCCGCCTCGTGGATCATCTCGCCGGCGCCGAAGCCGACGATGTGGACGCCGAGCACGCGGTCGCTGGCCTTGTCGGCCAGGATCTTCACGAAGCCGTCGGTGTGCAGCATGGCGCGCGCGCGGCCATTGGCGCTGAACGGGAATTTGCCGGCCTTGTAGTCGATGCCGGCCTTCTTCAACTCCTCCTCGGTCTTGCCGACCGAGGCGATCTCCGGGCTGGTGTAGACGACGCTCGGGATGACGTCATAGTTTACATGGCCGGCCTGGCCGGCGATCGTCTCGGCCACCGCGACACCCTCGTCCTCGGCCTTGTGCGCGAGCATCGGTCCGGCGATGACGTCGCCGATGGCATAGATGCCGGACACATTGGTCCTCAAATGCCCGTCGGTCTTGACCCGGCCGCGCTCGTCCATCTCGACGCCGGCTTCCTTCAGCCCCAGACTGTCGGCGTAGGGACGCCGGCCGGTGGCGACCAGCACCACATCCGTCTCGATGGTTTCCGCCGCGCCGCCCTTGACCGGCTCGAAGGTGACGGTCGCGCCCTTCTTGGCCTTGGCGACGCCGGTGACCTTGGCGCCGAGCTTGAATTCGAAGCCCTGCTTGGACAACAGCCGCTGGAACTGCTTCGACACCTCGCCGTCCATGCCACCGAGGATATTGTCGAGGAACTCGACCACCGTGACCTTGGCGCCGAGCCTGGCCCACACCGAGCCGAGCTCCAGCCCGATGACGCCGCCGCCGACGACCACGAGGTTGGCGGGCACCTTGGCCAGCGACAGGGCGCCGGTGGACGACACGATCACCTTCTCGTCGAAATCGACCTTGACGCCCGGAATGCCGGCGACATCGGAGCCCGTCGCAATGACGATGTTCTTCGTCTCGATCTCCTCGACCTTGCCGTCCTCGCCGGTCACCGACACCTTGCCGGCGCCGACCACCTTGCCGGTACCGCGGAAGGAATCGATCTTGTTCTTCTTGAACAGGAAGGCGACGCCGTTGACGTTGGAGGCCACGGTCGCATCCTTGTGCGCCATCATCTTTTTCAGATTGAGCTTCGGCGCGCCGACCTCGACGCCCAGCGTATCGAAGGCATGGCCGGCCTCGGCGAACATCTCGGAGGCGTGAAGGAGCGCCTTCGACGGGATGCAGCCGATGTTGACGCAGGTCCCGCCGAAGGTGGCGTCCTTCTCGACCACGGCCGTTTTCAGCCCGAGCTGCGCCGCCTTGATGGCGCAGACATAGCCGCCCGGTCCAGATCCGATGATAACGACGTCATATGCCATGATGGTGTCCTTCTTATCCGGCTTTGGAGCGGTTCGAGATCGACCGCTCCAGGTTGTTTCTTCGTACGCAATTCCGGACGGAAAACCGCTGGCACTTTTCCTGGAATTGCTTTAGCGGCCGCCGCTCACATTGAGGATCGCGCCCGTTATATAGGAGGCCGCGTCCGACAGAAGATAGAGAACCGCGCTCGCGACTTCATCCGATGTGCCCGCGCGTTTCATCGGCAGCATGTCCTGCATCCGCGCCACGCGATCAGGCTGGCCGCCCGAGGCGTGGATTTCGGTCTCGGTGATGCCGGGGCTGACCGCATTGACGCGCACACCCTCCATCGCGACTTCACGCGCGAGCCCGATGGTCATGGTGTCGATCGCGCCCTTGGAGGCGGCGTAATCGACATATTCACCGGGCGAGCCGAGCCTGGCCGCCGCCGAAGACAGGTTGACGATGGCGCCGCCCTTGCCGTCATGCCGCGTCGACATGCGCTTCACCGCCTCGCGTGCGCACAGGAACGAGCCGACGACGTTGACGCGCATCATGCGCTCCAGCCGCACCACGCTCATCTCATCGACCCGCGCCTTGACGTCGACGATACCGGCATTGTTGACGAAAGCGTCCAGCCGGCCGAAGGCCCGGTCCACCGCCTCGAACATCGCAAGGACGTCGGCCTCGTTGCCGACGTCGCCCTTGACTGCGAAAGCATCGCCGCCGCCGGCGTTTAGCTCGGCGACCAGCGCATCCGCGGCCGACTGGTTGGAGACATAGTTGACCGCCAAGCGGTAGCCTGCCCGGCTCGCCTGCCGGCAGATGGCGGCGCCGATGCCACGGCCGCCGCCGGTGACCAGCAGCGTTTTTTCCTCGGCGCTCATTCCTGGCAGCCTTTCAGCACGAAGATGTCCCATGGCACTTTGGAGAAGCCGGCGGGGCCATAAGCGGCCGACATTTCGAGCGACGGCCCGAGATCGGGCAAGATCAGGCTTTGCGGCGCATCGGCGCCTTCGGCCGGCAACAGGCCGATGCTGCCCTTGTCGTCGGCGCTGTAGATGACGCCTTCCCAGACCGTGCAGGCGGCGAGTTCCTCGCCGGTGACGTCGCCGGTCGGGCATTTATACATCAGCGAGCCATGCGGCCGCGCGGCAGAGCCTTCGGTCCACATCGCGATGCCGTCGAGCACGACATTGTTGTCGAGGATCATGCGGAAAGTGTTGGTGACCGTCGCCGAGGTGCCGGCCGGGGTGAAGTCGATCTCGGCGCCGCTTTGTGCCTCGCCATAGACGGCAAGCTGGATCGGGCAGGCGGCCTGGGCACCGGAATTCGCCGCCATGAGAGCCAGCGACCCGGCCATAAATCCGATCATGGGCGAGGCGGCGTTCGTCATCAGTTGCCCTGCTCGCCCTTGCGGCCATCGGCGTTTTCGAGCACTTCGAAATCGGTCATCAAGACCACCGGTTCGCCGGCTGCATCCAGTCCCCAAAAGGACGGATACAAGCCATCGCCCCAGCCGCTCCAGAACATGGCGATATTGACCGGGTTGCCGGCGGCCGGATGATGCATGGCGAACCGGTCCTGATTGGGCGCGAACTCGGCCGCCAGCACATCGTCATAGTAGTTCTGATCGGCTTTGAGCTTGTCCTGTGCGGCCGACATCAAGGCCATCGCGGCCTTGTCCATGAACGAGCCGAGGCCGGCATCAACGGGATAGCCGAAGATTTCGTCGCCATTCAGCGTCGAAACATCCTGTCCGGGCAAGGTTGCAAGCTCCCAGCGCACCGGCACGCCGGAACGGAAGCGGAGGAATGCGGCGGCCACGCGACCCTGCGCCTCGAACTGTGTGACCGGGTAGCGCCCGGGCTTCACCTTGCGGCTCAACGCCGGCCAGTCGTCGGTCGTGATCAGAGGGTCGCAGGCAACGATCTCACCCGTCGGAAGTTCGAGATCGCCGATCGGCGTGACGGTGATCTTGCGCTCCGCCAATTGCGCATCGTTGAGCGCAAAGAGGCCGAAATTGCTGCTGGCCGTCGCCGGATCCCAGTCCGCGGCGGCTGCCAGCGACGGAACGGCGGCGGAGAAGCCAAGCAGGAGGATGCTGCGCCGCAACCCGCGCGCCGTCCGGCCGAGCTTGAACCCGAACCGTTCCGGCCAGCCGCTCATCGCGGGTCAGCCCCGATCACAGATCGAGCACCAGCCGCTCGGGATCCTCCAGGCTCTCCTTGACGCGCACCAGGAAGGTCACCGCTTCCTTGCCGTCGACGATGCGGTGGTCATAGCTGAGCGCCAGATACATCATCGGGCGGATGACGATCTGGCCGCCGACCACCATCGGCCGCTCCTGGATCTTGTGCATGCCGAGGATGCCGGACTGCGGCGCGTTGAGGATCGGCGTCGACATCAGCGACCCGTAAACGCCACCGTTGGAAATCGTAAACGTCCCTCCTTGCATATCCGCCACCGAAAGCTTGCCGTCACGCGCGGCAATGCCGAGCCGGCCGATCTCCTTCTCGATCTCGGCGATGGACATCTGGTCGGCGTCGCGCACCACCGGCACCACCAGGCCCTTGTCGGTGCCGACGGCTACGCCGACATGGGCGAAATTCTTGTAGATGATGTCGGTGCCGTCGATTTCGGCGTTGACCGCCGGGATCTCCTTCAGCGCATGCGTCACCGCCTTGGTGAAGAAGCCCATGAAGCCGAGCTTCACGCCATGCTTCTTCTCGAACACGTCCTTGTACTTGGACCGCAGCGCCATCACCGCGCTCATGTCCACCTCGTTGAAGGTGGTGAGCATGGCGGCGGTCGACTGCGCTTCCTTCAGCCGACGCGCGATCGTCTGGCGCAGCTTGGTCATGCGCACGCGCTCCTCGCGCGGCGCATCGTCGGCCGTGGACGGCGTGCGGGCCGCAACTGGTGCCGGTGCCGGCGCCGCCTTCGGCGTCTCGGCCGGCTGCGAGGGCGCGCCCTTGGCGATGGCGTCGAGCACGTCGCCCTTCAGCACCTGGCCGCGCTTGCCCGAACCCGACAGCTGATCGACGGCGAGATTGTGTTCGGCAATCAGCTTCGCCGCGGCGGGCGCCGGCGGCATGGTGCGCGGTTCGATCGCGCCGCCGTCGCCGGCGACCTTGGCGGTCTCGGCCACCGCCTGCTTGACCGTCGACGCGGCATCCGGGCTGGAGGCCTGGGCCACCGCCTGCGGCTTCGTGGTCGGAGCGGCCGCGCCGCCCGCCGAAATCGAGCCGAGCAGCGCGCCGACATTGACCGTCTCGCCTTCCTTGACGGCGATCTCGGAGAGCGTCCCGGCGCCCGCGGCGGGCACTTCCACCGTCACCTTGTCGGTTTCGAGCTCGACCACGGGCTCGTCGGCGGCGATCGCATCGCCGACCTTCTTGAACCATTTGCCGACGGTTGCCTCGGTGACGGATTCACCGAGAGTGGGGACGCGGATTTCGGTAGCCATTGTGCCTGTCCGTTCTCTTCTCTTCTTGAGGTCTGTTTCGTCCGGGCCAGCTTTTCCGCCGGTCCCCTTATTCGCCCAGCGCGTCGTCGAGCAACGCGGCGAGTTGGCTGAGATGCTTCGACATCAGCCCGGTCGCCGGCGAGGCCGAGGCCGGCCGGCCGGTGTAGCGCACCCGCTGATGCTTGGCGTCGATATGCGCCAGAACCCATTCGAGATAGGGATCGATGAACGACCAGGCGCCCATGTTCTTGGGCTCCTCCTGGCACCACACCATCTCCCCATTGCGGAAACGCGACAACTCGGTGATCAGCGCCTTGGCCGGGAACGGATAAAGCTGTTCGACGCGCAAGAGGTAGATGTCGTTGATGCCGCGCTTCTCGCGTTCCTCGTAGAGGTCGTAATAAACCTTGCCCGAGCACAGCACGACGCGGCGGATCTTGGAGTCCTTCACCAGCTTGATCGGCTGGTTCGGCAGCAGCTGCGCATCGTCCCACAACAGGCGGTGGAACGAGCTTTCGCCCGACATTTCCGGCAGCGTCGAAACCGCCCGCTTGTGGCGCAGCAGCGACTTCGGCGTCATCAGGATCAGCGGCTTGCGGAAGTCGCGCTTCAACTGCCGGCGCAGGATGTGGAAATAATTAGCCGGCGTGGTGACATTGGCGACCTGCATGTTGTCTTCGGCGCAGAGCTGCAGGAAGCGCTCCAGACGCGCCGACGAATGCTCTGGTCCCTGGCCTTCATAGCCATGCGGCAGCAGGCAGACGAGGCCCGACATTCTCAGCCACTTGCGCTCGCCCGACGAGATGAACTGGTCGAACACCACCTGGGCGCCGTTGGCGAAGTCGCCGAACTGCGCCTCCCACAGCGTCAGCGCCTTGGGCTCGGCTAGGCTATAGCCATATTCGAAGCCCAGCACCGCCTCTTCCGACAGCATCGAGTTGATGACTTCGTAGCCGGCCTGCGCCGCCGACAGATTGTTGAGCGGGATGTAGCGGGTCTCGTCGCGCTGATCGTAAAGCACCGAATGCCGTTGTGAGAAAGTGCCGCGTTCCGAATCCTGGCCCGAGAGCCGGATCGGGTTGCCATCGAGCAGGATCGCGCCGAAAGCCAGCGCCTCGGCCGTCGACCAGTCGATGCCTTCGCCCGATTCGATTGCCTGACGACGATTTTCGAGGAAGCGCAGGATGGTCTTGTGCGCCTCGAAATCCTTCGGCACTTCGGTCAGCTTCTTGCCGATCTCCTTCAGCGTGCGCACCGGCACGGCGGTCTTGCCGCGGCGCTGTTCGTCCTGATTGTCGGCAGTGCGCAGGCCGGACCATGCGCCGTCCAGCCAGTCCGCCTTGTTCGGCTTGTAGCTCTGGCCGACTTCCCATTCGGCTTCCAGATGCGCGCGCCAGTCGGCCCGCATCTTGTCGACCTCGGCCTGGGCGAAGTGGCCTTCGGCGATCAGCCTGTCGGCATAGACCTGCACCACCGTCTTATGGTTGCGGATGTTGCGGTACATGATCGGCTGGGTGAAGGACGGTTCGTCGCCTTCGTTGTGGCCGAAGCGGCGGTAGCAGAACATGTCCACCACCACCGGCTTGTGGAACTTCATGCGGAACTCGGTCGCGACCTTGGCGGCATGCACCACCGCTTCCGGATCGTCGCCGTTGACGTGGAAGATCGGCGCCTCGATCATCTTGGCCACATCCGACGGATAGGGCGAGGAGCGCGAGAAGCGCGGATTGGTGGTGAAGCCGATCTGGTTGTTGATGATGACGTGCAGCGTGCCGGCGACGCGGTGGCCGCGCAGGCCCGACAGGCCGAGAATCTCGGCGATCACGCCCTGGCCGGCGAAGGCGGCGTCGCCATGCAGCAGCAACGGCATCACCTTGGCGCGCTCCGACAGCGGCACGACCTCGCCGCGCTCGCGGCCGGCGAACTGATCCTGCTTGGCGCGCGCCTTGCCCATCACCACCGGATCGACGATCTCAAGATGCGAGGGGTTGGCGGTCAGCGACAGATGCACTTTGTTGCCGTCGAACTCGCGGTCCGACGAGGCGCCGAGATGGTACTTCACGTCGCCCGAGCCCTCGACCTCGTCGGGCGCGGCCGAACCACCCTTGAACTCATGGAAGATGGCGCGGTGCGGCTTGGCCATCACCTGGGAAAGCACGTTGAGGCGGCCGCGATGCGCCATGCCGAGCACGATTTCCTTCAGGCCGAGCTGGCCGCCGCGCTTGACGATCTGCTCCAGCGCCGGGATCAGCGATTCGCTGCCGTCGAGGCCGAAGCGCTTGGTGCCCTTGTATTTGACGTCGATAAACTGCTCGAAGCCCTCGGCCTCGATCAGCTTCGACAGGATCGCCTTCTTGCCGGTGGCGGTGAAGGTGATCTCCTTGTCGGCGCCTTCGATGCGCGCCTGGATCCAGGCCTTCTCTTCCGGGTCGGAAATGTGCATGAACTCGACGCCGAGCGTCGAGCAGTAGGTGCGGGTCAGGATGTCGAGCATCTGCCGGACGGTGCCGAACTCGAGGCCGAGCACGTTGTCGAGAAAGATCGGCCGGTCGTAATCGGCTTCGGTGAAACCGTAATTCTCCGGCGACAGCTCGTTATAATCCTCCAGCGGCTTGGCGATGCCGAGCGGATCGAGATTGGCGTGCAGATGGCCACGCATGCGGTAGGCGCGGATCATCATGATGGCGCGCACGGAATCGCGCGTCGCCTGGTGCACGTCGGCGTCGGACAGCACGACACCGTTGGTGACCGCCTTGTCCTTGACCTTCTTTTCGATCGTCTTTTCGACGATGCCCCAATTGCCGTCGAGCGCCGAGACCAATTCGCCATTGGCAGTGAGCGGCCAGGAGGGCTTTGCCCAGGAGGCGCCCTTGGCGTTCTTGCGGACGTCGCCCGCGTCGTCCTTCAGCGCCGCAAAGAAATCCTGCCACTCCGGATCGACCGAGGCCGGATTGTCTTCATAGGCCGCGTAGAGCGCGTCGATGTAATCGGCGTTGCCGCCATAGAGGAACGAGGTGAGCGAGAATTGGTCGTTGGCCTGATCTTGTCTTGCCATGTCGTTAGCGGAGCCCGGCTCCGTCTCCTTTTTGGAGCGAGTAGTGAGTAGCGAATAGCGAGTAGGGATTTTCCCGGATCGCGCCGTCACCGTTTTCCCTATTCCCTATTCGCTACTCACTATTCGCTACTGCCTTAACCCTTGATCGCCTCGACCAGCGTCGTGCCCAGCCGCGCCGGCGACGGCGAAACCTTGATGCCGGCCGATTCCATCGCCGCGATCTTGTCTTCCGCGCCGCCCTTGCCGCCGGAGATCACCGCGCCCGCATGGCCCATGGTGCGGCCGGCCGGCGCCGTGCGCCCGGCGATGAAGCCGGCCATCGGCTTGCTGCGGCCGCGCCTGGCTTCGTCCTTGAGGAACTGCGCGGCGTCTTCCTCGGCCGAGCCGCCGATTTCGCCGATCATGATGATCGACTTGGTCTCGTCGTCGGCGAGGAACATCTCGAGCACGTCGATGAACTCGGTGCCCTTGACCGGGTCGCCGCCGATGCCGACGGCGGTGGTCTGGCCGAGGCCGACATTGGTGGTCTGGAAGACTGCCTCATAGGTAAGCGTTCCCGAGCGCGATACAACGCCGACCGAGCCCTTGCGGAAGATGTTGCCGGGCATGATGCCGATCTTGCATTCGTCGGGGGTGAGCACGCCCGGACAGTTCGGGCCGATCAGCCGCGAGGTCGAGCGGTCGAGCCGCGCCTTGACCTTGACCATGTCCATCACCGGGATGCCTTCGGTGATGCAGACGATCAGCGGAATCTCGGCCTCGATCGCTTCTATGATGGCTTCGGCGGCACCTGCCGGCGGCACGTAGACGACGGAAGCATTGGCGCCGGTCTTTTCTTTGCCCTCAGCGACGGTAGCGAAGATCGGCAGGGCCTCACCCCTCGAACCGGTCCAGGTCTCGCCGCCCTTCTTCGGATGGATGCCGCCTACCATCCTGGTGCCGTGATAGGCCAGCGCCTGCTCGGTGTGGAACGTGCCGGTCTTGCCGGTCAGGCCCTGCACCAGCACCTTGGTATTCTTGTCGACGAGAATGGACATGGGTGGGAACGCCTCTGAATTCAGCGATTACAGGAAAGGATTGACGGCTCTGACCGAGCCATAGAGCTGGTTGTGGTTGAGATCCTCGGTATAGAAAATCGGCGCGCCGAGATACGATGCCGCCGCGAGGAGCGCGGCGTCGTAGTAATGAATTCCGTAGCGCCGCGCGAGGTCCAGCCCTGTGCGGACATAGCCTTCGTCGACAGGCGCCAACGGGCAGGCTCCGAGGAAGACCAGCCATTGGTCGAGCAAATCATCGCTGACAAGGGATTTCCCTCGCGCCACAGCGACGAATTCCGCCAAAGTCTGCCCCGACACGCCAAAGACGGTCCCCGAGACAAGGTCTTCGGCGATTGGCGCGCGACGCGGATCACGATTCTTCTCCGAAGCCGCGTAGATCAGGACGTTCGTGTCGAGAAAGCAATCGATCTTCCCGGTCGGCATAGGCGTCCCTTCGATCCCACTTGTAGGGAGTGTCGGCGCTGTCGCTTCGTTTCGCCGCCTCATCCATGAGCCGCTTCATTCCTGCCTTGGCCCAGGCAATCCGGTCGTCCTGCTCGACCTCATGCGCGAGCAATGAACGAACAAGGGCGTTGAGAGTCGTCTGCCGACGCCCGGCAAGGCCTCGCGCCTTTTCGAGCAGAGCTTCGTCAATGGCCAGAGTGACGTTCTTCATCGTTCGTCTCCACATAAATACACAGGGATAATATGTGTGATTATGTGTAATTCTTCAACCGCCTCGATCTCCATCGGTCAGCCCGCCTTCATCTCTGAAGGCGCGACGCGCCGGTAAAGGCCGCTCACCATGTCTTGCCAGACATCGCTGCCGGCGGGCTTGAAGTGAAGTTTCATGCGGTAGGCGTCAGTGCCGTCAAAACCATATGCCACGCGCGCGGCGCCGCGCGGTGACGACCGCTCGAGAACCAGCTCGCTGCCGTTCCAGATGCCGGTGGCGGGTGACGCCGGCACGAACCCCATCGAATCGAACTGGTGCATGGTCACCACGCCTTTCTGGTGGTCGACGCCGAATACGTTGTGCGAACCGAACGAAATCGTACCGTCGCGGCGCTGGCGATAGCGCTGCACCACGAACAGCCCGCCGAACTCCGCTTCCGCCAGCACTTCGCTGGTCGCTGTGCCGCCATCGGCCCATTGTGTGTCCGCCACCTCTTCCTCGCCACGCCACGCACCCACCAGCGCCTGCAGGCGCTGGTGGGCGGCCGAGAGCGAAGAGAAGAAAGCCGCGTTCATGGATCAGTGCGTCCGGAAAGGGTTGACGGCGGTCACCGAGCCGTAGGTCTGCCCGTGGTTGAGATCTTCAGTGTACAGTTTTTTGACGCCGAGGCGCTCGGCGGCGGCAATGATTGCGCCATCCCAATACGAAATCTGATACCGTTGCGCATTCTCGATGCCGCGCATGACGACCGCGCTGTCCAAATCCTGGCAAGGCTTCATGGAGATCGCCGCGACCCACTCGGCCGCTTTCGCCGGCGCCAGCACGACGTCCGCCCGTTTGGTCACGTTCACATAAAACTCCTGCAGCACCTGCGCGGAGGTGGAGTAGTCTTCCTTCTCTATCAACTCCACGGCACGCTTATATTTCGCGCGCTCGGATTTGTATCCGATGGCGGCATAGACGAGGACGTTCGTGTCAAGGAAGCACTCAGCGATCATAGAGAGCTTCCCGGTTCCATTTCTTGCCGCCCATGTCTCCTGCCGCTTCGCGGGCCAGCCGCAGCAACGCTTGCCGCGCCTCGTCCTTGGCCTGGCGTTTCGCCGCCACCTCCGCAAAAAACTCCCGCACCATACCGTTGACCGTCGTCCGCTGTTCGGCGGCCGTCAGTTTGACCTGCTCCAGAATCTCTTCCTCAACTGCCAGCGTGATATTCTTCATGTACATTCTCCTGCAATTTCACACAGTATATGTGTAACTGTGTTAGTATCGCAAGTTATAGCCGCTTCAGATCGGTGACAGTGAGGTCGCTCGTGGCATTGCCGGTGTTCAAGGTCGTTGCCGGCTCGAACATCAGCACCACCGGCTCGACAGTCAGCGAACGCGGCCGGTGCTCGACGCCGCGCGGCACGACGATGAAATCGCCCTCACCGAGCTCGACCGGACCGTCGCGGAAATCGATGGCGATCCTGCCGCGCAACACCAGGAACGCCTCGTCCTCATTGTCATGCGCGTGCCAGTCGAAGACCTCGCCGAACTTGGCGACCTTGGCCTGGCTGTCATTGACGTCGCCGGCGACATGCGGATCGAAGACCTTGGAAATCCTGGCATCTGCTGCCTCGACCAGGTTTATCTTGCGCGGAGGCATCCGCTCAGCCCTTCACCGCCGCCACGATCTTCTTGGCCGCGTCGTCGAGATCGTCGGCCGAGACGACATTCAGGCCGCTGTCGTTGATGATCTTCTTGCCGAGCTCGGCGTTGGTGCCTTCAAGACGCACCACCAGCGGCACCTCCAGGCCGACCTCCTTGACCGCGGCGATCACGCCCTCGGCGATGATGTCGCACTTCATGATGCCGCCGAAGATATTGATCAGGATGCCTTTGACGGCCGGGTCCTTGGTGATGATCTTGAACGCCGCCGTGACCTTTTCCTTGGAGGCGCCGCCGCCGACGTCGAGGAAATTAGCCGGCTCGGCGCCATAGAGCTTGATGATATCCATCGTCGCCATGGCAAGGCCGGCGCCGTTGACCATGCAGCCGATATTGCCGTCGAGCGCGACATAGGCGAGGTCGTATTTCGACGCCTCGATCTCCTTCTCGTCCTCTTCGCTGGTATCGCGCAATTCCATCACGTCCGGGTGGCGGAACAGCGCGTTGTTGTCGAACGACACTTTCGCGTCGAGCACACGCAGATGGCCGTCCTTCATGACGATCAGCGGGTTGACCTCGAGCAGGCTCATGTCCTTCTCGGCAAAGGCCTTGTAGAGGACCGGGAACAACGTGCCGCCGTCCTTCGCCGCGTCGCCGTCGAGCTTCAGCGCGGCGTTGAGCTTCTTCACGTCATCGGCCGTCACGCCCTTTTCCGGATCGATGGCGACGGTGACGATCTTTTCCGGCGTGTCATGCGCGACCGTCTCGATGTCCATGCCGCCCTCGGTCGAGACGACGAAAGCGATACGGCCGACCGAGCGGTCGACGAGGATCGACAGATAGAGCTCGCGCTCGATGTCGGCGCCATCCTCGATATAGAGGCGGTTGACCTGTTTGCCGGCAGGCCCGGTCTGCTTGGTGACCAGCGTGTGGCCGAGCATTTCGTTGGTGTTGGCGACCACTTCGGCCGCCGACTTCGCCAGCCGCACGCCGCCCTTGGCGTCGGGGCCGAGCTCCTTGAACTTGCCCTTGCCGCGGCCGCCGGCATGGATCTGGCTCTTCACGACATAGAGCGGGCCGGGCAACGCCTTGGCGGCGGCTTCCGCCTCGCTTGCCTTGAACACCGGAACGCCGTCCGCGACCGGCGCGCCGAAAGTCTTCAGCAGCGCCTTGGCCTGATACTCATGGATGTTCATGCGCTAGGTCTCCGGGGAGGGACGATTACTTGCCGGCGAGATTACTTGCCGGCGAGGTGCGGGGCGATCTTGGTGCAGGCCTCGGTCAGGCCCTGAACGGCCGCGACGGAGGAGTCGAACATCTTCTGCTCGGCCTTGGAGAGGTCGATCTCGATGACGCGCTCGACGCCGCCGGCGCCGATCACCACCGGAACGCCAACATAGGTGTTCTTCACGCCATATTGGCCGGAGAGGTGCGCGGCGCAGGGCAGCACGCGCTTCTTGTCCTTGAGGTAGGATTCGGCCATGGCGATCGCCGACGCCGCCGGCGCGTAATAGGCCGAGCCGGTCTTCAAGAGGCCGACGATCTCGGCGCCGCCGTCGCGGGTGCGCTGCACGATCTGGTCGAGCTTCTCCTTCGAGGTCCAGCCCATCTTGACGAGGTCGGGCAGCGGGATGCCGGCCACCGTCGAATAGCGGATCATCGGCACCATGGAATCGCCATGGCCGCCGAGCACGAAGGCAGTGACGTCCTCGACCGAGACCTTGAACTCCTCGGCCAGGAAGTAGCGGAAACGCGAGGAGTCCAGAACGCCGGCCATGCCGACGACATGGCTGCTCGGCAGGCCCGAGAACTTCTGCAGCGCCCACACCATCGCATCGAGCGGGTTGGTGATGCAGATCACGAAAGCCTTCGGCGCATATTTCTTCAAGCCGGCGCCGACCTGTTCCATGACCTTGAGGTTGATGCCGAGAAGATCGTCGCGGCTCATGCCCGGCTTGCGCGGCACGCCTGCGGTCACGATGCACACATCCGCGCCCTCGATGCCGGCATAGTCGTTGACGCCGGTCAGCCGGGAATCGAAGCCGTCGACCGGCGATGACTGCGCGATGTCGAGGCCCTTACCCTGCGGAATGCCCTCGGCGATATCGAACAGCACCACGTCGCCGAGATCCTTGAGGCCGATCATATGGGCGAGCGTGCCGCCGATCATGCCCGAGCCGATGAGCGCTATCTTGTTGCGTGCCATGTGAGGATGTTTTCCCTTTGTCTGTGACGAGGTCGTGACGGGGCCGGGGAGGCCGAAAGGATGCGAGAAACCGCGAGATTTCGCCATCCCCAATAGCGCTGGCCGTACTGAAATTCAAACGATTATTTTGGAGCTAGTGTTTTCAATCGGTTAGATGGTTTTTGAGTTACGTAAACGTCAAAGTTCGTGAGCCGACTGGGGAGAATTTACACAATGAACGTCGAAATCAGAAGGCTTCATCCCGGCGATGACGCCCTTGTGATTTAGACGGGGCGCTGTCCGACGCTGGCGGGACGCTGCTTACGATTTTGAGTGCGATGGCTGGCTGTAGCTACGCCTGGGCCTGCCTCGCCCCCGAGGCTGATGTCTCGACCTGCCGGCGTTCCGCCCAGTCGTCCAGCCAGTCTCGGCTCTGCATCTCGACCAGGCGCGAGGCGGTGCGCTCGAATTCGAACACTTCCGTGCCGCGCTTGGCGGTGTAGAGCCCTTCGGGCGGCGCCGCGGCGCTTATCACCAGCCGCATGCGGTGGTCATAGAGCGTGTCGATCAAAAGGATGAAGCGCTTGGCCTCGTTGCGCTTGCCTTCGCCCAGCACCGGCACATGGTCGATGAAGACGGTCGAGAAGCGAGCGGCGATCGCCAGATAGTCTCGCGCGCCGAGCGGCTTTTCGCAGAGGTCGGCAAAGGAAAAGCGCGCCGCATCGCCGGCGGCGCGCGGCACGACGAGCTGGCGGCCTTTCAGCGTCAACGTCACCTCGCCGGCCGGCTGGCCACGCGTCATCGCCGTCCAGGCTTCGTCCAGCGCGTGATCGGCCGCAGCATTGTCCGGCGTGACATAGATCGGCTGCCGGTTGAGCTTGTCCTGCCGGTAGTCCTTCTCGGCATCCAGCGTCATCACCCCGGCATTGCGCTCGAGCAGCGCGATGAACGGCAGGAAAAGCTGGCGGTTCAACCCGTCGCGATAGAGGTTTTCCGGCGCCACGTTGGAGGTGGCAACCAGCACCACGCCGCCGGCAAACAGCGCCGAGAACAGGCGCGACAGGATCATCGCGTCGGCGATGTCGGTGACCGAGAACTCGTCGAAGCACAGCACCCAGGCTTCGTCAGCCAGCGCACGGGCCACCGGCGGGATCGGGTCGTCTTCCTTGACATCGCCGTTCTTGCGCGCCTGCCGGTGCTTCTGGATGCGGTCCTGCACATCGGCCATGAAGTCGTTGAAATGCACGCGGCGTTTGCGCCGAACCGGCAACAGCTCGAAGAACATGTCCATCAGCATGGTCTTGCCGCGACCGACGCCGCCATGGATGTAAAGGCCTTTGACCGACTCGCGCGGCTGCCGCTTGGCCGCGAACAGCCAGCCGAGCGCGCTCGATTTATGCGCCAGCCTTTTGGCCGAGATTTCGTCGATCAACCGGTCGAGCGCCGCGACGATACGCTCCTGCGCCGGGTCGCGCTCGACCGCGCCGCTCTGGACGAGATGATCGTAGCGCTGCCTGACGGTCGCATGGGTCTGGAGGCCGTCGCGCAGGTGCATGGGTCACGTCAGGCTGAAGCAATTCCGGTTTTCCGCCCGGAATTGCAGGGAAAACAATAAGGCGGTTTCACCTTATCTTGTAAGCGAGATCGGCTGCCCGCTGGAAGTCTGGCCGTCGAACTTTTCGCCGCCCGAGGAATAGAGCCTGGCCAGCGTGCCGCCGTTCTCGTCGTAAAGCGTCAACTGCTTGCCGGCGACGTTCCACGACTTGATGCCGTCTATCGGCTGCGGGCAGTGCAGCGGTCCGGCGCGATAGCCGGCGCCGAACTTGGTCTGCGGCGTCGCCACCTTGCAGCTCTGCCCGGAGACATTGACGTTCCACACGCCGGCGACGCTGGCCGCGGTGAGATCGGTGGCGCCGGCGGGCGCCGCGCCGTCCGGCGGCAGCGAAGCGACCTGGGTGTTCTTCGGCGCGGTCGGGAATTGCGACGGATCGGTGGTGCCGGGCGATGCCGGCGGCGGCAGCTGATTCTGCGTCACCTTGCCGGTAGGCGCCGGCGTCAGCGGCGCCGGCTGCTGGTCGTCCATCGACGAGAAGCGCGAGGTCGAGCAGCCGCTCGCAACCAGCGCGGCCAGCGATACGGCCACAAGGCCACTCCTTGAAAAGGGGCGGGTCATCGAAAAATTCATCCAAACCTCCGTCGGATCCGGCCGGGGGGGGAGCCCATCCGCGTAATCTCCACTCCACCAAGATGGCGAAGGTGGCAGAATTTCAACCTGATATGGTTAAAATAGGGTTTTCGGCGTTGCTGTTGCAAATTTATCGCAGCCAGGGACCAGCGCCGGAGAGTCGCGACGGCAACCGCCTAAACCGTTGAAAGATCGATATTATATCCGGGCGCTCGGCACGAATACATAGCCGTCCGGGCCAACGATGTAGCATTCGCGCAAGCCATGCGGCTTGTCGATCGAGCCTGCCAGCACGATGTGACCGAGCGCTCCCGCCTTTTTCTCGATCGCATCGGGATCGGCGCCGTAAAGGCGCAGTTCGATGCCGGCCCCGCGGGTCTCAGCGCCTGCTGTGACGCCGGTCATCGGGTTGTCGAGATAGGAATGGTCGGCATGCAGCATGAAAACCGAACCCAAAAGCTCGATCGCCGCGAAATCCTCGTCGGCATAGATGATCCGGGCGCCAAGCACGTCGCGGCAAAAAGCCTCCATCGCCGCCATGTCGGTGACCAGCAGGTTGACACCCAGCCCGCGCGGCAGCGAGCGGCCGAAATCCTCGGCCTTCATCCACGGTGTCCTGGTTCGCTTCATCGCCATGGCGATCGTCTCCCTTACCCGATCCTAAACGAACCGGATTCCGCCCATTGGCATTCGCAAATAAAATGCTTGCGCCAGGCAGGCGCGCCCTTATCTCAGGAAGCGAGACAAACGGGCGGGAGAAGAATGGCCGCGAGAACAAGAACCGCCAATCGCTACTACAGCGGCCCGCCCAGCGATCATTTCGACGGCACCTTGTTCTTCAATCCCGGCGGCAAGCCGCCCGGGCGCTTCATCGATCTCCTCAGATGGCAATTCAGCGGCGGACGGGCGAAATGGCCGGCCGCCTTTCCGAGCCCTCACCCGCCAGCGAAGCCGGACGATCGGGTGGACGGCGGCGCGCTCAGGCTTACCATGGTCGGCCATGCCTCGCTGCTCATCCAGACCGCAGGCCTGAACATCTTGACCGATCCGGTCTGGTCGGAACGCGCCTCGCCCTTTGCCCTCGCCGGTCCGAGAAGGGTCAATGCGCCGGGGATTGCCTTTGCCGACTTGCCGCCGATCGATCTCGTCCTCATCAGCCACAATCACTACGACCATCTCGACCTTGCCACGCTGAAGCGGTTGAAGGAGAAGCACGACGCTCGGATCATCACGACGCTCGGCAACGATGCCATCATCGGCCGCGCGGTGCCCGGCATGCGGCTCAGCGCGCATGATTGGGGCGACAGGGTCGATTTCGGCGCGGCCGCCATCCATGTCGAGCCGGCGCATCACTGGTCGGCGCGTGGCGGGCGTGACCGCCGCATGGCGCTGTGGGCGGGCTTCGTCATCGAGACTGCGGGCGGCAAAATCTATTTCGCCGGCGATACCGGCTTTCACGGCGGTATCAACTACCGGCTGATGGCCGAGAAGTATGGCGG
Source organism: Mesorhizobium montanum (assembly GCF_033977145.1). NCBI lineage: Bacteria > Pseudomonadati > Pseudomonadota > Alphaproteobacteria > Hyphomicrobiales > Phyllobacteriaceae > Mesorhizobium > Mesorhizobium montanum. The sequence continues at coordinate 146,178 of NZ_JAVIJF010000017.1, read as the reverse complement.
CTTTCGCCTCGCCATCCTGCCGATCGGCGCCTACGAGCCGCGCTGGTTCATGGCGCCCCAGCACCAGAACCCGGAAGAAGCCGTGCAGGGCATGAAGCTGTGCAACGCCACGTTCGCCGCCGGCTGCCACTGGGGCACCTTCCATCTCACCGACGAGCCGGTCGACGAGCCGGCGCAAAAGCTGGCCGAGGCGTTATTGGCGGAAGGGGTTGCACATGAGCGATTCCGCGCCATGCGTCCCGGCGAGGTCTGGGACGTGCCGGCCATCTGACAAAGGAACCCAAACCGTTGAAACGCGTTGGTTTCCCGACGCAATTTCGCTCGGAGTTTTCCATGATCAGGTGGATCATCATCCTTCTCATCATTGCCGCCGCTGCGAGCCTGCTCGGCATGCCGGCCCTGGCCGGTGCAGCCGCGTTGGGCGCGCGCGTCCTGATCGGCATCGTGCTGATCCTCTTCCTGTTGCTCTTGCTCGGCGTCTTCGCGGTAACTTAAGCGCGACCTCTTGGTCGTCGCGAGCGCGACCTCTTGGTCGTCGCGAGCGCGACCTCTTGGTCGTCGCGAGCGCGACCTCTTGGTCGTCGCGAGCGCGACCTCTTGGTCGTCGCGAGCGCGATCTCTGGTCGTCGCGGCCGCGGCGTCTTCGCCATCGCAGGCGCGACCTCTTGGTCGTCGCCAAGCGTCCGCCGGACTGGTAATTCCTACCCGTTTCCGCCATATAGCGCCAAACGGAATTGGCCAACGGAATTGGAATGACCGGTTAGATGGCAGGCACCGCCCCCTTCGCCAAGATGAACGGCATCGGCAACGAGATCATCGTTGCCGATATGCGTGGCCGTGCCGACAAGGTGACGGCGGCCGCCGCGATCGCGCTCAACGGCGATGCCGCGACCAGGTTCGACCAGATCATGGCGATCCATGATGCGCGGACGCCCGGCACCGCCTATTACATCGACATCCTGAATTCCGATGGCTCCGGTGCGCAGGCTTGCGGCAACGGCATGCGCTGTGTCGTGCAGGCTTTGGCCGCCGAGACCGGCCAGAAGACCTTCACCTTCGAGACCCGCGCCGGCATCCTCAACGCTGAGGAACATGCCGACGGCTCGATTTCGGTCGACATGGGCAAGCCGCGCTTCGGCTGGCAGGACATCCCGCTGGCGGAGGAGTTCCGCGATACCCGCATGATCGAGCTGCAGATCGGCCCGATCGACGCGCCGGTGCTGCATTCGCCGTCGGCGGTGTCGATGGGCAACCCGCATGCGATCTTCTGGGTCGACAAAGACGTCTGGTCCTATGAGCTCGACCGTTTCGGGCCGCTGCTCGAGAACCATCCGATCTTCCCCGAGCGCGCCAACATCACCATCGTGCAGGTGACGTCGCCTGAGACCATGGTGATCCGCACCTGGGAGCGCGGTGCGGGTCTCACCAAGGCCTGCGGCTCGGCTGCCTGCGCCGCGGTGGTTGCGGCTGCCCGCACCAGGCGCACCGGCCGCAGCGTTTCGCTGATGACGCCGGGCGGCGGCAAGCTGCATGTCGAGTGGCGCGACGACGACCACGTCATCCTGACCGGGGCGGCCGAATGGGAGTTTTCCGGCAGCTTCGATCCCTCGACCGGTGCGTGGGCCCGCGACACCGAAAGCGCCGCCTGATGTCCGCCGTTGAAAAAGGCGCGGTCCCAAAGGGTATCGACGTCATCACCTTCGGCTGCCGCCTCAACACCTATGAATCGGAAGTGATGCGCCGCGAGGCCGAAAGCGCCGGCCTCGGTGGGCTCGCGGGCGGCGCCGTCATCTTCAACACCTGCGCCGTCACCGCCGAAGCGGTGCGCCAGGCCAGGCAGGCGATCCGCAAGGCACGCCGCGAGAACCCTGAGGCGCGCATCATCGTCACCGGCTGCGCGGCGCAGACCGAGCCGCGGAATTTCGCCGCCATGGACGAGGTCGATCTCGTGCTCGGCAATGAGGAGAAGCTCAAGGCCAACTCCTACCGCGCGCTACCCGATTTTGGCGTCAACGACACCGAGAAGGCGCGCGTCAACGACATTTTCTCGGTGCGCGAGACGGCAAGCCACATGGTCGACGCCATCGAAGGCCGGGCGCGCGCCTTCGTCCAGGTGCAGAATGGCTGCGATCACCGCTGCACCTTCTGCATCATTCCCTATGGCCGTGGCAATTCCCGCTCGGTGCCGATGGGCGCGGTGGTCGAGCAGGTCAAGCGTCTGGCCGGCAATGGCTACGCCGAGATCGTGCTGACCGGCGTCGACATGACCAGCTTCGGCGCCGACCTGCCGGGCGCGCCAAAACTCGGCAAGCTGGTGAAGACGATCCTGCGCCAGGTGCCCGACGTGAAGCGGCTGCGACTGTCCTCGATCGATTCGATCGAGGCCGACGATGATTTGCTCGACACGATCGCCACCGAGCCAAGGCTGATGCCGCATCTGCATCTGTCGCTGCAATCGGGCGACGACATGATCCTGAAGCGTATGAAGCGAAGGCACAGCAGAGACCAGTCGATCCGCTTCTGCGAGGATGTGCGCAAGCTGCGCCCCGGAATCGTCTTCGGCGCCGACATCATCGCCGGCTTCCCGACGGAGACCGGGGCGATGTTCGAGAATTCGCAGAAAATTGTCGCCGAATGCGGCCTGACGCATCTCCACGTCTTTCCGTTTTCGCCACGCGAAGGCACGCCCGCCGCGCGCATGCCGCAGGTCCGCCGCGAGGTGGTGAAGGCGCGCGCCGCGGGGCTGCGCGCCGTCGGCGAGGCCGCCTATCGTCGTCATTTGTCGTCGCTCCCCGGCACGCGGCAGTCGATCCTGATCGAGCGCGACGGGCTCGGCCGTACCGAAGGTTTCACGCTGGCCGCGATCGACACCGGCGCGCCCGGGGAGATCGTCGACGCCATAATCACCGGCCATGACGGCGCCCGACTGATTGCGGCCCCGCTTGCCGCGCAAGCCGCCTGAGACTGCGAGACGCATGGCTGGTTTCTTCAAGAAGATATTTTCGTTCGGCAAGAAGGAGGTCGTCGAGGAGCGCGTCGACGAGACCGCCCCGCTGCCGCCTATCAAATGGGATGCGCTGGACGCGCTGAAGTCGGAAGCCGATCAGGCTGCGGAGTCGCCGCCTACTGTGGAAGCCACGCCGGTTCCTCCGCCTGCAGAGGCCGAGCCCGGAACTCAGCCTGCCCCCGAAGAGCCGAAGCCCGAACCTGCCCCGGATATTCCGCCGGCGCCGGAACCCGTCGTCCCGCCCGCACCTGAGCCGGTCGTTCCATCCGAGCCGGAAGAAGACCCGCAGCCGGCGCCTGAGAAGCCGGAGCCGCCGGCGCCCGAGGAAGTGCCGCCGCAACCCGAGCCTGCGCCCGCGCCGACACCGGCACCCGAACCTGCTCCGCAGGAAGTGCCCGCACCCGCGCCGGCGCAACCGGACATTGAGCCTTCGCGCCCGGAACCGCGGCCTGAGCCGGCACCGGTCGAAGTGCCGCCAGCCGAGGTGCCTTCTATAGAGCCAGCCTCAGAGCCAGCCTCCGAAGTCAGCGCTGCCCCTCATCCGCCTGCCGGCACCTTCTCCCCGTATAGAGACGGGGAGAAGGATGAAGCTCCTACGCCCGCGCCCCCCTCTCCCCGTCCTTCACGGGGAGAGGGTAAGGGTGAGGGGCAGCGCCAGCTTCCGGAAGATCAAGAACCATCCGCCGAAGCTGGCGCGGAAATCGCGCCTCCTATTCGGCAGCCCGCGCCCGTCGAGCCGCAGCCGATCCATGCCGAGATCGCACCGGAACCGGAGGCTGTGCCGTCACCGCCAAAGCCCGCACCCTCCACCGGCAAGGTGACGGTCGCCAAAAAGGTCGAGCAGAAGGCCGAGCCGGTAAAGGCGCCGGAGCCGGCGCCCCGGCTTTCCTGGTTCCAGCGCATGCGCGACGGGCTCGCCCGCTCATCGCGCGAGCTCACCGGCAACATTGCCGGCGTCTTCACCAAGCGCAAATTGGACGACGACACGTTGCAGGACCTGGAGGACGTGCTGATCCGCGCCGATCTCGGCGTGGAGACGGCGCTGCGCGTTACCGATTCGCTTGCCTCCAGCCGCTACGGCCGCGACGTCTCCGACTCCGAGGTCCGCGCCGTCATGGCGGCGGAGGTGGAGAAAGTGCTGAGCCCGGTCGCCAAACCGCTCGAGCTCGATCTCAGCCACAAGCCGCATGTCATCCTGGTCGTCGGCGTCAACGGCACGGGCAAGACCACAACTATCGGCAAGCTCGCCGCAAAGCTCACCGATGGCGGCCTCAAGGTGATGCTGGCCGCTGGCGACACGTTTCGCGCCGCCGCCATCGAACAGCTCAAGATATGGGGCGAGCGCACCAAATCGCCCGTCGTCGCCTCGAAACTCGGCGCCGACGCCGCCGGGTTGGCCTACGATGCCTTCGAACGGGCAAAAGAAGCAGGCTCCGACGTCTTGATCATCGACACCGCCGGGCGGCTGCAGAACAAGACCGAGCTGATGGCGGAGCTGGAAAAGATCGTGCGCGTGCTGGGCAAGCTCGATCCGGAAGCGCCGCACACCGTGCTGCAGACGGTCGACGCCACCACCGGCCAGAATGCGCTGAACCAGGTCGAGATCTTCCGCAACGTCGCCGGCGTCAACGGCCTGGTGATGACCAAGCTGGACGGCACCGCGCGCGGCGGTATTCTGGTGGCGATCGCCGCCAAGCACCGGCTGCCGGTCTATTTCATCGGCGTCGGCGAGCAGGTCGACGACCTCGAACCGTTTTCCGCCAGCGAATTCGCCCGGGCGATCGCCGGCGTGGCTTGAATAAAGCGCGATCTTTTGAAATGGCCTGCTTTTTGGCCAGATCATGCGCAATAAGGACTTTTATGAATATCCTCGAACGCGACCCGTCCGATCCACGCCGCAAGCCGATGAATCCCGGCTTGAAGTTCCTGCTCGAGCTCGGACCGGGCCTGGTGTTTTTCTTCACCACGATTCGCGGCGAGTGGCTGGCCGAAAAATTCCCGGTGCTCAGCCATCTCGGCGAACCGATCCTGATCGCCACCGCCTTCTTCATGGTTGCGACGGCGCTTTCGCTGAGCGCCTCCTGGCTGCTGACGCGCAGCCTGCCGCTGATGCCGCTGGTCTCGGCGATCGTCGTCTTCGTCTTCGGCGCGCTCGCCCTCTATTTGCAGGATAAGACCTTCGCCTTCATGAAGCCGACGATCATCAACGCGCTGTTCGGCGTCACGCTGCTCGGCGGGCTCGCCTTCGGCCGGTCGCTGCTCGGCTACGTCTTCGATTCCGCCTTCCAGCTCGATGCCGAGGGCTGGCGCAAGCTGACGTTCCGCTGGGGGCTGTTCTTCCTCTTCCTGGCCGTGCTCAATGAGGTCGTGTGGCGCAACTTTTCCGAGGCGACCTGGCTTTATTTCAAGGTCTGGGGCACGATCCCGATCACCTTGCTGTTCACCTTCAGCCAGATGCCGCTGATCATGCGCCACTCGCTCGAGGAAAAGCCCAAGGAAGAGAAAGCGGGGAATTAAAGCAATTCCAGGAAAAGTGGCCGCCGGTTTTTCCGTCCGGAATTGCGTAAAAACAAAGAGATAGAGTGGTTCGCCGTTTCCGGGAAAAACGGTGAAACGCTCTAACAGGGGGACGGCATGGAATTCCTGACGACGCACGAGGCGCTGCGAAAAGTCTACAAGACGCCCCGGCCGACGGATGGCTCGATCCGCAAGGAACTCAAAACACTCGACGGCCATTGCCGTTCCTTCATCGGCAAGAGCCCCTTCGTGCTGATCGGCTCCTCCGATGGCGCCGGCAATGCCGACGTCACGCCCAAGGGCGACAAGCCCGGCTTCACCGCCCTCCTCGACAACAACACCGTCGCCATCCCCGACCGTCCAGGCAACAACCGGCTGGACACGCTGGAAAACATCATCCGCAATCCATCGGTCGGGCTGCTCTTCCTCATCCCCGGCATGAACGAGACGCTGCGCGTCAATGGCGACGCCCGCATCACCGTCGATGTGGCCCTGCGCGAGCGGCTGGCCGTCGACGGCAAGGAGCCGCAAAGCGTGATCGTGGTGACGGTGAAGGCCGCCTACATACACTGCGCCAAGGCCTTCATGCGCTCCGACCTCTGGAAGCCGGAAACCTGGTACGACCGCGCGACGCTGCCGACGCTCGGCCAGATCATCCGCGACCAGTTGGCGCTGGCTGAAAGCGCCGGCGAGATCGACCGCGAGCTGGACGACGATTACCGGCAGACCATGTGGTAGGCCCATGTGGTAGGCTTGGCCGGACACGATTCGTCCGAAACGGCCTTTCCTCACCGTGCTCGACATCATCGCCATATCGGGCAGCCTGCGCGCCGCATCGACCAACTCGGCCCTGCTTGCGGCATTGCGCGCCAACGCGCCCGCGGACTGCCGCGTCGAGGTTTACGACGGTCTTGGCCGGCTGCCGATCTTCAACCCGGATGACGAGGGCGAGCGCACGCCGCCCGAAGCCGTAAAGCTGATAGACGCCGTCACCCTCGCGGACGGTGTCATCGTCTCATGCCCGGAATATGCCCACGGCGTGCCGGGCGGCATGAAGAACGCGCTCGACTGGCTGGTGTCGCGCGACGCCGCAGTCGGCAAGCCTGCGATGCTGGTCCACGCCTCGCCGCGCTCGCTCTATGCCCGCGCCGCGCTTGCCGAGATCATGCGCACGATGTCGTTCGCGATGTACGAAGAGGCAACGCTGGAGATTGCGCTTCTCGGCAAGAAGCCGGCCGAGGTGGAGATGATCCTGGCCGAGCCGACGAACCGGCAGGCGATGCGCGAAGCGGTGCAGGGTTTCGCGGATTTTATGCGCAGGAGATGAGCGGCTTTGCCTTCTCCCCCTGTGGGAGAAGGTGGCCGCGAAGCGGCCGGATGAGGGGTGTTCCAGCTTGGCGAGAGCGCCTGTCCAATGGTGAGGCAATACCAACGATGGCCAACGTAGCACTCCGGCCAACACCCCTCATCCGTCTCGGCGCTATCGCGCCGATCCACCTTCTCCCACAAAGGGAGAAGGGAGGAGCTACCCCTTCCGCCGCGTCTCGACATCGGTCTTGCCGACATACCAGTCGCGGGCGTTGACCTCTTCGAACACCACCCAGACATCGTCATTGCCGAGCCCGGTGGCCTCCATGATGGCCGAGGTCACCTTCCTGGCGATGTCAGCCTTCTTGCCGGCCGGATCGGCGGCGATCACTTCCTTGACGATGCGGATGTTGACGAATGGCATGATGTCCTCCCTTCAATTGCGCGACCGGTCGAGAGATTGTTTCGAAATTCTACTCTGGCGAGCCATATGGTGGTGGTTTCGAGAACTGGAGCGGAGCGGACATTAGGTCCGTGAGCACCGGCCTACGCCGACCGTAGCCGCAACCGCGCGACCACGCATGAGTGCTTCGGCCGGCGAAGGCCGGAAGCGCAGAAAACGCGGCAGATGGCCGCCAGAGTAGAATTTCCAAACGGTCTCAGCCTCAATAGGTCTTGGCTCCGTTCACCATCAGCCGCACCATGTAGAGCGAGGTAGTGCCGGCTATGTAGAGACAATTCAGCTTGTTGCCGCCGAACACGCAGTTTGCCGTCACTTCCGGCACTTTCACCTTGCCGATCAGCGTGCCGTCCGGATCGTAGCAATGGATGCCGTCGGCGGCGCTGCTCCAGATGCGCCCGTCCGAATCGAGCCGGAATCCGTCGAACAGCCCGGCGGTGCAGTCGGCGAACACCTTGCCGCCCGAAATCTTCTTGCCGTGCTTGCCGACGTTGAAGACCCGCATATGCGCCGGATTCCTTTCGCCATGCGTGCGGCCGGTGTCGACGACATAAATCAGGCTTTCGTCGAGCGAGAAGGCCAGCCCGTTCGGCCGCACCATGTCGGTGATGACGGCCTCGATATCGCCTGTATCCGGATCGACGCGATAGACATTGCAGGCGCCGATCTCGCTTTCGGCCTTGTCGCCCTCATAGTCGGTATCGATGCCGTAGCTGGGATCGGTAAACCAGATCGAGCCGTCGGAGCGCACCACCGCATCGTTGGGCGAGTTCAGCCGCTTGCCTTTCCATTTGTCGGCGATGGTGATGACCGAGCCGTCATGCTCGGTGCGGCTGACGCGGCGGCCGGAATGCTCGCAGGTCACCAGCCGGCCCTGCCGGTCGACCGTGTTGCCGTTGGAATTGCCGGATGGCTGGCGGAACACGCTGACGTTGCCGTCGGTCTCGTCAAAGCGCATCATGCGGTTGTTGGGGATATCGGACCAGACGACATAGCGGCCGGCGGCGAACCAGGCCGGCCCTTCCGCCCACCGGCATCCGGTGAACAGCTTTTCCACCTGCGCATTGCCGTTGAACAGGCGCGCGAAGCGCGGATCGAGAATTTCGTAATAGTCTTCGGCCGCCATGCATATCCTCCCGGCATCACGTGACGGTGGATCAAGCCAGTCCGCAATCGTTCTGGCAAGACGGCGAGCCAGCAATTTGTATGACAAGACAGATGAGAAATGCGTGAAGCAGCCAATTCTGCCGCCCATCGGACGCATGGCGCGTTAGCCCGGAATTAACCGGCTATGCGCTGGTTGCAATGGTGCATTGCAACATCTTTATTTTGCAACGCACCATTCCTATGTCATCTTTGCAATCGTCAGGGAGGAACAACCGGCCGCGTGAATGCGGCACAGAAGGAGCCCTGTCACCATGTTCGACAACCTCGTTACCCGCGCCCGCGCCAGCATGGCCAAGCGCCGCCACTACAACCGCCTCGTCGCCGAAATCGAGAACCTGTCCAGCCGCGATCTCGCCGATCTGCGCGCCGACCGTTCCGAGATGCTCTACCAGGTCCACAAGCAGATCTACGGCTGAGGCAGGCTGGCGGCCGGGCGCGGCCTGTCACGTTCGTCATCCTTGGGCGTAGCGACGCGAAGCGGAGCGAAGCCCCAAACGTGTTGCCTCAACCAGGCGCCGCCAGCGCTTTCTCAATCTGCGGCAACAACAGGTCCCGCGCCGACCCCGCGGTCAGCGGCCCGACATGCTTGTAGGCAATCTTGCCGTCCTTGCCGATGACGAAGGTCTCCGGCACGCCATAGACGCCCCAGTCGATCGCCGCGCGGCCGGCCGGGTCGACGCCGATCGCCTGATACGGATTGCCGAGATCGCCGAGGAAGCGGCGGGCGTTTTCCGGCTGGTCCTTGTAGTTCAGCGCCGCGAGCGTGAAGCGCTTGTCCTGCGACAGGCCGAGCAGCACCGGATGCTCTTCCCGGCACGGCGCGCACCACGACGCGAACACATTGACCAGCGTCACCTTGCCGGCAAAGCTTTTGGAATCCAGCCCCGGCAGGTTCGCGCCCTCGAGCGGCGGCAGGTTGGTCCGCGGCGCCGGCAGGCCGATCAGCGCCGAGGGGATTTCCGAGACATCCCGGCCTGACAGCAGCTGCGACAGGAACAGCCCCGCCAGTCCCAGGAACACCAGCAGCGGCAGAAGCACGAACAGGCGGCGGCGCGGCGCCGGCGCTTCGCTTCCGGTGCTCATGATTTGACCGCCTTGTCAGAGCGCCGCCGCACGCCGGCCGCTTCCAGCGCCGCGAGCTCGCGCTTGCGCGCCCGCTGATCGAGCAGGATCCAGCCGATCAGCCCGGCGAGCACGATGGCCGTGATGGCATAGGCGGCGGTGACGAACAGGGCGTGCGCGCTCATTTCTCGATCCACGACTTTCGACGGATTTCATAGTCGTGCCGGTCGTTGGCCGCAATGAACGACATCTGCGGCGGATTTGCGGTCATAGCGAGCCTGACTGCAGGATGCCGGTTATGCCGATGATGCGCATCCACTGGCAATTCAGCGACAGCCGGACCGCTCCCTCGCAGGTAAGCAGTATCTTGCCGTCCTCGTCCCACATCCTGATAGCGCTCAAGCCGTGACTCCGGAATTTGCGAAGGCTGATCGTCTCGACCGCTATGAATTCCAGAGTAAAGGACACTGCGTTGAACTCGCGCCATTTGGCGGGGGGACGATAGGGAAGCACGGTCGAAATAAAGGACAAATGCATGCTTGGACCCTCTCGGTCCATCGTGGCCGAAGTGATCTCAACGGAAGACAAGTCCGGATAATGACCGTAAATAGTCTGGAGAAAGATCGGGTTTTCGATCCGCAGCGGCCACATCAATCCGTTCCATGCCGCAGCGCCAGCGCCGCCGCCAACGGGCCAAGCACGGCAAGAAACAGCGTCAGCGCGGCAAGAATGAGGAAGGGCTGCAGGAACGGCGCCGGATCGGCAACCGCGCCGTAGCTGGCCGAGACACCGAAGATCAGCACCGGAATGGTGAGCGGCAGCACCAGCACCGAGATCAGCAGCCCGCCGCGCGGCAGCGCCACCGCGACCGCGGCGCCGGCGGCGCCGATGAAGGTGATGGCCGGCGTGCCGACCAGCAGCGTCAGCGCCGTGGCGCCGATCCCCAGCGGCTCCATGTTCATGAACAGGCCGAGCAAGGGTGCGGCGATCACCAGCGGCAGCACGCTGCCCGTCCAATGCGCCAGGCATTTGGTCAGCACCGTCAGCGCCAGCATGTGGCTGTCGCCGTTGAGCACCAGCAGGTCAAGCGAGCCGTCCTCGCGGTCGGCCTGGAACAGCCGGTCCAGACCGAGCAGGCAGGCGAGCAGGGCGGCGATCCACAGGATCGCCGGGCCGATGCGCGATAGAAGCTTGAGATCGGGTCCGACGCCGAACGGAATGGTGACGATGACGGCGAGGAAGAAGATCACGCCGATCAACGCCCCGCCGCCGGCACGGATGGAGAGGCGGATATCGCGCAGGAAGAGGGACCACATTATGAGGCGGCCCCTTGTTGAAGTGCGCGTTCCTTCACACCCCCCTCTGGCCTGCCGGCCATCTCCCCCGCAAGGGGGGAGATCGGATGTCGCGTCGCCCTTCGCCAATTTTCAACGCTGAAAGCAGATCGCCGGCGGCCAAGCTGCCAATCTCCCCCCTTGCGGGGGAGATGTCCGGCAGGACAGAGGGGGGTGCCTCGCGCCAACATCAGTCACCCATCCTCAATGCCTTCGCCCCGTCCAACCCCAGCGGCAGGTGCGTTGCCGCCACCACAATCCCGCCATCGCGCAGATGCCCGCGCATCAGTCCCGCGAACCGTTCCTCCGATGCCTTGTCCAGCCCCGCTGTCGGCTCGTCGAGCAGCCAGATCGGCCGCCGGCTGACCAGCAGCTTCGCGATCGAGGCACGTCGTCTTTGCCCTGTCGAGAGATAGCCGAAGGGCAGGTGCCCGATCCCGCCCAGCCCGACGGTCTCCAGCGCATCCTCGACTCCAAGCGCGGGATCGCCCTGGAAAGCCCGCCAGAATCCCAGATTCTCCTCCACGCTCAGCGCCGGCTTCATCGCGTTGAGATGGCCGAGATAGTGCGCGGCCGAAGCGACCGTGGGAAACGCCTCGCCGCCGCCTTCGACGAGCACCTTGCCCCCGGCGGCCGGCAGCAGCCCGGCGACGACTCTCAGCAGCGTCGACTTACCCGCGCCGTTCGGCCCGGTGACGATGAGCGCCCCGCCCTTGTCGAGCGCGAAGCCGATGTTGGAAAAAACCGTCTCGCCGCCGCGCTCGCCGCCCAGATTTTCGGCGATCAGCCGCATTCTTTGCCCGTCCCGAAGCACCGTTTCGCGGCTGTCGCCCGCTCACGCAAATTCGTCTTTCGACTGTCTAGAACTATTCCAGGAAATTCTCTATATGCGGTTCATCCGTGCCAGCGGTCGGCGCGGGAACAGGATTAGCGCCGAACCAGCGCACGCGCCGCCTTGAACGGCTCGGGTTGCTTGGGAGCGGACAGCGGAAATGGCCGTACCCGCACACCTTTGCGCGTGATTGCATGCCAACGGCGTCCGTTCCCTTTCAGGCTGAACAGACAAGGACGGATCGCCGTGACCAAATCCCTCGACAGTTTCAATTGCCGCCGCACCCTGACCGCGGGTGGCGCCGATTATGTTTATTTCGATCTCGTTGAGGCTGAGAAGAATGGCCTCACCGGCATCGCCCAGCTGCCCTATTCGATGAAAGTGCTGCTGGAGAACTTGCTGCGCAACGAGGATGGCCGCTCGGTCACCAGGCAATCGATCCAGGCGGTCGCCGCCTGGCTGACCGACAAGGGCACCGCCGGCGTCGAGATCGCCTATCGCCCCGCCCGCGTGCTGATGCAGGATTTCACCGGCGTTCCGGCGGTCGTCGACCTTGCCGCCATGCGCGACGGCATCAAGGCGCTCGGCGGTGACCCGGAAAAGATCAATCCGCTGGTGCCGGTAGACCTCGTCATCGACCACTCCGTGATCGTCGACGAGTTCGGCACGCCGATGGCCTTCGCCCGCAATGTCGAGCTCGAATATGAGCGCAACGAAGAGCGCTACAAGTTCCTGAAATGGGGCCAGCAGGCCTTCCGCAATTTCCGCGTCGTGCCGCCCGGCACCGGCATCTGCCACCAGGTCAACCTCGAATATCTGGGACAGGTAGTGTGGACGAACGCAGAGGAAGGCGAAACGACCGCCTACCCCGACACCTGCGTCGGCACCGATTCGCACACCACCATGATCAACGGCCTCGGCGTGCTCGGCTGGGGCGTCGGCGGCATCGAGGCCGAGGCCGCGATGCTTGGCCAGCCGGTGTCCATGCTTTTGCCCGAGGTCATCGGCTTCCGCCTGACCGGCAGGCTGAAGGAAGGCGTCACGGCCACCGACCTCGTGCTCACCGTCACCCAGATGCTGCGCAAGAAGGGCGTCGTCGGCAAGTTCGTCGAGTTCTTCGGTCCCGGCCTCTCCAACATGACGCTGGCCGACCGCGCCACCATCGGCAACATGGCGCCCGAATATGGCGCGACCTGCGGCTTCTTCCCGGTCGACGGCGAGACCATCCGCTATCTGACGATGTCCGGCCGCGAGGAAAATCGCATCGCGCTGGTCGAGGCCTATTCGAAGGCCCAGGGCATGTGGCGCGACGCCGGCTCGGCCGACCCGGTCTTCACCGACCTGCTTGAGCTCGACCTCGGCGACGTCGTGCCGTCGATGGCCGGCCCCAAGCGCCCCGAAGGCCGCGTCGCGCTGGAAGGCATTCCCGCCGGCTTCGCCAAGGCGATGGAGACCGAATACAAGAAGGCCGCCGAGATTTCGAAGCGCTATGCGGTCGAAGGCGCCGGCTACGATCTCGGCCATGGCGATGTCGTCATCGCCGCCATCACGTCGTGCACCAACACCTCGAACCCGAGCGTGCTGATCGGTGCCGGCCTGCTCGCCCGCAACGCCAACCGCGTCGGGTTGAAGCAGAAGCCCTGGGTGAAAACCTCGCTGGCGCCCGGCAGCCAGGTGGTCGCCGAATATCTGGAAAAATCCGGCTTGCAGAAGGAACTCGACCAGATCGGCTTCAACCTGGTCGGCTTCGGCTGCACCACCTGCATCGGCAATTCCGGCCCGCTGCCGGCGCCGATCTCCAAGACCATCAATGACAAGGGCCTGATCGCTGCCGCGGTGCTCTCCGGCAACCGCAATTTCGAAGGCCGCGTCTCGCCCGACGTGCAGGCGAACTACCTCGCCTCGCCGCCGCTGGTGGTGGCGCATGCGCTGGCCGGCACGGTGACCAGGGACCTGACGACCGAGCCGCTCGGCGAAGGCAGCGACGGCAGGCCGGTCTATCTCAAGGATATCTGGCCGAGCGCGGCCGAGATCCAGCAGTTCATCGAGAAGAACGTCACCCGCGAGCTGTTCGCGCGCAAATATGCCGACGTCTTCAAGGGCGACGTATATTGGCAGAAGGTCAAGGCGCCGGAAGGCCAGACCTATGCCTGGGACGATCACTCGACCTATGTGCAGAACCCGCCCTATTTCGCCGGCATGGGCCGCTCCTTCGGCAAGGTCGGCGACATCAAGGGCGCGCGCGTGCTTGGCTTGTTCGGCGACAAGATCACCACCGACCACATCTCGCCGGCGGGTTCGATCAAGGCGGCCTCGCCGGCCGGCAAGTATCTGACCGAGAATGGTGTCGGCGTCGCCGACTTCAACCAGTACGGCACGCGCCGCGGCAACCATGAGGTGATGATGCGCGGCACATTCGCCAACATCCGCATCCGCAACCACATGCTGGGCGAGAACGGCCGCGAGGGCGGCTACACGATCCACTATCCCTCGAAGGAGGAGATGTCGATCTACGACGCCGCCATGGAATACAAGCAGGAAGGCGTGCCGCTGGTCGTCTTCGCCGGCGTCGAATACGGCAACGGCTCCTCGCGCGACTGGGCGGCCAAGGGCACGAACCTGCTTGGTGTGCGCGCCGTCATCGCCCAGTCCTTCGAGCGTATCCATCGCTCGAACCTGGTCGGCATGGGCGTCATCCCCTTCGTCTTCGAGGACGGCACCTCATGGGCCTCCCTCAATCTGAAGGGCGACGAGCTGGTCGAGATCGACGGCCTCAGCACCATCAAGCCGCGCCAGAAGATGACCGCCAAGGTCACTTACGGCGACGGCACGGTCAAGAACGTCCCGATAATCTGCCGCATCGATACGCTGGACGAGCTCGACTACTTCAAGAACGGCGGCATTTTGCAGTACGTGCTGCGGGATTTGGCTGCTTAGCAGCAGCCAGGAAATAGGGCTTAGGCAATAGGCAGTAGGCAGTAGGCAGTAGGGAAAGGAACACCTACTGCCTACTGCCTACTGCCTACTGCCTACTGCCTACTGCCTACTGCCTACTGCCTACTGCCTACTGCCTACTGCCTACTGCCTACTGCCTACTGCCTACTGCCTACCTTCGGCGCTCCAAACTTTGCCGTCGCCGCCAGCAGCACGGCGAGCATCAGCCCGTTGAAGACGTGCCAGAGGAAATGCGTGCCGAGCGGGAAGCTGGCGCAGACCAGCGGATCGATCATGCGGCAGATGACCGAGACGATGAAGATCGCCGACCCGGTCAGATTGTACCAGCCGGCCCGGTTGCCGCTGGCCGCAGCCCAGGCGCCGAAGAAGGCGAGCGCCAGGAAAGGCGGCAGGTAGCCGGTGGTGCCGTTCGAAGCCTGGCGCAGCCAGTCCGGCACCGCAAAGGCGATCAACCCGGCAACGACATAGAAGGTGACAAAGACGAGGATCGCCTTGCCCCTTGGCATATCGAGGAAACGGCGCAGGTTGAACAGCGTGTAGGCGAGCGTGAAGCCCGCGATCGGAAGGATGTCGGCCCAGACCGTGCCTTTAGTGGCGAAGGTGTGGACAGTGTCGAGCCGATGCCGATCGCCACCACCCACCAGGCCAGCACTTCGGCGAAGGTGCCGGTCTTGTAGCGCCGCACCTGCCAGACACCCCACAGTCCCGCGGCAATGAAGGCCAGGTTGGTCAAAGCATTAGCCGGCTCCGCCCAAAGTCCAGGTCCGGTCCGTTCGCAATAGAGATCGACGGGGGTCAGGAGAGTTTGCCACATGGTGAGGATGCTGCTCCCGAATCGAACCACGCCGTGAAATGCAAAGGCCTCTCCTATTGCGACCTTACCTGAGGTTGCAACAGCAAAATTTCACCGCAACGTGACTTCCCGTTGACTGTCGCTTCTGCCACATATTTTAGCAATCAGAACAAGGCCGGCGTCACCGGCGGGAATTGGAAAAGTCATGGCATTTCGAGGACGATTGCGGCTTGCGGCAGTAGCGCTGGCCCTGACGGCGTTGGGCGGCGTGGCCCTGGCAGCCGAGCCTGAGAAGGCCGCGACGGGCAAGCCGCAGGCTGACAGGACGCAGGGCGAAAAGCCTTTGGGCGTGGTCGAATTGTTCACCAGCCAGGGCTGCAGTTCCTGTCCGCCGGCCGACGAATTCTTCGCCGAGCTTGCCGGCAACGACGACATCATCGCGCTCGCCTACCATGTCAATTACTGGGACTATCTCGGCTGGCAGGATACGCTGAGCAACAAGGAGAACACCGAGCGGCAATATGATTATATGCGCGCCTTCGGCAGCCGCTCGGTCTACACGCCGCAGGCCGTCATCAATGGCCGCAGCCACGTCAACGGCGCCAGCCGCAAGGAGGTCGATGGCGCGCTGGCCCGGATGGACAGGACCGGCGAGGGCATGCGCGTCGGCATCAAGGTGAGCCGCACCAGCGACCGGGTCGTGATCGACGCGGGCGACGCCGGCAACGGTCCGGCCGATGCCCATGTGGTGATCGTCTATTTCGATCCGCCGCAGATGGTGAAGATCGGCCAGGGCGAGAACAGCGGCCGTAGCCTGACCTATTGGAACGCCGTCTCCGACATCCAGACCGCCGGCATGTGGCACGGCAAGGCGCAGCGCTACGAATTGCCGATGACCGAGATTGCCAAGAAGGGCGGCTGCGCGGTGCTGTTGCAGTCGGTCGGCAAGGACGGCTTGCCCGGGCCGATCCTCGGCGCCGCCTTCATCCGCAAGCCCGATCGTCTTTAACGGCTCCCTTCCCTTCTCAAGGGGAGAAGGAAAATAAAAAACCGGCGTCAGCTTGCTTCTGACGCCGGTCATTCAGGTTTTGGGATCGTCGCACCTGATTTTTCCAAGGAAAAACCGAGGTTGGTTCGATCCGACGCTGACCCGTGGGCGGGGGGCTTGGGGTTTACGAGCCGGTGCCGGACCGAACCGTCTCAGGCAACGCCGGTAAATTCGTCGGACATTGGGGCATGAGCGCGGATTATTTGTGGCAAGAATGTGGCAGAGTATCACCAATTCCAACATGTGTTTCGCAAACGTGACTGGACGTTTGGAAAACCCCGCGACCGCACACGTGCTTAGCCGGCCCTTGCAATTCACCCGCGAAAGCGCGAACCTTGCCCGGCGCATGATTCAATCGAAGGATCGAGGCATGACCGATCACAGCGGCGGGACGGAGGATGGGGAAGCATCCGGAATATTGATCCCGTTGCACGAGGCGCGCAACGCACGCCTCGACCAGCCGGTGCGATTCGACCGGCGCGAACTCGACCAGATCCTGAGACTTTACGGACGCATGGTGGCGGCCAACGAATGGCGCGACTATGCCATCGATCATCTTACTGATCGCGCTGTCTTTTCCGTCTTCCGCCGGGCCAGCGAAGTGCCTCTGTTCCAGATCGTCAAGGACCCGAAGCTGGCGCGCCGGCAAGGCGCTTTCGCCGTCATCGCCGCCGGCGGCCGCATCCTGAAGCGCGGCCAGGAACTCGGCCGCGTGCTTGGCGTCTTCGATCCCAAGCTGAAGGTTGTCGAGGCGTGAAGGGAAGGGGAATTGAGGAACTGAAGAATTGAAAAACTGAGGAAAAGGGCGCTTGGCGCCTGACGACACAGTGGCCGCCCTCCTTGTTCTTCAGTTCTTCAGTTCTTCAATTCCTCAATTCTTCAGTTCCCCTTGAGTCCCCGAAACCTCCGTTCCGGCAGCGATTCGGGATCCGGCGGCAGTTCCGCGCCGCCATTTAGCGGCAGCTGCATGAACACCGTGTCCAGCCACCGCCCGAGCTTGTAGCCCGACCCTTCCAGCCGCCCGGAATGGCGGAACCCGAGCTTCTCGTGCAGCCGCACCGAAGCGCTGTCCGCGTGGCCGTCGCCGATCACCGCGATGATCTGGCGGAAGCCCGCCGCGCGTGCCGTCTCGATCAGCGCCTGCATCAGCAGCGAGCCCACGCCTTGGCCCTTGGCCTCGGGTGCGACATAGACCGAATCCTCGATGACGAATCGGTAGGCGGGGCGCGGCCGGAACGGTCCGGCATAGGCATAGCCGAGCACGACGCCGCTCTTCTCCGCGACCAGATAGGGAAAGCCACCCGCCGTCAAATTGTCGAATCGGTTGCCCATTTCGGCGCGGCTGGGCGGCTCCAGTTCGTAGCTCGCCGTGCCATGCGCGACCGCGTCGGCATAGATTTCCGTGATTCGGTCGAGGTCGGCAGGCGTGGCGGCTCTGATCGCAATATTGCTCATAGTTTATGCAGTTCGTTTTCCTGCCTAAATGAGAGCAGAGGAGCCGCCGAAAGGAAAGGGCGGCCGTTGGGCCGCCCTTCGCGAAGTCTATGGTCCAGTGAGGCCGGGTGCCGGCTTTAGCGGCGCTGACCCATGAACTGCAGCAGGAACATGAACAGGTTGATGAAGTCGAGATAGAGCCTCAGCGCGCCCATGATCGCCTTGCGGCCGGCGACATCGGACTGGTCGCCCTCGTAGTACATCTCCTTGATGGCCTGGGTGTCATAGGCGGTGAGGCCGGCGAAGACCAGCACGCCGATCGCCGAGATGGCGAAGCCAAGCGCCGACGACTGCAGGAAGATGTTGATCAGCATCGCGATCAGCAGGCCGATCACGCCCATGATCAGGAACGAGCCGAACGCCGACAGGTCGCGCCTGGTCGTGTAGCCGTAGAGCGACAGGCCGCCGAAGGCCGCGGCCGTGGCGAAGAAGGTCTGGGTGATGCTGGTGCCGGTGTAGACGAGGAAAATCGTCGACAGCGACAGGCCGACAAGGCCGGCATAGACCCAGAAGGTGGCCTGCGCCGCCCCTACGCTCATCGCCTGGATGCGGAACGACAGGAACATCACGGCAGCGAGCGGCGCCAGGATGACGACCCAGCGGAACGCGCTGGCATAGATGAGCTGGCCGAAGGCGGTCAGCTGGCCGTCGCCGGTGATGGCGAGCTGGAACGCGCCCCAGGCGGCAAGGCCGGTGATTAAAAGGCCAAGCCCCATGAGGTTATAAACTTTGATCATATAGGCCCGCAGGCCCTGATCGATGTCGACGCGCGCGCCAGGTGCGGCGGACGTCTGGTAGTTGCGAATGGGATCAGCCATTGGAAATCCTCTGTTGCTTCTGCCCCGTCCGGTGACAGGTCTTTTTTGGACCAGGCGCCGCTGGCAGGGCTCCAGCATGCCTGCCGCGAAATATGATGGTTCTTGACGTCAAGAACAAGACGGTAACGAGGCGTCACCCTTCGTGAGAAGGCAAAAAGGCGGGTTTCTGGCCGTTGCGGCCGGCATTCTTACAAAGATTTAACCGGACCGGCGGCTCCGGGCCTGCCGGTCAGAGGTTGCGAAGCACCGGCGCGGCCTTGTGGCCGAGCACCCGCCAGGTGCCGGCAAGGCCGATGCCGACCGTCACCGTCAGCGAAACCAGGATCGTTGCCACCGCGACTTCCGGCATGAAATGCGATGGCAGCGTCATGATATGCGCGACGACGAACCAGGCGGCGATGCCGCCGGCGGCAAGCGCGAACAGCGCGGTCGCCAGCCCGATCAGCACATATTCCAGCGAGAAGGCGGTGATCAGCGTCCGCCTTGTCGCGCCGAGTGTCTTCAATACGACCGCATCGTGGATGCGCGCGCGGTTGCCAGCGGCCAAGGCGCCGGAAAGCACCAGCACCGAGGCGATCAAGGCGACGCCGGCGGCGGCGCGGATCGCCGCGCCCAATTGCGCGACCAGGTGGTTGACGATGTCGAGCGCATCCTTGACGCGCACCGTCGTCACCGCCGGAAAGGCCCGCGTGACGGCATTGAGCAGCCTTGCGTCGTCGGCCGCGGTGGCTTGTCTGTCGGTCAGCGTCGCCAGCCAGCCATGCGGCGCGCCGGCAAAGCTATTGGGCGAGAACACCATGACGAAGTTGATGCCCATCGTCTCCCATTGCACCTGGCGGAAATTGGCGATCTTGGCCGTGACGTTGCGGCCGAGCACATTGACGGTCACGCTGTCGCCGAGCTTCAACCCGATCGCCTTGCCCTCCTCGGCCGAGAACGACACCAGCGGCGCGCCGGAATAGTCCTGCGGCCACCACGTGCCTTCGGTCAACGTCGCATTTTCCGGCTGCTTCGCGTCATAGGTCAGGCCACGGTCGCCGCGCAGCACCCAGGCGCCGTCGGCCGGGACCTTCACCTTGGCGACATCGACGCCATTGAGCGCCATGATGCGGCCGCGCAGCATCGGCACCTTGACCAGCGCGCCATGCGGCGCCTGCCTGCCCACCAGGCTGGCGAAGGCGTCGACATCGCCGCTCTGGATGTCGACGAAGAAGAAGTTCGGCGCCCGCTCCGGTAGGCTGCCGGAGATCTGCCGTCTGAGATTCCCGTCGATCAGCGCCAGCGTCACCAGCAGCGTCAGCCCGAGCCCGAGCGACAGCACCACCGACG
This sequence comes from Mesorhizobium montanum, assembly GCF_033977145.1. NCBI lineage: Bacteria > Pseudomonadati > Pseudomonadota > Alphaproteobacteria > Hyphomicrobiales > Phyllobacteriaceae > Mesorhizobium > Mesorhizobium montanum. Next base: position 126,054 of record NZ_JAVIJF010000017.1, on the reverse strand, counting down.
GCGTCAGCGCGCCGGGCCGATGGATATTGCCGAGCGCCAGTCTCAGCGACACCGAGCGCACGCGCGGGCTCTTTTTTGCCACCCATTGCACCAGCACCGCCACCAGCCGCAGCACCAGGAAGGCAAGGACGGTGGCGCCGACGAAGATCGAGGCGATGCGGTAGTCGTTGGCCGAGAGGATCGCCAGCCCCGCCAGCGCGACGACGATCGCCAGCGCCGCGCCGGCATAGGGCAGGCGCGGCAGGCCGCGGCTCTCGAAGCCCATTTCGCGGAACAGCGCGGTTGCCGGCACGTCGCGGGCGCGGCCGAGCGGCAGCAGTGCGAAGGCCAGCGTCACCAGCAGGCCGAACAGCGCGGCCATGGCGAGCGCGCCCGGATAGAAGCCGCCTTGTGCCGGCACGGGGATGACCGATCGCAGAAGCGCGCTCGCCACGAACGGCATCGCGGCGCCCAGAATCAAGCCAAGCACGATGCCAAGGCCCGCGATCAAAAGGATCTGGACGAGATAGACGGTGAAGACGAAGCCGCCCGAGGCGCCGAGGCTCTTGAAGGTGGCGATGACGCCGCGCTTGCCGTCGAGATAGGCGCGCACGGCGTTCGCCACGCCGACGCCGCCGACCACCAGCGCCGTCAGCCCGACCAGGGTCAGGAACTGCGAGAAGCGCTCGATGTTGGCGGAGAGCGCCGGTGCCGCGTTGCTGCGCGTACGGATCGACCAGCCGGCCTGCGGAAAATCCTTCGCGGCTTGAGCCTGGATGTCCTTGATCCGCGCCTCGGAAGTGCCGTCGGGCAGCCTCACCTTATAGGCGTTCTCGACCAGGCTGCCAGGCTGCACCAGCCCGGATGCGGCAAGCCCCGCGCCGGAGATCATCAGCCGCGGCGCGAAGCCGAAACCGTCCGACACCGCATCCGGCTCGCCGACCAGCCTGGCTCTCAGCTCGAACGTCGCGCTGCCGAGCTTCAGCCTGTCGCCGATATGAAGATTGAGCCGGTCGAACAAGAGGTCGGGCGCCGCGGCGCCGAACACGCCGGACCTTTCGCCGAACAGTTCTTCCTTCGGCAACGCCGGATCGGTCTCGAGCGCGCCGTAGAGCGGATAGGCGTCGTCGACGGCCTTTGCTTCGACCAGCGCCTGGTCGGAGCCGTCCTCCAGCCGCGCCATCGAGCGCATGCCGGAATTCAGCGAAACCGTGCCGAGGCCCTTGATGAAGCCAAGCTCGGCATCAGAAGCGCTGCGCTGGTTGATCTGGAAGCGCAGATCGCCGCCTAGCAGCGTCTGGCCCTGTTCGGCAACGCCGGTGGAGATCGCCTGCGCCACCGAATTGACGCCGCCGATCGCCGCGACGCCCAGCGCGATGCAGGCAAGGAAGATCAAGAAGCCGGACAGGCCGCCGCGCATCTCGCGCAGCGAGAAGCGGATGGCGAGCTTCAATGTCCGCATCAGGCCGGCACCTTCACTGCCCTCGGCGCATCCTCGATCCGCCCCGAGCGCATCGACACCTGGCGCGCGCAACGCGCCGCAAGCGCCGGATCATGCGTGACCAGCACCAGCGTCATGCCGCGTTCCGCCGCCTTGGCGAACAGAAGATCGGCGATCTGCTTTCCCGTCGCCTGGTCGAGATTGCCGGTCGGTTCGTCGGCAATGAGGATGCGCGGCGACGGCGCCAGCGCCCGGGCGATCGCCACGCGCTGCTGCTCGCCGCCGGAAAGCTCGCCCGGATAGTGCGTCACACGGTCGCTCAGGCCGACCGCGGCAAGCTCGCGCGCGGCCACGCCGAACGGATCGGCATGACCGGCCAACTCGAGCGGCACCGCGACATTCTCGAGCGCCGTCATATTGGGAATGAGGTGGAAGGACTGGAAGACGATGCCAATGTTTCGCCCACGAAACGATGCAATCCGGTCCTCGCTTTTGCCATTGAGCAGCTCGCCGGCGATTCGTACCGTACCCGAATCGACCCTTTCCAGGCCCGCAAGAACCATCAGCAAGGTGGACTTGCCCGAACCCGACGGACCGACGATGCCGGTGGCTTCGCCGGCGGCCACATCCAGGCTCACGCCCTTCAGCACATGGACGGAGGACGCCCCTTCGCCGAGCGTCAGCGATACGTCCCTCAGCACGATGACGGCTTCTGTCACGATGAAAGCGCCCTATATGTGAAAAAGGAGACGATCCGTGTCTCCTCCTTGGCATTGTTTCGGTCATATGGGGCTCGCCGCATGGCATTCAAACACCGTTTTGCCGCAGCTCCTGGCCTTTTCGCAGCCCTCATCCTTTTTCTCGCCCTTTGCGGCGCCATTTCGTCGGCGCGCGCCGCCACCTTCACCATCGTCGGTTTCGGCGACAGCCTGATGGCGGGCTACAGCCTTGGACCGGGCCAGGGTTTCACCGACAGGCTGCAGGCGGCGCTGAAGGCGAAGGGCCTCGACGTCACCGTCGCCAATGCCGGCGTGTCGGGCGACACGACGAGCGGCGGGCTGGCGCGGCTCGACTGGTCGGTGCCGGACGGCACCGGTCTGGTGATCCTCGAGCTCGGCGCCAACGACATGCTGCGCGGCCTTTCGCCCGAGATCCCCGAAAAGAATCTCGACGCGATGCTGGGCAAGCTCAAGCAGCGCAAGATTCCAGTGCTTCTCGCCGGCATGCGCGCCGCGCCAAACCTCGGCGCCGACTACCAGAAGGCTTTCGACGCCATCTATCCACGGCTCGCCGCGAAATACGGCGTTCCGCTCTATCCGTTCTTTCTCGACGGCGTCGCCGGCCACTCCGATATGCAACTCGAGGACGGGCTGCATCCCAGTCCGAAGGGCGTCGACGTCATGGTCGAACGCATGCTGCCGGTTGTCGAAAAGGCCATCGCCGCGAACGGCGGTCCTTCGTGAGGCAGGAAAGCAACGGTTTCCGCTGGGGAAACTTTGTGGACAACAAACCGCTTGCCCTATGTGGATATCGATGATTCGCTAGGGGCCGAGAGTTTCGATTCGAGGACAGGAGGCTGCTAATGCCACGTCTTTTCACCGCCCTCGAAATTCCGCGTGATGCCGCTCTCTCGCTCTCCCTGCTCCGGGGCGGGCTGCCCGGAGCGCGCTGGATCGATGTCGAAAACTACCATCTGACGCTGCGCTTCATCGGCGATGTCGAGGGCCATGTCGCCGACGAGATCGCCAACGCCCTCGACAGGGTTCATCGCCCCTCTTTCCAGATGACGCTCGCCGGCGTCGGCGCCTTCGGCGGCAAGAAGCCGCATGCGGTATGGGCTGGCGTGTCGGCCTCGCCCGACCTGACGGCGCTGCAGGGCGAGATCGACCGCATCTGCCAGCGGCTCGGCCTGCCCGCGGACCCGCGCAAATTCTCGCCGCATGTGACGCTGGCGCGGCTGCGCAACGGGAGCCCGCTCGACGTCGCGCAATATCTGTCGGCGCGCGGCAATTTCTCCGTGCAGCCCTTCCGTGTCGGCCGCTTCGTCCTGATGTCGTCGCGCGATTCGGTCGGCGGCGGACCTTATATTGTCGAGGAAGCCTGGTCGCTGTCGAGCGTTGATGGGCTCGCGTCGAGCCGCTTCGCCAGCGCCTCCGACGCGTCGCGGATCATGCGGTAGACCGAAGCGAAGGCCTCGGTACCGTCGTAGTAGGGATCCGGCACGTCCGTGACGTTTCCCGTCGCGAAGTCCAGATAGAGATGAATTCGGTCGCGCGCGGCTGGCGCCAGCGCCTTGAGGTCGCGCACATTCGCCTCATCCATGCCGAGGATCAGGTCGAAGCGCGGAAAATCCTCCGGCAGCACCTTGCGCGCCCTCTGTCCTGAAATGTCGACGCCATGTTTGGCGGCCACCGCGATCGAGCGCCGGTCGGGTTGCTCGCCGGCATGCCAGCCGCCGGTCCCGGCCGAATCGATCACGAAATCCCGGTCCTCCCCACCCTCGGTCAAGACCGCTCGAAGCACGCCTTCAGCCAGCGGCGAACGGCAGATGTTGCCGAGGCAGACGAACAGAATGGATTTTATGGGCTTTGCGCTCATCGATCCGGCGCTATGGTTGTTTCAATTTTCGAATAGCACAGGAACCCGACATGACCAGAGAGAAACTCAGCCAGGAAGCGATCGCTGCCGCGCTTGCCGAACTCGAAGGCTGGTCGCTTGCCGCCGACGGCGCATCGATCAAGCGCAGCTTCGTCTTCAAGAACTTCTCCGAGGCCTTCGCCTTCATGACGCGCGTGGCGCTGGCGGCCGAGAAGATGGACCATCACCCTGATTGGTCGAATGTCTACAAGACCGTCGACGTGACGCTGAACACACACGACGCCGGCGGCGTGACGGCGCTCGACATCGAGCTCGCCAAGCGGATGAACCGCTATTTCGGCTGAGGGCTAGGAGCCTCGCTTTCAAGTGACTTCGTCATTCCAGGGCGGAGCAAGGAGCGAAGCGACGCGGCGCCTGGAATCCATGCCGTGACGTATGAGCGTCGCGGCGGTGTAGATCGTGGCGAACGTTCGCGATTGGCCGAAGCTTGCGAACTTCGTCATCCACGGGCGGAGCGACGCGAAGCGGAGCGCAGACCCGAGGATGACGATCGGAGGGATGCCTCGGGCAATCACCAGACTGAGGCGATTGCCAATCGCATCCACCAACCGGCATTCGGAGTGCTGCAGCACCATATCGCAGCCAAACGCCAGGTGATTCCGATTTTCCCGGCCAGGCAATCCTCCGAACTCTTGCAGTAGCCCCCCGCTTTCACCACATTTTCTCGCTGTGGACCGCCGCGCAAGGTCACGCGCGGCCAAGGAGTGATTGATGGCGCAAGGTACCGGTTTCGATTTCTTCGGCTTCGGCGACAAGCTTGCCGGCGAGGGCGAGGTCCGCGAGAAATTCTGGCGCACCGCCAAGAAGGCGGCGCGGCAGATTCCGTTCATGGACGAAGTGGTCGCCGCCTATTACTGCGCCATGGACAAGGACACGCCGCTGCGCGCCAAAGGCATCCTGCTCGGCGCGCTCGGCTATTTCGTCCTGCCGGTGGATTTCATCCCCGACTTCATCTTCGGCCTCGGCTTCACCGACGACCTTGCCGTGCTGACCGCCGCGATCACCGCCGTCAGCGCCCATATCACGCCTGCCCACAGGCAAGCCGCCAGGGACGCGCTGGCCGACAAGAACTGAGCTAATGCATGTCGCCCAGAAGTGCGCAGCGGTTCTGGGACGCCGACATGCATCAAGACAAGGACTTAAAGCGCGACGCGCTTTTAGGCTTCGCTTCACGCCCGCAAATCAGCACGTGCGAAAAGACAAACTCTTGCCGTTTTCGTGGCCTCCAACTCCGCGCCGGGACGTCGCGCCAGCCGCTTTCAGCGGTGGCGGCGCGAATGGTGGCGGTTTCCTGGGGTGAGTTCCTTTTCTTCGAGGACAATTCACCGTTTGGTAACCCTGATTAAATCAAAATGAAGCGACGGCAGGACGCCATGCGGCCCGCCTCCGCACCATTTGGAATACGGGAAGAACGATGCGCGGATTGATTGCTACAGTTTCCAGCCTGGTCCTGGTGGCCGCCTTCGCCGCGCCGGCACTGGCGCAGCAGGCGACCAAGATCGGCCAGCACAACGCCTGGGGCACCTACAGCTATCAGTCGGCGGGCGGCAAGGTCTGCTACGTGCTGACCGTGCCCACCGACAAGCAGCCGAAGACGCTCGACCATGGCGACATGTTCTTCTTCGTCAGCCAGCGGCCCGGGCAGCAGGTCTCCTACGAGCCGCAGTTCATCGCCGGCTACAACTTCCAGGAAGGTTCGAAGGCCACCGTCACCATCGACAAGAAGTCCTTCTCGATGTTCACCCGCGGCAAATCGGCCTGGGTCGAGAACGCCGCGGAAGAGCCGGTGCTGATCGCCGCCATGAAGACCGGCACCGACATGAAGGTGCAGGCCAAGTCCGGCCGTGGCAATCCCACCTCCTATGTCTTCTCGCTGAAGGGCATTTCGGCCGCGCTGTCCTCGATCGCCAAGTGCAAATAGGCTGAGGCGCAAATAGGCAAAAACGACGACTGATTTGACACGAGGCCGGGCCATTGGTCCGGCCTTTGCCATTCAGCTTGCCTTGTGTCCGCGCCGATTCTCTCGGCGGGCTGCATCGGCGATCTTGCACGAGGTGCCGGCTCCTGGAATTCACCTGAAGCCATACGTCCAGAAAAATTTTGTGGCGGACGGAATAGTTTCCGGCCGAGCCCGGTAGATGACACAACGAGGGAGAAGACATTTTGACGTGGCCCGTCATTTCCAGGCCGCGTCGCAAACAGGGAGCGGCGGCAAGCACTGGGGGGTGAGTGTCTGGGGTGAGTGTCTTCAGGGCTTGCAGTCGGGAGGAGCGCGCTCCCATCCGGCCCTGCGGTTGCCTGTCCCTGACCGCTGGGCCGCTTTCACCCCGGCTTTGGCCGGAAGGCGGGCAAGATAAGCCCGGAGCGGCTTGCTTCGACGCGGCACGGGACGGACGGTATGAGATGGAATGAAAGCAAAATTCGACGTCATACCGCATTTGGAGGACTTGTGGCGTTACGGCAGGGTGCTCACCGGCAATGATTCCGACGCCGATGACCTGCTGCAGGAAGCTCTCGCCCGCGCGCTGTCGATGGCCGGCAGCTATGATCCGTCCCGACCGCTGCTGCCTTGGCTGGTCAGGATTGTCCGAAACACCTTCTTCACCGGCGCCAGTCGGGCCGATGCCGACGGGCAGCGCCTTGCGTCCATCGCCGACATGTCGGATTCGGCCTCGCCGCCGCCGCAGGAGCATAGCGCCGAACTTTCCAACGTAAGCAGGGCGCTCGCCCGGATGCCGACGGACCAGGCCGAAATACTCCATCTGGTCGGAGTGCTGGGCTTTACCTATGCCGAAGCAGCCGAACTGCTGGGCGTGCCGGCGGGGACCGTGATGTCCCGCCTCAGCCGGGCTCGCGCCGCCTTGAAGCACAACATGGAAAATATGGATGGCGGGGCTTCCGGTCATTTGAAGGTCATTGGAGGGCGTGATGTGGCCCGATAATCGCGTTTCCGAACAGGATATCGGCCGTCTGCTGGATGGTGAGCTGTCGCCATCGCAGCGGTCCGAACTGCAAGCCCGGCTTGCCCGGGAGCCGGAACTGGCGGCGGAGGTCTTTGCCCACGCACAGCGCATGGAGACGCTGCGCGAGTCCCAGCCCCGGCGATTGTTTCCGCCCGGCGCGACCATCGACAAGGCGAGACGGCTGGAAGGGGCGTTTCGCCGCAGGATGGCATTTTCGGTGCTCAGGCTTCAGGTCGCCGCCGTCGCGCTGGTCGCGATCGGGTGGTCGGCAAATTCGCTTACCGTGCCGCTTCGCCAAGGCGGCAAGACGGCTGATGAAACCTTCATCCTGGCCGCGCGGGATGCGCTGCGCGTTGCACAGCTGAACGCAGGTCCGGAAAAGGGCATCGAGCTCAAACAAGACAAGATTCAGCGACTGGTTGGCGCCGTTAACGTCAGCATGCCGACGCTGCCGTCGACATGGGTGGTCAAGGATGTCCAGGTGCAGCCCTGGAACGGACAGCAGAGCCTGGTTGTGACGGCCGACACGCCGAGCGTCGGGCGCATCACGCTTGTGGCCGCTCCAATGAATGGCGAGGACGCCGTTCCCCCGACACCAGCCACAGACGGCCGTGTGCCGACGGTCTACTGGCAATCGGGAGGCACGGCCTACGCCCTGATGGGATCCGCCGCGCCGGATCGGCTCGAAGTGGAAGCAAAGCAGATCGAGGTCGCCACGCGCCGGAGCGTTGCGCCCAAGACAAGGGGCTGATCACAGCCGCCGGTGACTGAAGAAGAGAGACAGAATGCACTTGACGCTGGAGTTCACGACCCGCCGATGCCGCATCCCGTCGGATAAATCCGCGCGATGAACCTCCTGTCGTTCGAGAGGAGATACTATCCGTCCACCTGCCCCGTTTGCGCCGGAGCGGCCTTGGAAGCCGAGGTCGCGCTGCGCAGGGTGGAATTCCAGTGCGCTTCCTGCGGGGCATTCGAGATCACCTCCGCGGCCCGCACCGCAATCAAGGGGCTGTCACAGGAGCACCGCCAATTGTGGCTGTCGCAAGCACGGCTGCGGAATTCGACCGTCCCGCTGATCGCCTGCGCGAACGAGGCGCTGTCGCAGGTCACCGGCCCCAGGTGACTTGGGAAGCGCTTCGCGCGGGCGCTTCCCAACGGCCCGGCATCTCGGCTTGGGCAATGCCGGGCCGTTTTCGCGCGAAGGAGATGAAGCTCGACTCCGACCTCGGAGCCGGTATCCAGCCAGGGACTTGGGCGATTGCTATGCGTAGATTGGAAGATTATGAGGAAATCGCACTTATCGGCTATCCCTGCGATGGAGAATACATCGCCGTGATGACGAATGGCGAGCAGCAGAACTGGCTGCTCGGCGGCGAACTCTGTGGATGGAACGGCGCCATCCTCGCCGATCAGGCCGCTGCCTTGCCCAGATACTATCCGCAGGGCGCGCGCCTCGTCCTGGCTACGATCAAAGGCGACAGCCTCGTCGCGATCCGGGACTACGACACCGCCGGCGGCCCGGAAAAACCAGCGGCTGCGAACAGCGAGCCGGCCGAAGCGGAAGCCGGCCCGGCCGAGGACGCGCGGCTCGCCGATTTTCGCGCCGCGGCGATGCTACGCGATTCTGCGTCCATGTTTTTTGACCCGGCCACCGAAATGGCCCTGTCGACGATCGCGACGCAGATGAAGCTCGGACGCGCGGACGTGATCCGCATCGCGCTTCGCGATTGGCTGGCGATGCGTGCAGCCGCGCGCTTCCCTACCAGCGAAAGCGCGCCATATGGCTCGGAGGCGCCGGATCGTTTCGGCTGACCGGATCGCGCTTCGAGTTGTTGCCGAGTAGCCATGCCCCACGAACATCCTGCAGACAGGACCAGTCTGGATCTATACGAGCCGATCAATGTCCTTAAGCCCGTCGCTCGCGATCTCTGGATCGTGGATGGGCCACGGATAGGCTTCGGCGTCGGACCGCTGGAGTTTCCTTTCAGCACCCGCATGACGGTCCTGCGGCTCGGCAACGGCGACTTGATCCTCCACTCACCCGTGGCGCTTACGCCCGCGCTGCGGTCGGCGATCGAACTGTTGGGGCCGGTCCGCTTCCTGGTTGCTCCTAACTCCCTTCACTATTGGTGGCTTCCCGACTGGAAGGCCGTCATGCCCAACGCCGAAGTTCTAGCCGTGCGCGGTTTGCAAAAACGGGCCAAGCGTTCGATTGCGGTGGACCGGCTGCTGGTAGGGCGCGGCTCGCCGTGGCCCGCCGAGGTCGACCTGCTGGTCGTGCGCGGCGATGCCCTTACCGAGGCCGTTCTGTTTCACCGCGCCTCGCAAACGCTGATCCTCACGGATTTGATCGAGAACTTCGAGCCGAAACGCATCCACAGCTGGTTTCTGAGGCTCCTCGTCAGACTTGCCGGCGCTGCCGATCCGGATGGCAAGGCGCCGATCGACATGCGATTGAGCTTCTTTCGCCGCCGCGGAGCTTTGCGGCTGGCGGTTCAACAGATGCTCGCCTGGCAGCCGGAACGCATCATAATTGCGCATGGCCGATGGTACGAGAAAGACGGCACCGCCGAACTCAGGCGGGCGTTTCGGTGTGTTGTGACGATCATTGTCCAAGCCGCTACGCCTTGACGGCTTCGCCCGTCTCGGCCCGCCGCCGGCGGATCGCCTCGGCGATGAAGACGCGCGACAGCGCATGGTAGAGCGGCTCATGGGAGATCAGCCGCGCCGTGCCGTAGCCCAGCATCGACGCGCACATCAACGCGATCACATTGTCGTGGTTGCCGGTCATTTCGAGGATGATGACGAAGGCCGTCATCGGCGCCTGCACGACGCCGGCGAAATAGCCGGCCATGCCGAGCAGCGCCGCCGTTCCGGCGGCTGTGCCGAAGACCAGGCCGAGCGTGCTGCCGACGCCGGCGCCCACCGCCAGCGACGGCGCGAAGATACCGCCTGGAATGCCGGACACCATCGACAGCAGGCCGGCCGCGAATTTCTCCACGAAGAAGAAGGCCGGCAGCGGCGCGCCTTCGATCGCGCCGCGCGCCTGCGTGTAGCCGGTGCCGAAGGTCGATCCTCCCGACGCGATGCCGATCGCGGCCACGGCCAGCCCGCAGACAGCCGCCACGACCAGCGTGCGCGGCAGCGGCTGCAGCGCGTTCCAGCGCCGGATGCGCCGCATGGCTTTCAGCGCAAGCAGCGAAAACAGCGCGCCGACACCGCCGCCGATGACGCCGCAGGCCAGCACCAGCGGCCAGTCGCTGGCAAAGGCGACCGTGTCCTTGGCGACGCCGAAATAGGTGTAGTTGCCAAGCAGACCCAGCGAGGCGAGGCCGGCCAGGATCACCGCCGTCAGCACCAGCCCGTTGGTGCGCGATTCGTAGGCGCGGCCCATTTCCTCGATGGCAAAGACGATGCCGGCAAGCGGCGTGTTGAAGGCGGCGGCGATGCCGGCGGCCGAGCCAGCCAGGATCAGGCCGCGCGCCTGCGCCATGCCGCCCCAGCGCGCCGCCTGCAGCATCACGGAAGCGCCGACCTGCACCGTCGGGCCCTCCCGGCCGATCGAGGCGCCGCAGGCGAGGCCGATGATGGTGAGCGCGATCTTGCCCACCACCAGCCGCAGCGACAGGATGTGGCTGCGGTCGTCCTCGTCGCGCAGATGCCGCGCCGCGATCGCCTGCGGAATGCCGCTGCCTTGCGATCCCGGGAAGAAGGAATGCGCCAGCCAGGCGCAAAGCACGAAACCGAGCGGCGTCATGACCAGCGGCAGATAAAAGCGCCAGCCGCCGTCATTGCCGGTGATGATGTGGAACAAGGCCTGCGCCTGGTCGGCGAGCAATGCGAACAGGACGCTGATCAGGCCGATCGAGATGGCGCCGGCCCAGAAGACGAGACGCGGCTGCCAGACGCGCCGCGACACCCACATCGCCTGCGAGCGCCGCAGCATACGGTTTTTTCGGGATATGCCGGCCATGTCCGCCCTCGTGATGGAACCCAGCCCTAGAGCAATTCCAGGAAAAGTGTGAGCGGTTTTCCGTCCGGAATTGCGTCAGAACAAAGCGATAGAGCGGTTCGCCGTTTCCGTGAAATGGTGAAACGCTCTAGCACAGGCTGAGGGTCGATCAAGACCGCGAGAGCGCGCGGATTAACTCGGATTGCCCGCCGGCTCTGGTGCCGGCGGGATGTCAAGCGAGCGAGGTTCGAGCCTACATCGCCATTTTTTCACATTCGGCCTGGGCCTTCTTGGTCGACGTATCGACCATATAGGCCTTACCCTTGGCGTCGGTGATCATCATCATGCAATGCTTGATCGGCTTGGCCATCTTCATCATGTCGGCGCTCATCTTGCGGGGCATGGTCACCCCCTTTCAGGTTCGCCGATGAGCTTCGATTGGTTACGCCAACACGAATATGTGATCGATTTTCCCGCGGCAGCAGCGGCGGCCGGTCGAGTTCGACCCCCTGAAGGCAGGCAGGGGTCAAAATTTGTTGACCTCCGGTCCAGTAGAATTGGCGGCCGCTTCCTCCTAAAGCAATTCCAGGAAAAGCGTGAGCGGTTTTCCGTTCGGAATTGCGTCAAAACAAAGAGATGGAGCGGTTCGCCGTTTCCGCGAAACGGTGAAACGCTCTAATCGGCATAAGACGGCGTCGGCAGCACGTCTGACGTGCCGTTCACGCGGGTCATCACAACCGCCAGCATGCACAGAATCGCAGGACAATTGGAACAGCCTCTCTTTGCGACCGAGCGTGACCCGCGCCTGCGGCTGATCATCCCGTCAATCGTCGCCATCGCCTTTCTGATGGAGCAGCTCGACTCCACCATCCTCACCACCGCTATTCCCTCCATCGCGCAGAGCCTCGACACGACGCCGGTCCGGCTCAATCTGGCGATAACGACCTACATCCTGACCCTGGCGGTGTTCATTCCGGTCAGCGGCTGGTTCGCCGACAGGTTCGGCGCGCGAAAGATCTTCGCGCTGGCGCTCTTCACCTTCACCCTGGGCTCGGTCCTGTGCGGCGTTGCGGACAGCGTCGGCATGCTTCTGGCCATGCGCGCCTTGCAGGGACTGGGCGGCGCCATGATGACGCCGGTCGGTCGGTTGATTCTGCTGCGCTCCTTTCCGCGCAGCGGCCTGATCACCGCCATGACCTACATGACCTTGCCGGCGATCGTCGGCCCTGTCATCGGGCCGCTGCTCGGCGGCCTCCTGACCACTTACGCATCCTGGCGCTGGATTTTTTACGTCAATGTGCCGTTTGGCCTGCTCGGCATTTTCGCCGCCTTGCGCTTCGTCGACGATTTCCATGGCGACGAAGTGCGGCCTTTCGACTTCGCCGGCTTCCTGATGGTGGGAGCGGGCGCCGCATTGTTGCAGTTCGGCCTGGAGAATATCGGCAGGCCGATCATTTCATCGCTGGCGACCCTGCTGGTGCTGGCCGCCTCGATCCTGCTGCTGCTTGCCTTTGGCCGTTATGCGCACCGCGTCGCGGCGCCCGCAGTGGATCTGACGCTGTTCCGGTTTCGCTCCTTCTGGGTCGGCACGCTGGCTGGCGGCCTGTGCCGCATCGGCCTCAACGGCGCGCCGTTCCTGCTGCCGCTGATGCTGCAGGTCGGCTTCGGCATGAGCCCGGTCACCTCCGGCTCGCTGACTTTCGTCGGCAGCTTCGGCGCCTTGCTGATGCGGCCGCTGCTGGCGTCGCTGTTGCAGCGCTTCGGCTTCAAGGTCGTGCTGACCGGCAGCGCTGTGGTCGGCTCTGTTGCCGTGGCGGGCTTTGCCCTGCTCGATGCCGACACCCCGCATTGGGTGATCGGCCTTTACGTCTTTTGCTTCGGCATCGTCCGCTCGGCGCAGTTCATGTCCTCCAACACGCTGTCCTATGCCGACCTGCCGGCGGAAAAGCTCAGCCGCGCCACCAGCCTCGGCGGCGTCCTGCAGCAGCTCAGCGTGTCGCTCGGCGTCTCGATCGCCGCCATGGTGCTCGGCCTCGTCTCAGGCCAGGTGCATGCGCCGACGGCGGACCAGTTCCATTGGGCCTTCCTGCTGACGGCGATGATCCCGCTGCTTCCCATTCCGGGATTCTTGTTCCTGCACCCGGAAGACGGCGCGCAGGTCAGCGGCCATCGCCGGCGGACGGATACTCAGGAGTAAGGCTGTGCCGGTCCGCGTCTTCCCCTTCTCCCCTTGTGGGAGAAGGTGGTTCGGCGCGTAGCGCCGAGACGGTTGAGGGGTGTTCCAGGGAACGCCGGCGTCTCACTCCGCTGGAACACCCCTCATCCGACCGAGCTTCGCTCGGCCACCTTCTCCCACAAGGGGAGAAGGAAAGCCCAGCCGCATGACTCCGCCGGCAAGCTGTGCTATGCGCCGCGCTTCTTCTCCGGCAGATGCTGAAATCGGCCGCAAATCGCTTATATTGGCGCCACCATGACCGTTTCGCTTGATCTTACCGCCGAAGGCGCCCGTGACGCCTTGCGCCGCACAATGCAAGCCGAGAAGCCCTCGCTGATCGGCCTGACCCGCGCCGAGCTCGGCACCGCCCTCGTCGAGGCCGGCATCGTGCCGGAGCGCCAGGCCAGGATGCGCGTCCAGCAGCTCTGGCATTGGATGTATGTACGCGGCGTTTCCGACTTCGCGCATATGTTCAACATCTCCAAGGATTTGCGGGCCGAGCTCGACAAGCACTTCACCGTCGCGCGGCCCGAAATCGTCGAGGAGCAGATCTCCGCCGACGGCACGCGCAAATGGCTGTTCCGCTTCCCGCCGCGCGGCGCCGGCCGCCCGGTCGAGATCGAGACCGTCTACATCCCCGAGGAAGGCCGCGGCACGCTATGCATCTCCTCGCAGGTCGGCTGCACGCTGACCTGCTCCTTCTGCCACACCGGCACGCAGAAGCTGGTGCGCAACCTGACGGCCGAAGAAATCCTGGCGCAGCTGCTGACCGCGCGCGACCGGCTCGGCGATTTCCCCGACCGCGACACGCCGGACGGCGCCATCGTGCCGGCCGAGGGCAGAAAAATCTCCAACATTGTCATGATGGGCATGGGCGAGCCGCTCTACAATTTCGAGGCGGTGAAGAAGGCGCTGCTGATCGCATCCGACGGCGACGGCCTGTCCCTGTCGAAGCGTCGCATCACGCTGTCGACCTCGGGCGTCGTGCCCGAGATCTTCCGCACTGGCGAGGAGATCGGCGTCATGCTGGCCATCTCGCTGCACGCCACCAATGACGATCTGCGCGACCTGCTTGTGCCGATCAACAAGAAGTTCCCGCTGAAGGACCTGATCGCCGCCTGCAAGGCTTATCCGGGTCTCTCCAATGCCAAACGCATCACCTTCGAATATGTGATGCTGAAGGACGTCAACGATTCTCTCGAGGACGCCAAGGCGCTGGTCAAGCTCTTGAAGGGCATTCCCGCCAAGATCAACCTGATCCCGTTCAATCCCTGGCCCGGCACCAACTACCAGTGCTCGGACTGGGAGACGATCGAGAAGTTCGCCGACTACATCAACAATGCCGGCTACGCCTCGCCGATCCGCACGCCGCGCGGCCGCGACATCCTCGCCGCCTGCGGCCAGCTCAAGTCGGAATCGGAACGCATGCGCAAGGTCGACCGGCTGGCGCTCGAGGCCATGATGATCGCGGGGCACGGCGAGGCGTGAGACGCCTTATCGCCTATCTCATCCGCTTCGCCGTCATCATGGTCGGTTATGTCGTCGCCTCGCTGGCGGCGAGCGCCTTCCTCAACATCCTGTTCCTGGCGCATTTGGGTTACACGCCCGCCGATCCGGAGCCGACGGCGACCGCCTCACTCTATTTCTCGGTGCCTTTCGTGGCGCTGTTCGTCGCCTATTTCGCCTTCATGCCGGCGGCTGTCGCGATCTTGATTGCCGAAGTGCTCGGCCGCCGCGACTGGCTGTTCTACGCGCTGGCCGGCGCCGTCGTGGCCGGCATCTTCCTCGGCCTCGTCCACCAAAACGCCGATATCAATTTCGACGTCACCGAGACCAACGCCAGGCTGGCCGTGATCGGCTCCGGCATGGTCGGCGGCATCTCCTATTGGCTCTTTTCCGGGCGCTGGGCCGGAAGCTGGCGCCGCGAGGCGCTGCCCGACCTGGAAGCCTGAGCGCTATTTAGCCTGCGCCGTCAGGATCTTGAGCGCGAAGGCCGAGAACACGCCGGCAAACAGATAGTCGACCACGCGCGTCACGCGCGGGCTTGCCTTCATCGCCGCCGAAAACTTTTCCGCCGCCAGCACCATCGGCACCGTCACCGGGATCGCCAGCACCACGAACATCATGCCGAGGAAGAACAGCTTGCCCGATGCGTTGGGATCGTGCGCGGAGACGAATTGCGGCAGGAATGTCATGAAGAACAGGATGATCTTGGGGTTGAGCAGGTTGACGCCGAGCCCGGCCGCCCAGCTGCGGAACAAAGAGACCTGCGGTCCCGTCCTCTTCTCCGGCGAGAAGGCCGAGCCTTTCGTCACGGCCTGAAAGGCCAGGAACACCAGATAACCGGCGCCAAAAATCTTCAACACGAAGAAGGCCATCGGCGAAGCGACGATCAGCGCCGAGATGCCGACCACCACCAGCGTGGTATGGATCAGCGTGCCGCACAGCGCCCCCGCCATCGAGGCGAAACCGGTGGCGCGGCCTTGGCTCAGCGTGCGCGAGACAAACAGCGTCATGTCCGGTTCCCGGCGTGATCGCCAGGATGACGGTGGCAAGGGCGAACTGGATAAGGGTGGTGGTGTCGGGAACGAAGGACATTGGCCGCCTCGGAATGGATCGCGCTTCCTGTAGCGCGGCGTTTTTTCCTTCGCCAGCCTCTGCCCGGGCAAACATCTGGCCCAGCCTGTACCGCGAGCACGCGCCTGTTCATCTCTTGCGCCGCCCGGAAACCGCGTGATACTCGCCCCCCGAACCTTTTACCTGCGGAACCGCCAAACATGTCCAAGATCAAAAACGTCAAGAAAGTCGTGCTCGCCTATTCCGGCGGCCTCGACACCTCCATCATCCTGAAATGGTTGCAGACCGAGCTCGGTGCCGAAGTCGTCACCTTCACGGCTGACCTCGGCCAGGGCGGCGAATTGGAGCCGGCGCGCAAGAAGGCCGAGATGATGGGCATCAAGGACATCCGCATCGTCGACGTGCGCGAGGAATTCGTCGCCGACTTCGTCTTCCCGATGTTCCGTGCCAACACCGTCTATGAAGGCACCTATCTGCTCGGCACCTCGATCGCCCGGCCGCTGATCTCCAAGCATCTGGTCGAGATCGCCAGGGAGACGGGCGCCGACGCCATCGCGCATGGCGCCACCGGCAAGGGCAACGACCAGGTGCGTTTCGAGCTTTCGGCTTACGCGCTCAACCCCGACATCAAGGTCATCGCGCCCTGGCGCGACTGGTCGTTCAAGTCGCGCACCGATCTGATCAACTTCGCCGAACAGCACCAGATCCCCGTCGCCAAGGACAAGCGCGGCGAAGCGCCGTTCTCGGTCGACGCCAACCTGCTGCACTCCTCCTCGGAGGGCAAGGTGCTGGAGGATCCGTGGAGCGAGCCGCCGGAATTCGTCCACCAGCGCACCGTTTCGCCGATGGATGCGCCCGATGTCGTCACCGAGATCGAGATCGAGTTCCTGAAGGGCGATCCGATCGCGCTCAACGGCAAGAAACTGTCGCCGGCCACCATGCTGGCGGCGCTGAACGACCTCGGCCGCGACAACGGCATCGGACGCCTCGACCTTGTCGAGAACCGTTTCGTCGGCATGAAATCGCGCGGCGTCTATGAGACGCCCGGCGGCACCATCCTGATCGCCGCTCATCGCGCCATCGAATCGATCACGCTCGACCGGGGTGCCGCCCACCTCAAGGACGAGTTCATGCCGCGCTACGCCGAGCTCATCTACAACGGCTTCTGGTTCTCGCCGGAGCGCGTCATGCTGCAGGCGATGATCGACAGGAGCCAGGAAGATGTCGAAGGCACGGTGCGGCTGAAGCTCTACAAGGGCAATGTCATCGTCACCGGCCGCAAGTCGAGGAAGACGCTTTATTCGGACGCGCTCGTCACCTTCGAGGACGACCGCGGCGCCTACGATCAGAAGGACGCCGAAGGTTTTATCAAGCTCAACGGGCTGCGACTGAGGACGCTTGCCGCGAGAAACCGCCGCTGAAGCGCTAATCTCCCCCCTTGCGGGGGAGATGCCCGGCAGGGCAGAGGGGGGTGTGAAGGATCGCCGGCCTCTCTGATTTGCCGCTGCGCCTCAGCGTGAAAGTTGTGACGATTTGCTGGACAGGCTGGAGGGACAGCCTCTGTCCTGCCGGACATCTCCCCCGCAAGGGGGGAGATCAGCTGTCACCCCGGCTTTCGCTAAATTTTCGATCAGTCCGCGTCGATCGCCTCGGCGATGTTGGCGATGGCCTGCTGATAGACGCTTGCCGAATTCCAGCCGGCGATCGCGCCCATATTGGCCTCATAGCTCGCGCCGGCATGCCAGCCATGCCCTTTCAGGTAGTTGGCGGTCGAGGCGAGCGCGGTGTTGCGGTCGCGCAGATTGCCGCTGCCGACGCCATATTTCAGCACGTTTCCGGGCAGGAACTGGGTGTGGCCGATCTCGCCATGCATGGCGCCGACCGATGAGGCGCTGAGCGCGCCGCGATCGACCAGCTTGAGCGCCGCGATGGCATGCGGGGTGAAATAATCCGGGCGGCGGCAGTCATAGGCGAGCGTCAGGATGGCCGAGACCGTGTTCTGGTTGCCCATGGAAGCGCCGAAGCCGGTCTCCATCCCCCAGATGGCGAGCAGCACCCCGGGCGGCACGCCATAGGTCCGCTCGATATTGGCGAACATCGCCGCATTCGCCTTCTTCAGCGCGCGGCCTCTGGAGATGATCGCGGAGGCGCCGCGGCGCTTCATGAACGCTTCGACCGAGCCGCTGAAAGCTTTGTGAAGCGCGCGGTCGGCAGAGATCGTCCTTGTCGCGTAGGTCGCCCCGGCCAGCGCCGACAGTCCCTTCTGGCCGACCCCATTGGCCTTGGCCTCGGCGGCAAAGTCCTGCTTCCAGGCATCGAAGCCGGCGCCGTTCTTGCCACAGCTGGCGGCTGCCTCGGCGCCTGTCGCCAGGCCAAGCATCGCCACCACCGCCGCGGCGGCCACGAATATCCTTCTTTTGGCAAAAAATGCCATGTTGTTCTCCTGGTTGCCTTGAATCACGTCCCGGTTGCGAATTTGCCAGCGAAACGCCGGGTTGTCACCGCCCTCGCGGGGGACGTGGCACCCGACACTGGCGAAAGAAGGGCAATCTGCCTACGATCAGGCATCAGGTGTGGCGGGCTTGCCTCATGAAGGACGTTGATGCCGTGATCATTGGCGCCGGTTCCGCGGGCTTGCCGCGGCAAAGACGCTTCGAACGGCCGGACTTTCCTTCCTCATGGACCGCATCGGCGGCCGCGCCCCGGCCGTTCGGAGGCGCGCGCGACGCCGATGCAGCCGGTGACGGAGAAGATTTTCTTTGCCGGCCCGCTTACCCGGACTTGCGGCGGCGCCGGACTCTCGGGCGCCAGGTCATCACCCAGCTTGCGACGAAATAGCATCGGAACACTTGGGAGCCGGCGGACGTTTGCACCGGCTTTCCTTCAAGTCTCTCCCTATGGGTTGATCGCAGATGAAACTGTTCGACTGCCCCCATTGCGGCCATCGTCTCTACTTTGAGAACGCCCAATGCCTGAACTGTTCCAGCCTGGTGCTCTATGACCCGGACGAGGCGCGTTTCCTGCTCTCAGGCGCCGATGGCGTTTTCCAATGCGGCAACGCCGACGAATGCGCCTGCAACTGGCGCGCCGAGCCGGATCACACCTTCTGCCGCGGCTGCATGCTCAACCAGCTGATCCCGGACCTGTCGGTCGATGGCAACCGCCGGCGCTGGATTCGGGTCGAAGCGGCGAAGAAACGCGCCGTCTACTCCCTGCTCGCCTTCGGCCTTCCGGTTGTGCCCAAGGCCGATCCGGGCGACGAGATTGGTCTGGCCTTCGACTTTCTCGCCGACCCGATCGGCGCCGGTCCGGGCGGTGAACGCATCTTGACGGGTCATGACAACGGCCTGATCACGCTCAACGTCGCCGAAGCCGATTCCGCCGAGCGCGAGCGGCGACGTGTCGAGATGGGTGAGAACTATCGCACCTTGCTTGGCCATTTTCGCCATGAGCTCGGCCACTATTACTGGGACCGGTTGATCCGCGACGATCCGGAACGGCTCGCCGCTTTCCGGGCCCTCTTCGGTGACGAACAGGCCGATTACGAGCGGGCGCTGAAGGCCTATTACATCAATGCCGCGCCGCCGGACTGGCAGCAGCGCCACATCTCGGCCTATGCGACCTCCCACCCATGGGAGGACTGGGCTGAGACCTTCGCGCATCATCTCCACATCACCGACACGCTGGAAATGGTGCATGCGCTGAATTTCCCGCTCGGGCGGCTGGAAACCGTGGACGCGGATGCTCTGCCGCCCGGCGACACCGGTGGACTTTTGCAGCCAGCGCCCGCCGATCCCGATCCGCCGTCGGAAGCATTCGAAAAGATCCTCGCCCGCTGGCTGGTGCTGTCGGAGGCCTCCAATTCGATCAACCGCTGCATGGGTCTGCCGGACCTCTACCCCTTCGTGATTTCCGAGGTGACGGCGCGGAAATTGACCTTCGTACACGACCTTTTGACCGGCGCGCCGAAAAAAGCCCGGAACAATTCGTGAGCGGGCGAAAAGCACCTTAGCCGGAACGCATGAGCTTCTGTTTCGTTTCCGAGCCCGAGGGAGCGTTGAAAAACGGAGCGAAAACCATGAAACGCGTATTGTTTCCGGCGCTTGCCGGTGCGCTGCTCGCCATATCGGGCGCCGCTTTCGCCGATACCCCCGTCTCGGCCGTGGCCGACTTGAATGTCCGCGCCGGCCCCGGTCCACAATACCCGGTCATCGGCGTGCTGGCGGCCGGCCAGTCGGCCACTCTCGTTGGCTGCATCGAAGGCAGCAAATGGTGCACGATCGCCGAAGCCGGCGGCAAGGGTTGGGTCTATTCCGATTATGTGACCGGCGATTTCGGCGGCAGCCGCGTCGTCGTGACGCGCCGGCCGGCCGATGCCGGCATCGCCGTCGTGGCGCCGCCGACCGATGATGTCTACACCACGGACACTTACACCGGCGCCATCGTTTCCGGCGACGACGCCATCGAGCCGATCGTCAGGCCGCCGGCCGAGGTGGGCACCTATGTCACCACGCACCGGGTCGATCCGGTCTATCTCGATGGCGAGGTGGTGACGGGCGCCACGTTGCCCGACACGGTCGAGCTGCGCGAAATCCCGAATTACAACTATCGCTATGTCTATGTGAACAACCAGCCGGCGCTGGTCGATCCGGGCACGCGGCGCATCGTCTACGTGATGCGCTGATCGCGTTCGATTCTGTGAGAAAGAGCGGCCGCCAGCAATGGCGGCCGCTTCGTTTGCGCGCTGACGGCTCAGTATTGCATTTGCTCAACACTCCATCATCGCAAACGTTCGAGGTTGGCCGAAGCTTTCCAACTTCGTCATTCCAGGGCGAAGCAGGAGCGAAGCTCCGTCGCGAAGACCCTGGAATCCATGCCGTGACCTCGGCCGAAGGGTGCCGCGGAGCAGAATTCTGGACCCGTTAGCATCGCTCAGATGTAACGGCATGGATCCTATGGTCTGCGCCGCGTCGCTTCGCTCCTTGATCCGCCATAGGATGACGACCACGACAGGCGTTCCGGCTAGTCATCCGACCGCGGTAAACTGGGTAGTCGCCGCCCAAGACGATTGCACGGTAACCGCCGATCCCATAGATCATGCGACCCGACAGCGTTCGGCAGGGGAGCCCGCGTGACGATCGAAAATGCCGCCTTCGAGCGCTACCGCCGCTCGCCGAACGAAAAGACCAATTTGCTGCGCCTGGTGTTCGGAACGGCAATCGTCGTTGCGTTCTGGATGGCCGCGACGGCATTGGTGCTGTTTGCCGGCACCTATGCCTATATCGTCTGGCGCCTCCCTGGTCCGTCGACCGGGCGCTACATGCAGGATTTCCTGGCATCGCCGATCGGCATTCTGAGCGCGCTGACCTCGTTTGCCGGCATCTGGATCGGCCTGTGGGTGGCGATGCGCTTCGTGCATGGCGAGCCGCTCGCGGCCCTTTTCGGCGTCAGCCGCCGCATCGCGGGCGGCGATTTCCTCAAAGGCCTGGTCGCGGTCCTGATCACCTCGCTCTTCTCCGAGGTCCTGCTCTATTGGCTGCAGCCGGAGATCGCGCGCGGACCGATAGCGTTGTCGTCCTGGTTGCTCTTCCTCGTCCCGATCGCGCTGCTCGCCTCCCTGCAGACTTCGTCGGAAGAAATGCTGTTTCGCGGCTATCTCCTGCGTGGCTTGGCCTACCGCTTCAGGAACCCGCTGATCTGGGCGGCGCTGCCGGGACTGCTGTTCACGTCGCTGCACTGGAATTCGGCCTCGACGCTTGCCATCAATGCCTGCGTCCTGGTCTCGATCGGCACCTTTGCCTTGCTGCTCACGCTGCTGGTCTATGTCACCGGCAATCTCGGCGCCGGTTTCGGCGCCCATCTCGGCAACAACCTGACCGGCTTCCTGCTGATCTCGCACCAGCAGGGCTACAATTCCTTCGCCTTGCTCAACGCCAAGCCCCTCGAAGGCCCCGGCTGGACCGATCTGGATGCCGTTCTCATCGCCGCGATCGGCATCGCCAGTACGCTTTTGACGATGCTGCTGCTTTTGCACCGGCGCTCGCCGCTGAGGGTCGGGGCGAACAGCCAAAGCCCGCGGTGAGTCGCCGCAAATCGCGGCGTTCTGACCCGGATTGAGCCCGAGCCTTGACTCCACGGCCAATTTCCTGTCTAGAGCCGCTGAATTCCGCGACGAGTTTTCTTTCGCGAAAGCCGACCAGGACGCCGAAGCCTTTTTGAGGCCAAGTGCTGTAAAGAGATCCCGGAGGCCAACACCCGGCAGCGCGATGCGCCCCCGGGTGCTTTTTGGCTTTGCGCTTTTGCTTGGCGACCCGGCGCGAACGCACTACCTCTCGGGCATCCACAAGGTGCCAGGGAAAAGGAAGAAGAATGTTTGAATCCCTCCAGGAGCGTCTTGGCTCCATCCTGAATGGCCTGACGGGCCGCGGCGCGCTGTCCGAGGCGGATGTCTCGGCGGCACTGCGCGAGGTGCGCCGTGCGCTGCTCGAGGCCGACGTCGCGCTGGAGGTGGTGCGTTCCTTCACCGACAAGGTGCGCGAGAAGGCGGTCGGCGCGGCGGTGCTCAAGTCGATCAAGCCCGGACAGATGGTCGTCAAGATCGTCCATGACGAGCTGGTCGACATGCTGGGCGCCGAGGGCGTCGCCGTCGACCTCAACGCGCCGGCGCCCGTCGTCGTGATGATGGTCGGCCTGCAGGGCTCCGGCAAGACCACGACCTCGGCCAAGATCGCCAAGCGGCTGACCGAGCGGCAGAACAAAAAGGTCCTGATGGCCTCGCTCGACACGCGGCGTCCCGCCGCGCAGGAGCAGCTGCGCCAGCTCGGCGAGCAGACCAAGGTCGCGACGCTGCCGATCATCGCTGGCCAGAACCCGGTCGACATCGCCAAGCGCGCCGTGCAGGCGGCCAGGCTCGGCGGCCACGACGTCGTCATCCTCGACACCGCCGGCCGCACTCATATCGACGAGCCGCTGATGGTCGAGATGGCCGACATCAAGAAGGTGTCGTCGCCGCACGAGATCCTGCTGGTCGCCGATTCGCTCACCGGCCAGGATGCCGTGAACCTTGCCAAGAGCTTCGACGAGCGCGTCGGCATCACTGGCCTAGTGCTGACCAGGATGGACGGCGATGGCCGCGGCGGCGCCGCGCTTTCGATGCGCGCCGTCACCGGCAAGCCGATCAAGCTCATCGGCACCGGCGAAAAGATGGACGGGCTGGAGGAATTCCACCCCAAGCGCATCGCCGACCGTATCCTCGGCATGGGCGACATCGTCTCGCTCGTCGAGAAGGCGGCAGAAAACATCGACGCCGAGCAGGCGGCGGCGATGGCCAGGAAGATGCAGTCGGGCAAGTTCGACCTGAACGACCTCGCCCAGCAGCTTCAGCAGATGTCGAAGATGGGCGGCATGGGCGGCATCATGGGCATGATGCCCGGCATGGGCAAGATGAAGGACCAGCTCGCCGCCGCCGGCCTCGACGACAAGATGTTCGGCCGCCAGCTCGCCATCATCTCCTCGATGACCAAGGCCGAGCGCGCCAATCCCGACATGCTCAAGCACTCGCGCAAGAAGCGCATCGCCGCCGGCTCCGGCACCGACGCGGCCGAGATCAACAAGCTGTTGAAGATGCATCGCGGCATGGCCGACATGATGAAGGCGATGGGCGGCAAGGGCAAAGGCGGCGGCCTGATGCGCGGCATGATGGGCGGCCTTGCCTCGAAAATGGGCCTTGGCGGCATGATGCCGGGCGGTGGAATGGGCGGCATGCCCGATCTGTCGAAGATGGATTCCAAGCAGCTCGAAGCCTTGCAGAAGCAGGCCGCAGGCCTCGGCAAGGGCATGCCGGGCGGCATGCCCGGCGGCGGTGGCCTCCCCGGCCTGCCCGGCGGCATGAAGCTTCCTGGTGGGCTGCCGGGCTTGGGCGGCGGCGGGCTGCCCGGCCTCGGGAAGAAGAAATAATGGGCACGAAGAGGTGAGGGGGCGATGAACGAGGAGAAAGACATGGCCGACGCACGCGCCATCCTGGCTGGCTACCGCGCTTCGATCGACAACATCGACGCCGCCCTCATCCATATGCTGGCCGAACGCTTCCGTTGCACCAAGGCGGTCGGCGTTCTGAAGGCCGAGCACGGCCTGCCGCCGGCCGATCCGGCACGCGAGCAGCAGCAGATCGCCCGTCTTCGCCAGTTGGCGAACGACGCGCATCTCGACCCCGATTTCGCGGAAAAATTCCTCAACTTCGTCGTTCGCGAAGTGATCCGTCATCACGAACAGATCGCCGCTTCCAACGGCGCTGCAAAAGCCGGCTGACCTGTGCATGCCGCCCAAAAGTGCTTCGCGGTTTTGGGATAACGACATGCACAAAACAAAGGACTCAGCCGCAACCACATCAAACGAAATCAGAGCTTTTAGGAGAAAACAATGGCACTGAAGATCAGACTGGCCCGTGCGGGTTCGAAGAAGCGTCCTTACTATCACGTCGTCGTTGCCGACGCCCGTTCGCCGCGCGACGGCCGTTTCATCGAGTCGCTGGGCTCGTGGAACCCGCTGCTGCCGAAGGACGGCGAGCGCATCAAGGTCGACGCCGACCGCGTCAAGCACTGGCTGTCGCACGGCGCCCAGCCGACCGACCGCGTGCTGCGCTTCCTCGACGAGGCCGGCCTTGCCAAGCGCGAAGCCCGCTCGAACCCGAACAAGGCGCTGCCCGGCAAGAAGGCGCAGGAACGCGCCGCCCTTTTGAAGAAGGCCCAGGAAGATGCAGCCGCTGCCGCTGCCGCGGCGACCGCCGCGCCGGCCGAGGCGGAAGCCGCCACCGCCGAGTAATCGCGATCCTTCTTCGCTTACAAAAACGGCGGGCAAGTGCCCGCCGTTTTCTTTGGTCTGTGTGATGCCTCAGTAGCCGGACGGACAGCGCGCCACATAAACGCGGCCGTAACGGTCGCGATAGCGGCACTGGCCGCTTTCGCTGGCATGGCCGATCAGCGCGCCGGCGACAGCGCCGACGGCACCGCCGACGATAGCCCCTTGCGTCGGATTGCCGGCGACCGCCGCGCCGACCGCCGCGCCGCCGAGGCCGCCGATCGCCGCGCCTTTTTCCGTTTGCGAGCAGGCGCCGAGTGCCATGGTCAGCACCAGGATGATAATTGCTTTCTTCATCGTTGTTCCTCTCTCACGCGGATCGCCGTCCTCGCCGCCATGGTCTAAACTCACAGACGGCTAATTTGATCCCCAAGAGGATGGAGATTGGCGATTGGAGCGCCGGCGCGGATTGCGCTGGCATCTCACGATCTCATTGAAAGAATGAGCTTTTCTATCGTTCGGTGGCGCGTTTGAGATTGTCGAGCCCGGCCTCGAAATCCTTGCCGATCAGCGTATCGAAATTCATGAACAAGCCCATCAGCTTGGCGACGAAGGGCCTGGCGCCGCGCATGGCCCAGGTGACCGTGGTGCCGTCGCCTGACGGCGAGAGCGAAAAGTCGACGGTGTTGTTGGCCCGGAACGGCTTCTCGAAGTCGAGCTTCAGCGACACCAGCGAAGACGGCGCCGAACCGGTGATCTCCATGCGGCCCTTGCCGGCCTTGGAATTGCGTTCCCAGGCATAATGCATGTCGCCCAAAAGTGCGCAGCGGTTTTGGGAAAATGACATGCATCAAAACAAAGACTTAAAGCGCGTCGACTGAATCCGTTTCATCGCGACGCGCTTTAGGTGGCACCCTTGCCGCTCTCGGCGCCGGAAAGCGTGCGCTTCATCTCCGGGTCGAGTTTTTCGAAGGGCGACCATTCGGGCCAGCGCCTGAAGTCGTTGATCAGCGGGAAGATCACTTCGGCAGGCGCCTTGATCCCGGCGGAACGGGCGACGACGAAATCGTTCGATCGAGTCGCCGCGTATATCAGCACGGCGGCAATGATGACGACCAGGATGATGACAATGGTGGTGAGCATCTTTTTCTCCTCCTTTAGAGCAATTCCGGGAAAAGTGCGCAGCGGTTTTCCGTCTGGAATTGCGTAAAAAATAACCGCTTTAGCGGCTGAACGGGATCAGCGCCCGCACCCTTTGGTCGCGCAGATAGAGCCCGCCCCACAGGATGACACCGAGATAGACGCCGAACAGCGTGTGCGAGAAGAACGGGTTGCCGATCCGCACATGGGTCGAAATCGCACCGCCCATATAGCCGGTGAGCAGGATGGCGCCGAGCACCGAGGCGCGCGGCAAGGCATAGAGCGCGGTCGAGATCAGGCCGATCGCGCCGATCAGGCGCGCGACATTGGCATCAGCCGGCCAGCCGAGGTCGGTCATCGCCCGGGTGACGACATCGAGCGGCGGCAGCTTGATGACGCCGTCGAAGATCATGAACAGGACGACGACGGCGCTGAGCACGCGCCCGGTCCACAAAGCGCCTTTTGAAGCAGGCGCGGCTTCGGAAATGCTCATGGGTGTTCCCTCCGGTTGATTCAGGAACTGGCTTTTGCCAGCTTCGAACCAAGGACGGAGAACCACGTGGCGATCCTACAGGGTCCGGCACGCTTCTTTCAAAGGCGTGGTTCAGAGAGTGCATGGAGCAGAAACGAGGCAAGATGACTGGTGAGACCGACCTGCAAAAACTGCTCGCGTCGATGACGCCGCAACTGCTCCCTGGAATCCATGTCTTCGCCACGCTGGCACCGGACATGCCGATCCCGGCAGGACTTGAGCCCGTGATGCAGTTTCGCGAGGGCGAAGGCCTGACGCTGATCGTTCCTGAAGACAGGGCGAAAGCCGCCGGCCTCGCCGACACGTTCCGCTGCCGGATGATCACGCTCGACATCCACTCCTCGCTCGAAGCCGTCGGCTTCCTCGCCGCCATCACGACGCGGCTCGCGGCAACAGGCATGGGCGTCAACCCGGTCTCGGCCTTCTACCATGATCATCTCTTCGTCCCGGCCGACCGATGCGAAGAAGCGCTCGTCATTCTGCGGCAGTTGGCGATGGAAAGTGGCGCCGCAATTTGACAGGAACGCGTAAATTGAGTAATTTTCATAAATTACGCAATTTGGAGTAATTGCAATGCGTGAGGTCCCCGCTACGGAATTCGCCCGAAACTTCGGGCGCTATCGCGAAATCGTGCAGCGGGAGCCTGTGGCGGTCATGAGCCATGGCCGGCCGACCGGCTATTTTGTTTCGACCGTCGAATATGAGGAGCTTCAGCGCTATAAGAATCTGGTCCGGCAATCGTTTGCGACCAAGGATCTGACGCACGACGAAATCGAGATGATCGCCAACGGCCGCATGTCAACGGAACACGATCACCTCAATGCCTTGCTGGATGAAAAGTGAGGCATGCCGCTTCCCAAGCCGCAGCTCGGCCAAGTCATTTCCTACGCATATCTGTGGCATCATGAGCGCCAGGCTGGACAAGAGGAGGGACGCAAGGATCGCCCTTGTGTGGTGGTGCTTGCCGTCGACCGGGAAGCCGATGGCCTTATTGTAACGGTCGTGCCTGTCACGCACGTGCCGCCGAACGATGTTTCCCTGGCGGTCGAGTTGCCGGCGGCGATCAAACGCCACCTTGGCCTCGACGGCGAGCGCTCATGGGTGATGTTGCACGAGGGCAACCGCTTCGCGTGGCCGGGATATGACCTTCGTCCAGTTCCAGGCACCACCGACCGTTATGAATACGGTCTGCTCCCACCGCGCTTTTTTCTGTCGATAACGGAACGCTTCAGAACCATTTGGGTGGCAGGGCAGGGTCGTCCGGTGTCGCGCGATTGAACAGCTTCGGCTTGGCTCAGCGTCTGAGCACGTAAAGAATATCCGGCAGGCCTTCCTCGTTGGTCGAGCCGTCGCCAAAGGCCCCGGCACGAAAGCCGTGACGTTCGTAGAACCGGCGCGCGGCGGTATTGGCCTGGAAGCAATGGAGCTTGACTCGAGGCATGCCGACGGTGGCCTCGGCAAGCAGTCGGCCGCCGATGCGTTGCCCCGTCCAGGCCGGATCGAGATAAAGCTGTTCGACCCAATCGCCGTCGACAGCAATGAAGCCGAGGATGCGCCCGCCAGCTTCGGCGACCGTCACCTGCTGTCCGGGCAGGAGGATGTCACGGATGAAGAACAGATCCTCCTCCGGTGTATGCAGCAGCGGCATCCAGTCAAACGCGTGGAGCGACGCGCGCATGAGCTTCGCGATGACGGCGGCGTCGGAAGCCGTGGCTGGGTGCAGGGTAATTTTGGTGCGGTCGCTCATAGGTCGGCGCTGCCCCTCATCCGCCCTTCGGGCACCTTCTCCCCGTTGAACGGGGAGAAGGAAACTCCTACGGCCGAAGGCCGAGCCCGCGACTTCGGGCCGCCGGTCGTCCGGCGCCCTCGCGGAGGGCCCGCCGCGGCAGCGGCGATGCGGCCCGTAAGCGAAAACGGAATCGGCCGCAGGCCGAACCCTGTGAGCGAAAAGTTAAGCCGCTTTCTTCTTCGGCTGGATCAGGCCGCGCTCGACCAGGAGCTCGGCGATCTGCACGGCGTTCAGCGCCGCGCCCTTGCGCAGATTGTCGGAGACGACCCACATCGACAGACCGTTGTCGACCGTCGAATCCTCACGGATACGCGAGATGAAGGTGGCGTCCTCGCCGGCCGATTCGAGCGGCGTGATGTAGCCGCCGTCCTCGCGCTTGTCCAGGACCTGGCAGCCTGGCGCTTCGCGCAGGATGTCGCGCGCCTCGTCGGCGGTTATCGGCTTCTCGAACTCGATGTTGACCGCTTCCGAATGGCCGATGAACACCGGCACGCGCACGCAGGTCGCCGTCAGCTTGATCTTGGGATCGAGCATCTTCTTGGTCTCGGCGACCATCTTCCACTCTTCCTTGGTGAAACCGTCGTCGAGGAAGACGTCGATATGCGGGATGACGTTGAAGGCGATGCGCTTGGTGAACTTCTTGACGTCGACGCCGTCGGCGACGAACACCGCGCGCGTCTGCGTGAACAGCTCGTCCATGCCTTCCTTGCCGGCGCCGGACACAGACTGGTAGGTGGCGACGACGACACGCTTGATGGTGGCGGCGTCATGCAGCGGCTTCAGCGCCACGACGAGCTGCGCCGTCGAGCAGTTCGGGTTGGCGATGATGTTCTTGCGTGTGAACAGCGAGATCGCGTCGGGGTTCACTTCCGGCACGATCAGCGGCACGTCCTGGTCGTAGCGGAAGGCCGACGAATTATCGATGACCACGCAGCCCTGCTTGCCGATCTTCGGCGACCATTCCTTCGAGACATTGCCGCCGGCCGACATGACGCAGATGTCGGTGTCGGAGAAGTCGTGCTGATCGAGCGTCCTGACCTTCAGCGTGCGGTCGCCGAACGATACTTCGGTGCCCTGGCTGCGCCGCGAGGCCAGCGCCACGACCTCGCTCACCGGAAAGCCGCGCTCGTCCAGAATGTTGAGCATTTCGCGGCCCACATTGCCCGTGGCGCCGACTACCGCAACCTTGAAACTCATCGATATCTCCTGTCCCTCTCCGCTTGGTTGTTGGAGAAACCCGCCGGCCTCATGCGGGTTCCGTCCCCCGGGCCGGACCCGGGAGAGGGTGGTTAGGCCAAGGGAATCACACCGTTTTGGTAGTGGTTTTCTTGGTCGCAGTTTTATTGGAACCCAGAATCTTGCTGGAACGGACGGATGCGCCAAAGCGCCCGGCCCAATGGTTCGCATCGAGGCTGGGGGCATCGAATGCAAGAAGAGCCATCAAAAGGCCGCGCATCGAAAAACGATCCCGTTCGACGCGGGCTTTTACGCGCTTTGGCAAAAGAGTCAATTGGCGCATGCTTGCCGTCTCCCCTTGTGGGAGAAGGGAAGACCGGGCGAGGCCTTCGCCACCGCTAATTGCCTTATCTGGCGGGAAAGCGTGCGCAATCTTACGCCAAATTGCGCGCGGCTCGAAAACATCGACAAGAAATTTCCCCGCCATATCTGCATCTTGGCGCTTGCGGGCCGCGTCGGCTCGACAAGACCGACGACCGGGAGGAAGGCCGTGCCCAGACCCGGCGAATTGGCACTGGTGTGGCGGTGCGGATGTGCAAATATCGCACCGGCAACATTGGAGGACGTAAGGTCATGGCCGATGCTGGACTATTGCGCTTTCACGTGCCCGAGCCCGAGGTTCGGCCCGGCGGCACGCCCGACTTCTCGAATGTGACCATCCCCAAGGCGGGCTCCGTGCCGCGCCCGGAGATCGACGTCGATCCGCAAATTATCCGCGACATGGCCTTCTCCATCATCCGGGTGCTGAACCGCGCCGGCGAAGCCGTCGGTCCATGGGCCGGGCTGCTCACCGACGAAGAGCTTCTCGAAGGCCTGCGCCACATGATGACGCTCAGGACCTTCGACGCGCGCATGCAGATGGCGCAGCGCCAGGGCAAGACGTCGTTCTACATGCAGCATCTGGGCGAAGAGGCGGTGAGCTGCGCCTTCCGCAAGGCGCTCCAGGCCGGCGACATGAATTTCCCGACCTACCGGCAAGCCGGCCTTCTGATCGCCGACGGCTATCCGATGGTCACGATGATGAACCAGATCTACTCCAACGAGGCCGATCCGCTGAAGGGGCGGCAGCTGCCGATCATGTATTCGTCGAAGGAGCACGGCTTCTTCTCGATCTCCGGCAATCTGGCGACGCAGTACATCCAGGCGGTCGGCTGGGCGATGGCCTCGGCGATCTCCAACGACACGCGCATTGCCGCCGGCTGGATAGGCGACGGCTCGACGGCGGAGTCGGATTTTCACTCGGCGCTGGTGTTTGCCTCGACCTACAAGGCGCCGGTCATCCTCAACGTCGTCAACAACCAGTGGGCGATCTCGACCTTCCAGGGCATTGCGCGCGGCGGCTCCGGCACTTTTGCGGCGCGAGGGTTGGGCTTCGGCATTCCGGCGCTGCGCGTCGACGGCAACGACTATCTCGCGGTCCATGCGGTTGCCAAGTGGGCGGCCGAACGGGCGCGGAAGAATCTCGGGCCGACGCTGGTCGAATATGTCACCTACCGCGCCGGCGCGCATTCGAGCTCGGACGACCCGTCGGCCTACCGGCCGAAGGCCGAGTCGGATGCCTGGCCGCTCGGCGACCCGGTCATCCGGCTGAAGAACCACCTCATCCACAAAGGCGCCTGGTCGGAAGAGCGCCACACCCAGGCGGAAGCCGAGATCCTCGAAACGGTGATCGCCGCGCAGAAGGAGGCCGAGGGCCACGGCACGCTGCATGCCGGCGGCAAGCCGTCGACCCGCGACATGTTCGAAGGGCTCTACGAGGAGATGCCTCCGCATCTGAGGCGCCAGCGCCAACAGGCGGGGGTCTGACCATGCCCAGGAAGACCATGATCGAGGCGATCCGCGACGCGCTCGATGTGTCGATGGGGCGCGACAGCCAAGTCATCGTCTATGGCGAGGATGTCGGGTTCTTCGGCGGCGTCTTCCGCGCCACGCAAGGCCTGCAGGCCAAATATGGCAGGAGCCGCTGCTTCGACGCGCCGATCAACGAATCCGGTATTGTCGGCTCGGCAATCGGCATGGCGGCGTACGGACTAAAACCCTGCGTCGAGATCCAGTTTGCCGACTACATGTACCCGGCCTACGACCAGCTGACGCAGGAGGCGGCGCGGCTGCGCTACCGTTCGAACGGCGATTTCACCTGCCCGATCGTGGTGCGGATGCCGACCGGCGGCGGCATTTTCGGCGGCCAGACGCACAGCCAGAGCCCGGAAGCGCTGTTCACGCACGTGTCAGGCCTGAAGACGGTGGTGCCGTCCAATCCACATGACGCTAAGGGGCTGCTGATCGCGGCGATCGAGGATCCGGACCCGGTGATCTTCCTCGAGCCGAAGCGGCTCTACAACGGTCCCTTCGATGGCCATCACGACCGGCCGGTAACGCCCTGGTCGAAGCACGAGCTCGGCGAGGTCGCCGACGGCCACTACACGATCCCGCTCGGCAAGGCGGCGATCCGCCGGCAAGGTTCGGCGGTCACCGTGCTCGCCTATGGCACAATGGTCTATGTCGCGCAGGCCGCGGCCAAGGAGACCGGCATCGATGCCGAGATCATCGATCTGAGAACGCTTTTGCCGCTCGACCTCGACGCAATCGTCGCCTCGGTGAAGAAGACCGGGCGCTGCGTGGTCGTGCATGAAGCGACGCTCACCTCCGGCTTCGGCGCCGAGCTGGTCTCGCTGGTGCAGGAGAACTGCTTCTACCATCTGGAAGCGCCGGTGGCGCGGGTGGCCGGCTGGGACACGCCCTACCCGCATGCGCAGGAATGGGACTATTTCCCCGGCCCGGCACGGGTCGGACGCGCCTTGATTGAAACCATGGAGGCCTGACATGGGCGAGCACGTCATCAAGCTGCCCGATGTCGGCGAAGGCGTCGCCGAGGCCGAGCTCGTCGAATGGCACGTCAAGGTCGGCGACCTTGTGCGCGAGGACATGGTTCTCGCCGCCGTCATGACCGACAAGGCAACCGTCGAAATCCCCTCGCCGGTCGATGGCGAGATCCTTTGGCTGGGCGCCGAGATCGGCGACACGGTGGCGATCGGCTCGCCGATCGTGCGGCTGAAGGTGGCCGGCGAAGGCAATGTTGCGGAAGACGCGAAACTGTCAGTGGTCACGGCGGCGCCTACCCCCACCCCTAACCCCTCCCCACAAGGGGGAGGGGGAGGAGCCCAGGCCGCCAAAGCCGATGCCAAACCGGTTGGTGCGGGTTCATCCAGGAAGGCTCCTTTGGCCAAGGGTGCGCCTGCAGCGGCGACGCAATCCCCCTCCCCCTTGCGGGGAGGGGTTAGGGGTGGGGGTAGTGCTCCGGCGTCTGCTGGTTCGGCGCCGGCCTCCGGCGCGCCGCGTGTGGAAGGCGAGAAGCCGCTGGCCTCGCCCGCGGTTCGGCTGCGCGCCAGGGAAGCCGGCATCGATCTGCGCCAGGTCGCGGGCAGCGGTCCGGCCGGGCGCATCGGTCATGAGGATATCGATGCCTTCGTCGCCCGCGGTCCGCAGCTGGCCCGCGCGGCCGGGCTTGCCCGGAAGGACGGCGTCGAGGACATCAAGGTCGTCGGCCTCAGGCGCAAGATCGCGGAAAAGATGTCGCTGGCCAAATCGCGCATCCCGCATATCACCTATGTCGAGGAAATCGACGTCACGGCGCTGGAAGAACTGCGCGCCGCGCTCAACAAGGACAAGCGGGCCGCCAAGGGAACCGAGAGGCCCAAGCTGACGCTGCTGCCCTTCCTGATGCGCGCGATGGTGAAGGCGATCGCCGACCAGCCCAACCTCAACGCGCTGTTCGACGACGATGCCGGCGTCATCCACCAGCATGAAGGCGTCCATATCGGCATCGCCGCGCAGACGCCGAACGGGCTGGTGGTGCCGGTGGTCAAGCATGCCGAGGCACGCGACCTGTGGGAATGCGCCGCCGAGGTCAACCGTCTCGCCGATGCGGCCAAGTCCGGCACGGCGAGCCGCGAGGAGCTGTCCGGCTCGACCATCACCATCACCTCGCTCGGCGCCATGGGCGGCGTGGCCACCACGCCGGTCATCAACTATCCGGAAGTGGCGATCGTCGGCGTCAACAAGATGATGGTGCGGCCGGTGTGGGACGGCACGCAGTTCATCCCGCGCAAGATGATGAACCTGTCGTCCAGCTTCGACCATCGCGTCATCGACGGCTGG
The DNA here is from genome assembly GCF_033977145.1 of Mesorhizobium montanum. Taxonomy (NCBI): domain Bacteria; kingdom Pseudomonadati; phylum Pseudomonadota; class Alphaproteobacteria; order Hyphomicrobiales; family Phyllobacteriaceae; genus Mesorhizobium; species Mesorhizobium montanum. The sequence continues at coordinate 92,618 of NZ_JAVIJF010000017.1, read as the reverse complement.
GACGCCGCGGTGTTCGTGCAGCGCATCAAGGCGTTGCTGGAGACGCCGGCGCTGATTTTCGTGGATTGAGGGGAGGGGGTCGATGTCGAACGGTGCGGCGCCGGGATGTGGGCTCCCCCTTCTCCCCTTGTGGGAGAAGGTGTCGCCGAAGGCGCGGGGTGCTCCAGGGAACGCCGGCGTCTCACTCCGCTGGAACTCCCCTCATCCGTCTCGGCGCTGGCGCGCCGATCCGCCTTCTCCCACAAGGGGAGAAGGAGAAGGCGCGCCGCGGCATTCGCCATCAAGAAGAACGTAAGCCCATGAAAGAGATCTCCTGCAAGCTGCTCGTCATCGGCGCCGGGCCTGGCGGTTATGTCTGCGCCATCCGCGCCGGCCAGCTCGGCGTCGACACTGTGATCGTCGAGGCGGGCAAGCCGGGCGGCACCTGCCTCAATGTCGGCTGCGTCCCGTCCAAGGCGCTGATCCACGCCGCGGAGGAGTTCGAGAAGATCGCGCATATGGCAGGCGGCATGAGCCCGCTCGGCATCGAGGTCAGCGCGCCGACGCTCGATCTGGCGCGGACGGTCGGCTGGAAGGACGGTATCGTTAGCCGGCTGAACAGCGGCGTCGCCGGGCTGCTCAAAAAGGCCAAGGTCAAGACCGTGCAAGGCTGGGCGACGTTCCGGGACGGCAAGACGGTCGAGGTGGAGACCGAGACCGGCACGCAGGTCATCCGCGCCGAGACGGTCGTCATCGCCACCGGCTCGGCGCCGGTCGAACTGCCGTTCCTGCCCTTCGGCGGTCCGGTCATCTCATCGACCGAGGCGCTGGCGCTCAGCGACGTGCCGAAGAAGCTCGCGGTCGTCGGCGGCGGCTATATCGGGCTCGAGCTTGGCATGGCCTTTGCCAAGATGGGTTCCAAGGTCACCGTGGTCGAAGCCTTGCCGCGCGTGCTCGCGCAATATGATGCCGAGCTGACGAGGCCGGTGCTCAAGCGGCTTGGCGAACTCGGCGTCGAAGTGATGCTCGGCGCCAAAGCCAAGGGACTGTCGACCCAGGCGACCAAGGGCGATGCGCTGCTGGTCGAGACTTCGGACGGCAAGAGCGCCAAGGTCGACGCCGACAAGATCCTGGTGACTGTCGGCCGCAAGCCGCTGACCGAGGGCTGGGGGCTCGAGCAGATCGACCTCGACAGGGCGGGAAAGTTCATCCGCATCGACGACCAGTGCCGCACCTCGATGCGCGGCGTCTTTGCGATCGGCGACGTCACCGGCGAGCCGATGCTGGCGCACCGGGCGATGGCGCAGGGCGAGATGGTGGCCGAGATCGTCGCCGGCCACAAAAGAAGCTGGGACAAGCGCGCTATTCCCGCGATCTGCTTCACCGATCCGGAGCTGGTCACCGCCGGCCTGTCGCCGGAGGAGGCGAAGGCGCTCGCCGGCGAGATCAAGATCGGCCAGTTTCCGTTCGCTGCCAACGGCCGCGCCATGACGAAGCAAAGCGAGGATGGCTTTGTCCGTGTCGTCGCCCGCGCGGACAACCATCTGGTGCTGGGCATCCAGGCGGTCGGGCAGGGCGTTTCGGAACTCTCGGCGGCCTTCGGCCTGGCGCTCGAGATGGGCGCGCGGCTGGAGGATATCGCGGGCACCATCCATGCGCACCCGACGCAAGGGGAAGGATTCCAAGAAGCGGCGCTGAAGGCGCTCGGCCACGCGCTGCATATTTAACGCAATTCCGAACGGAAACGGTTTCACACTTTTCCTGGAATTGCTCTGGAATCCAATTGCGCGACGGTTCGGATTGATGTCTTTCCGCAGTATGGATTTGAAAAAATACATTACGATTCGCTACAATACCGCCGCCGGCTTCAAGCCAAGCCAGTGGAACGGCAAAGGACCGGTCAACCTCGACCCTGTTTGGCTGGTCGAGCGTCTAAGGCTATTTGACAATTATTGCGCGGCCTCCCTGGAGGCCCAGTCGCTGCGGGACTTTACCGTCCTTATCGCGCTGGATGCTGACACGCACGAAAACTATGTCCGGGCTGTCTGCAATTGCGTGAAGGGCATCGAGGTCAGGCCGGTCCTGGTCGAGGCCGGTCACGACCATGGCGCCCGGTTCAATGCCTTTGTCCAGGACGACACGGATGCAGGGTTCGTGTCCCTCACGCGGCTCGACAGCGACGACGCGCTTGCACCGACCTTCGTGGAGCGTATCGATCACCTGGCACGCAGAGAGATAGAAAAGGGGGCGGTCGACGAGCAACCTCTCTACATTACTTTTCCGCACGGCCAGAATTTCGACACGGCAACCGGCCGTTACACCGATCACGAGTATGCCATGTCGGCCTTCGGCACTTTGGTCGAGAAAAGATCGCCTGCAATGAAAGGCGTCTACAGTGACCATCACCAGAAGATGGCTGCGCGTTACAACACCATCATCGCGCCGTCGAGGGACGCCCAATGGTGCATCGTCGTCCATGACAACAACGCGGCCAACGTCCTCAGGGGAAAGCCGGTTGCGGAACCATCCTTCACAGTCGGGCGGTCCGTCGCCGAGCCACGCGAGCTTGTGCGGCAGCAGAAGCCGCCGCAAGCCAATCGGAGCACTGGCATCGCCTCGCGAACCGCAGGCAATTTCGTGCGGTTTCTCTCCGGGCGTCCGCTGAAATTGCGCAAATAGCAGACGCGCTGCAGGTCGGAGTTCTCCCTTCTCCCCCTGTGGGAGAAGGTGTCGCCGAAGGCGACGGATGAGGGGTGTTCCAGCGGATTGAGATGCTGGTGTTTCCTGGAACACCCCTCATCCGTCTCGGCGCTTCGCGCCGATCCACCTTCTCCCACAAGAGGAGAAGGGAGAGGGTGCCGCTCAGCTCGCCAGCCGGCTTACCATCTCGTGCTGCGCGTAGGCGCGGCCGAAGCGGTTGGCGAGGAAAGCGTCGAGCGCGATGTCTTCCTGCTTGATGAAGCCCTTGGCGGGCAGGCTGCCGTCGGCCAGCATGTCGAGCACGGCGCAGATGCCGGACGCGGTGGTGATCTGGATGGCGCTGCGCACCAAATTGCCGACGCGCCTGGAATAGATCTTGTTGGCGTAGGTTTCCTGCAGCAGGCGACCGTTCTTGCGGCCCGACACCGTGACGAAGACGATGACCACATCCTGCAGCGTCGCCGGCAGCGCGCTCTCAAAGATGTCCTTCAGCACGTCGCGGCGGTGGCGCAGGCCGAGGTCGTTGAGCAGCGCCTTCATGATCGCGGCGTGGCCGGGATAGCGGATGGTGCGGTAGTTCAGCGTGCGCACCTTGCCCTTCAGCGTCTCGGCCAGCGTGCCGAGACCGCCGGAGGTGTTGAAGGCCTCATAGGTGACGCCGTCGAGCGAGAATTCCTCGCGCTCCTCCAGCGGCGGAACTTCGATAAGCTCGCCCTCGACGATCGCCTCGCAGGGCTCGCAATATTCGTTGATGACGCCGTCGGTGCTCCAAGTCAGGTTGTAGTTCAGCGCGTTGGACGGATATTGCGGCAGCGCGCCGACGCGCATGCGCACGCTTTCCAGCGTGTCGAAGCGGCTGGCGAGGTCGTTGGCGACGATCGAGATGAAGCCCGGCGCCAGGCCGCATTGCGGAATGAAGGCGCCTTTGGCGTCACGCGCCAGCTCCTTCACCCGGCGGGTCGAGACGACGTCCTCGGTGAGGTCGAGATAGTGCACGCCGGTGGTGGCGGCGGCCTCGGCGATGCGGGTGGTGAGGTGGAAGGGCGCGGCGCTCAGCACGGCGAACTTGCCGGCAAGCACTTTCTCAAGCTCGCCAGCGGCGGCGATGTCGAGCTCCTGCCTCGCGACGCCGGCCGGCAATTCGGCACCGGCAAGCTGGGCGGCCGAGCGGTCGACCAGCGTGACGTGATAGTCGCCCGTGGCGCTGAGCATCTCGGCAATGGTCGAGCCGATCTTGCCGGCGCCGACGACAACGATGTTCTTCATGATCAATACCCCTTGCCGATCCTGATTTGGGCCAATTCGAGTTTGGCGGAATCATCGCAGCTTGCCTGTCGAAAGGAAGCGTGGAATCTGGCAATATGAAGCTGAACTTTAAGCAATTTGCCGGAGGGTTTCGTCGAAATGCTCACGGAAGCCGAACAAGCCCTGCTTTCCCTGCTGCGCGCCAACGCCCGCGCCTCGACGGCCGAGCTGGCGCGGCAGCTCGGCGTGTCGCGCACCACGGTGCAGAGCCGGATCGAACGGCTGGAACAGCGCGGCATCATTGTCGGCTATGGCGTGCGACTGGCGCCCGATTATGAGCAGGGTCTGGTCCGGGCGCATGTGCTGCTCACCGTCACGCCGAAGCTCGCCGACAAGGTGGTGCGCGCGCTGCAGGCTCTGCCGCCGGTGAGGACGCTGCATTCGGTCAGTGGCAACTTCGACATGATCGTCATCGTCGACGCGCCGTCGATCAGGGATCTCGACGCGCTGCTGGACCGGATCGGGGCGATGGACGGCGTGGAGCGGACGTCGTCGTCGATTATCTTGTCGACAAGGGTGGATCGGTAGCGGGACGGCGGAACTGCTGATCTCCCCCCTTGCGGGGGAGATGGCCGGCAGGCCAGAGGGGGGTGTGAAGGAACGCCGACTTGGCCAGTTCGTGTGCTGCCTCACCCTGAAGCTAATTGAAGAGGCCGGCGGGACAGCACCCCCCTCTGCCTTGCCAGGCATCTCCCCCGCAAGGGGGGGAGATTGGCCTTCACAGCGGGTTCGCCAATCTCGAATGTAGACCTCTACGCCCTCCTTCTCTCCGGCCCCTCATCCAGCCACGCCACATCGTCCGGCGTCAGCGAAATATCCAACGCCTTGAGACTGTCCTCCAGCTCGTCCAGCGTGCGCGGGCCAATCAGCGGCATGGACGGGAAGGGCTGCGCCAGCACGTAAGCCAGCGCGACATGGATCGGGCTCTTGCCTAGCTTCCTCGCCAGCTCGATGGCGCGGTCGCGGCGGCCGAAATTCTTTTCCGAATACCAGACCCGCACCAGCTCCTCATTGTCGGTCCGGTCGCGCCCGGCGCGTTCGGTGAAGAAACCGCGACCCTGGCTCGACCAGGCGAAGTTCGGCATCTGCCTTGCCGCCAGCCAGGCCTTCCAGGCATCGGTGGACGCGGTGACGCAGCCCGCCCAGATCGGCTCCAGCATCTCGGCCAGCGAGAAATTGTTGGAGAGCGCGCCCGGCTTCTGCTTGCCGTTCTTCTCGGCATAGGCAATGGCCGCGTCCATGCGTTCCATCGTCCAGTTGGAGCCGCCGAACAGGCCGCGAATGCGGCCAGCTTTTGCCTCCCGGTCCATGGCATCGACGAATTCGCCGACCGGCACGTCCGGATTGTCGCGGTGCATGAAGTAGATGTCGACATGGTCGGTCCGCAGCCGGTCGAGCGACTGGGCGAGCTGCCTGCCGATCACGTCGGGATAGCAGAGCGGCGAATGCGCGCCCTTGGCGATGATCACCGATTGCTCGCGCACGCCGCGATTGGCCAGCCATTGGCCGAGCAGCGCTTCGGTGTAGCCCGAGCCGTAGACAAAGCCGGTGTCGAACAGATTGCCGCCGGCCTCGAAATAGGCGTCGAGCAGGATCGATCCCGAGGAGAAGGTGCGGAAGTCCTCGAAGCCGAGCGCCAGAAGCGAGGCCTGGCGCGGCAGACCAGGGATAGCGCGCTTGCCGATGGCGGTGCCGCCGGAGCGGAGCGGCCGGCCGGAAATCGTGTTGACGCGTTTTGCCGGCTTCTCGATCTCATATTCGAGGCCGACAGCGGCGCGCCATTTGTCGAGCACGCGCAGCGTGCCAAGGCTGTCGGCCCAGCCCATGCCTGGCCAGGCGAATTCCTGCCGTCCGGCCAGGATCGCCTCGCCGGCGGCGTCGACCTCGAAGGAATAGAGGTGGCGGGTCTCGTTGAGGCTGATCACCTCGCGAGCGGCCCCGGACCGGATCATTTCGATCCGGCCCGGTCCGACATCGCGGTTGCCACCGGCGAACCAGAAGTCCGGCACTTCGATTTGACCCTCGGTGCCGAGAATGCGCAGGACATTGTCCTGGTTGAGCGAGATGCTGCAGGAAACCTCGGCGACAATGCCATTGGCGAAGTGCAGCAGCGCCGAGGCCCATTCGTCGACGCCCGACTGGCCGAGATGGGCAGCACCCACCACCTTGTCGGGCTCCAGGAAAGGCTGCCCAACCGCGGCGCCCGCGATCAACCGCGCCATCGACACGGGGTAGCCGCCGACATCGAGTATGCCGCCGCCGGCCATGTCGTTTGCATAGAGCCGGTGGTCGGGCATGAAGCCCGGCATGGCGAAGCCGAAGCTCGACTTGATCATGCGAACATCGCCGATGGCGCCCGACTTGATCAGCTCGACCAGTTGCAGCGTCTGCGGGTGCAGCCGGTACATGAAGGCCTCGCCGAGGAACGTGCCGGCCTTGCGCGCCGCATGCATCACGGCGTCGGCCTCGAAGGCGGTCAGCGCCAGCGGCTTCTCGCACAGCACGTGCTTGCCGGCCTCGGCGGCCTTGATCGCCCATTCGGCATGGCCGGGATGCGGGATGGATATGTAGACGGCGTCGACGTCGCTGTCGGCTAGCAACGCGTCATAGCCGTCGAGGATGCGCGCGCCCGGGAAAGTCTCGGCAAGGCCCGGCTTGGCGGGGTTGCGGGCGCCGAGCGCCGCCAGTTCGCCGGTGCGCGACTGCGCCACGCCGCCGGCAAAGGATTTCGCGATGCTGCCGGGTCCGAGAATGCCCCAGCGGATTTTTTGCTTGGATGTCATGTCGAAATTCTCCATGGGTCGCCGCCCCGCCGCGCGATAGGCGAAAGAAAAATCAGCGAATCCGCGCGCCTGCCTTGTCGAAGAGCAGCGAACGGTCCGCCTTGATCGAAACGGTGAAATGGTCGCCGCTGGCGCGCTGCCGCGAGGCCTCGCGCTCGACGATCAGCTCCTCGGGTCCGGCGTTGGCGTAGACGTAGCTCACCGAGCCGAGATGTTCGGCGACGTCGGCCTTGACCGGAATGTCGCAACCGCCTTCGCCGGCCTCGAAGAAATGTTCCGGCCTGACACCGAGTACGACCTCGGCGCCAATGGCGGGAAAAGCTTCGGAAAGCGGTTTGCGCAGCCGCACGCTGCCGTGATTGACGAGCTCGATGGTCGCGGCGCTGTTGGATGTCTCGACGACCCTCGCCTTGAGAAAATTCATTTTCGGCGAGCCGATGAAGCCGGCTACGAAACGGTTGGCCGGGTCGTCGTAGAGGTCGAGCGGCGCGCCGATCTGCTCGACATTGCCGGCCTTCAGCACGACGATGCGGTCGGCCAGCGTCATCGCTTCGGTCTGGTCGTGCGTCACATAGATCATGGTGACGCCGAGCTCCTTGTGCAGGCGCGAGATCTCGACCCGCATCTGGACTCTGAGCTCCGCATCGAGGTTCGAGAGCGGCTCGTCGAACAGGAACACCTGCGGCTCGCGCACGATGGCCCGGCCGATGGCGACGCGCTGGCGCTGGCCGCCGGACAATTGCTTCGGCCGCCGCTGTATCAATTCGTCGATGCGCAGGATCTCGGCGGCGCGTTTCACCCGGCGCTCGGTGTCGGCCTTCGGGTTGCCGTTCATGCGCAGTCCGAAGGAGAGGTTCTGCTCCACGGTCATGTGCGGATAGAGCGCGTAGGACTGGAACACCATGGCGATGCCGCGGTCGGCCGGCTCGACATCGTTCATCACCTTGCCGCCGATGGCGATATCGCCGCCGCTGATATCCTCCAGCCCGGCGACCATCCGGAGCAAGGTGGACTTGCCGCAGCCGGACGGACCGACGAAGACGACGAACTCGCCGTCGGCGATGTCGATGTTGGCGCCATGGACGACCTCGAAGAGGCCGAAGCGCTTGACGACATTGGTGAGCGTGACGGCGGCCATCGTGTCCTTTCTATTTGACGGCGCCGGCGGCGATGCCGGCGATGAAATGGCGCTGCAAGAGCACAAAGACGATGAGCATGGGCACCGTCAGCATCACGGCGCCGGCCATGATGCCTCCCCACGACACCTTGGTCAGCCCGATCAGCGTGCCGAGCGCCACCGGCGCCGTCATGGCGCCGGGCTGGCTGTTGATCAAAAGCGGCCAGAGATAGTTGTTCCATGAGGCGAGGAAGAGGATGATGGCCAGGGCCGCCAGCATCGGCCGGGCCAGCGGCAGCGCCACGAACAGGAAGATGCGCCATTCCTTGACGCCCTCGACGCGCGCGGCGTCGAACAGCTCGGCCGGCATCATCGAGAAAGCCTGGCGCATAAAGAGAACGCCCAGCGAATTGAACAGCGGCGGCACGATCAGCGCGATCCAGGTGTTGGCTAAAGCGAAGTCGCGCGCCACCATGATGAATTGCGGAATCAAAACCACCGCATAGGGAAGCGTGATGGTGCCGAAGATGATCGCCACGACCGCGCCCTTGCCATGGAATTCGTAGCGCGCCAGCGCCCAGCCGGCCATCGAGGTGAGCAGGACGGAAAGGACGGTGTAGGTCACCGCCACCGAGACCGAGATGCCGATGGCGCCGACGAAGTTGGTGTCGCGCTGCAGATTATTGACATTGTCGAGGAACCCGCCATGCGGCAGAAGCTCGATGCCGGGGCTGAAGATGCCGTTGTCGGGCATGGTGGAAAACACCACCATCATCCACAGCGGGAACAGCCAGATCAGGGCCAGCGGCGTCAGGAAAAGATGCAGCGCAATGCTGCGCCCGAGCCTGGCTTGGGAACGCGAGGTCATTTCGGCTCCCCCGTCATTTCGGCTCTCTTGTCAGCCAGAGCTGCACCAGGGTGATGGCGATGGCGAGCCCCGCCATGGTGTAGGCGACGGCCGAGGCGTAGCCGAAATTGAGCGAGCGGAAGCCCTGGCGGTAGAGCAGCAGCCCAAGCGTCTCGGTTCCGCCGCCCGGCCCGCCGCGCTCGGTGATCAGGAACGGCTCGGTGAAGAGCTGCATTGTGCCGATGATCGACAGCACGGCGCAAAAGACGATGACCGGCTTCAGCAGCGGCAAGGTGATGTGGAAGAACTGCTTCACCTTGCTCACACGGTCGAGCGTCGCCGCTTCGTAGACGTCCTCCGGTATGGACTGCAGGCCGGCAAGGATGATGATGGCGTTGTAGCCGGCCCAGCGCCAGGTCACCGCGATCATGATCAGCGCCATCGCCGGCGTGACGTTGGAAAACCAGTCGACCTTGGGCAGGCCGACGCTGTTCAAGAGCTTGTTGATGATGCCGAAATCGAGGCTGAACATCAGCCGGAACACCGCCGAATAGGCGACCTCGCCGACCACGACCGGGGCGAAGAAGGCGAAGCGGTAGAGGCCGCGGGCTTTCAGCAGCGGCGAGTTCAGAAGCACCGCCATGACGATGGCCAGCGAGATCATCACCGGCACCTGGATGACGAGGATCAGCAGCGTGTTCTTGAGCGCGTTGTAGAAGGCGGGGTCGCCGATCAGGCGACCCCAGTTGAAGGTCGGCGCGAAGCGCCATGGCACGGTGCGCGTCGCCTGGAAGGAGATCAGGAATGAGCTGATGATCGGCCAGATCCAGAAGATGGCGAAGATCAGGAGGTAAGGCGTGAGGAAGCGATACGCGGTGGCGTTCTGGTGGCGCATCGTTTTCTCCCTCCTTCCTTTCGCCTTCGGATTTTTTGGCCGGCCTGCCAGGGGCAGCGCCAATTGTCGATCTCGGCGCTGTCCTGTCTTGCCTTCTCCCCTTGTGGGAGAAGGTGGCCGCGAAGCGGCCGGATGAGGGGTGTTCCAGGGAAAACCAACGTCTCACTCCGCTGGAACACCCCTCATCCGTCTTGGCGCTGCGCCCCAATCCACCTTCTCCCACAAGGGGAGAAGGAGAGTAACGCTACTTCACGGGCAGGCCGGTCGCTGCGGCGATCTGCTTGGCGGCGTCGTCGAGCGCCGCCTTGGCGTCGGGATAGCCATTGGCCAGATATTTGGTCTGCACGGCGCGCAGGATGATCTCGGCATCGCTCTGGAATTGCGTGCCGCGGCTCGGCACCACCTTGGGCAGCGTGGTCAGGATATCCTTCCAGACCGCCTGGTTGCCCCAATAGGGCTGGCCTTGCGCGACGTAAGGATCGTCGAGCGCCGAGATCAGCGACGGCACCAGGCCGAAATCCTTCAGCATGGTGATCTGGCCCTCATTCGTCTCCAGCGTGTATTTGAGATAGGCGTAGGCCGCTTCCTTGTTCTTCGAGGCCGAGGTGATGGCCAGGGAGGAGCCGCCGAGATTGGCGGCGCGCGGGCCGTCGGCGGTGAGGCTCGGCATCAGGTAGACGCCCCATTTGCCGCTTTCCCCGGCCGATTCGGTGCGGATCGTGCCCTCATACCAGCCGCCATAGACCTGGGTGGCGACGGTGCCGGCGGTGTTGTTGGTGATCTTGGTCGACCAGTCCGCCGACGACACGATGCCGGCGTCCTTCATCTCCTTGACCTTGGTCAGCGCGTCGACGCATTTCGGCTCGGCCACGGTGATAGACTGGCCATCCTCGGCGAAATAGGCGCAGCCCTGCTCGTTGGAGATCATGCGGAAGAATTCGGTGTCGCCGTTGAAATCGGCATTGGTCATGGTCACGCCCGGATTGGCGGCCTGGATCTTCTTGCCGGCGGCGATGAAATCGTCCCAGGTCTTGATCGAGGCCGGGTCGACGCCGGCCTTCTCGTAGAAGTCGCGGCGGTAGAAGACGGCAACCGGGCCCGAATCCCAGGGCATCGCATAGGCCTTGTCGCCGACTTCGAGCTCGGTGCGCTTGAAATCGGGGAATTTCTTCTGGTCCTCGGCGGTATAGCCCAGCGTGTGCAGGTCGACGAAGCAGTCGGGGAACTGGCTCCAGTAGTTTTCCGCCTCGCCGTTCTCGATCGAGACGATATCGGGCAGGCCGACGCCGCCGGCGGCGCAGCCGGCGATCGATTTGTCATAGGTCGGCTGGTTGCCGAGGTCCTGAACCGTGACCTTGATGTCGGGATATTTCTTGTTGAAGCCCTCGACCGTCGACTTCAGCGACGAAGCCGCGATGTTCCAGCTCCAGATGGTGATCTCGCCGGACTGCGCCAGGGCCGGGCCGGAGCCCAGGGCAAGCAAAAGCGCGGCGCAGGTCAGTGTAGTGCGCATTGAAATCCTCCCATTTCGTTTGCTCTCTCACTGTGAGCGTGACTAGACTATGCGGCGCGGAAGGCTTGTCCCCGACAAAGGGAAAAGAAAATTGGCGGAAAGTAAGATGCCGGAAAGGCCGTTCTACCAGCCTGGCGCCAGCAGCGTGGAAGGCATGCCGCTAAAGCTGCAGATGTTCCACACACAACCACTGGTTATGCTCAAGCCGCACTGGCATGCCCAGGTCGAGGTGAATTTCATCGTTCGCGGCAGCGTGCACTACAAGATGAACGATCACGAGATTTCGCTATCGGCCGGTGAGATGTGCCTGTTCTGGGGCGGCCTGCCGCACCAGATGGACGACCTCTCCGACGACGCCGTCTACGCCGGAGCGCATCTGCCGCTGGTACATTTCTTCCGCCTGCACCTGCCGGCCGACATACGCCACCGGCTGATGACCGGCGCGACCCTGGTGACCAACGCGACCGACCAGTCGGACAACGACAATTTCAAGCGCTGGAACGAGTATGCGCGCTCGGGCGACGCGGCGAAGGCCGAGCATGCGGTCAACGAGCTGCTGCTTCGGCTCGAGCGGGTGCGCTTCGAGCCTTACCGCCTGGTGCCGGGAAGCGCGGCCGGGCAAGGGGCAGGCAATCCCTTCGACCAGCAATCCTCGCGCAATGTCGGGCGCATGTGCGACTTTATCGCCGAGAATTTCCTCTACGACATCGACTGCGTGACCATCGCCTCGGCCGCCGACATCCACCCCAAATACGCCATGAGCCTGTTCAAGAAATCGACCGGCATGACGCTGAACGAATATGTCAATCTGCTGCGGCTGAGCTACGCGCAGGCGCTCTTGATGCATCAGGATGCCAATGTGCTGAGGGTCGCCATGGAATCGGGTTTCGGCTCGCTCAGCGCCTTCAACAAGTCGTTCCGCAAGCTCGCCGGCATGTCGCCTTCCGATTTCCGCCGCGCGGGCGCCGCGCGGTAATCATCAACCGCGACGTGAACCCGTTCAGGCCGGCTTCAGGGCCGGAAAGCTGACGGTCACGCCCAGGCCGGGATTGCGATCCTCCAGCACGATGGCGGCGCCATGCAGGTCGGCCACCGCCTTGACGAGGCTCAAGCCCAGGCCGCTGCCCGGCGTCGTTCGGCTCGTGTCCAGCCGGTAGAGCCGGCGGAACACGTTTTCGCGCTCCTCGGCGGGGATGCCCGGGCCGTTGTCGCTGACATGAATGAGGACGTGGCTGCCTCCCGACGTCACCGAGAGCTCGATCGCGGTGCCAGGCGGGCAATGCCTGAGCGCGTTCTCGACCAGATTGGCGAGCATCTGCATCAGCAGGTCCCGATCACCGTGAATATACCATTTCGTATCCGGAACGACCTTTGTGGACAGCGACTTGCCGTCATCCTCGGCGACATCGGCGTAGACTTCGCCGATGGTCTCGACCACCGGGCCGACATCGAGATCGACGAAGCGCGCCCTGCGGGCGCCGGCTTCGATCTGGGCAATGCGAAGCAAGGCGTCGAAGGTGCTGTTGATCTGCTGGCTTTCGGCGCGTGCGTCGGTCAACTCGCCGGAGACATCCTCGCCCGACACCGTCTTGTCGGCGGCGGATTCCAGGATCATCTGCAGCCGGTTGAGCGGCGTCTTGAGGTCATGCGCGATGTTGGCGCTCACTTCGCGCATGCCGTCGACCAGGGCCGACAGGCGCTCGAGCGCGGCATTCACCTGGCCGGAGACGGCGTCGATGTCGTCGCCATTGCCGATCAGCGGGATGCGCGCATCGAGCCGCCCATGCGAGACGTCGACCATGGTGCTGGCGATGCCATCCAAACGCCGCTGGACGCGCGAGGCGAGCAGCGCGCCACCGGCGACCGCGAGGCCGGTGATGAAGAGCGTGCCCCAGCCGAAGCTCATCAGCACGATGTTCTCCAGCTCCTCCGTGTCCGACATCGAGAAGGCTACCGTCAGATTCTTGTCGCCGACCTCGCCCGTATAGGCGCGGTACATGGTGTCGGGCGGCACGCCGGGCAGCCTGACGGCAAACATCGAAAAGCCGTCGGGAAGATCGGAGGCGGTGAAATTGCCGGCCAGGCGGTTGCCGTTCTGATCCGTCAGCGAGAAAAGCTGCTCCTTGTCCGCATTGAGCTGGGCATGGTCGTTGACGGTGGAGATCAGGTCTTCCCGGTCGCTCTCCGCATAGGTCACGGCGACGACCGAATAGGTTTCCTTGATCGATTCATCCAGCCGCCTCGAGAGGTCGTCGCTCATCAGCTGATAAACGATCGCGCCGGAGAGGATGAAGGCAAGCACGAACAGGAAAGCAAAGGTCAGGGCCAGCCGGAACGGCGTGCTGCGCGCGAGGCTGAGACGCGTCCCGCTCATGCGATGGCGATTGCCGTTGGCTGTCCCGCAAGTGCGGGCGGATGATCAGGCCGGAACATGCAGGCTGTAGCCGGTGTTGCGCACGGTGTGGATCAGCGGCACGTCGAACGGCCTGTCGACCTTGGCCCTCAGCCGGCTGATATGCGTCTCGACGACGCTGGTCTTGGGGTCGAAATGAAAATCCCAGACGCGCTCAAGAAGCATGGTGCGGGTGATGACGCGGCCTTCGCCGCGCATCAGCACTTCGAGCAGGCTGAACTCGCGCGGCTGCAGGTCGATCGGCTGGCCCTGCCTGGTCACGCGGCGCTGGATCAGGTCCATCTCGAGGTCGGCGACGCGCAGCGCCGTCTTCTGCTCCTGCGCCGCCGGCCGGCGGCCGAGCGCATGGATGCGGGCAAGCAACTCGGAAAAGGCGAAGGGCTTGACCAGATAGTCGTCGCCGCCGGCTTCCAGGCCCTCGACGCGGTCGTCGACGCCGCCGATCGAGGTCAGGAAAATAGCCGGCGTGCGGATACCGGCGGCGCGCACCGCCTTGATCATCGACAGGCCGTCGAGGCCGGGAACCATGCGGTCGGCCACGATCACGTCGTAGGCGTCGCGGGTCGCGGCGAAGAGGCCGTCATGGCCGTCGCGCAGCAGGTCGCAGACATGGCCGGCCTCGGTCAGCCCGCGGACGATATAGTCGGCGGTTCTCGGATCGTCTTCAACAAGCAGAAGTCGCATCGCCCCGTGCCGTCCTTGCCGCCTCGGCCTCGCCGGCATGGTAGCGCCGGCTGCGGCTTTTTCTTGGCTGGTTGCCTAAAGCGCGTCGCGATGAAACGGATTCAGTCGACGCGCTTTAAGTCTTTGTTTTGATGCATGTCGTTATCCCAAAACCGCTGCGCACTTTTGGGCGACATGCATTATCTCTTTGTTTTTACGCATTTCCGAACGGAAAACCGTTACACTTTTTTGCGAGAGGCGAGATAGAGCATGATGTCGCCCGAAAAACGGATTCAGGCGACGCGCTTTTAGTCTTTGTTTTGATGCATGTCGTTATCCCAAAACCGCTGCGCACTTTTGGGCGACATGCATTAGTCGAGCAGGGCCTGTTCGTCCTCGTCGATCATTCGCTTCAGCGTCATGTAAAGGACGATGGCCACGATGCAGCCGAGGAAAGCCAGGCTGGTGACGGTGGTGCCGAAGCCCATGCCGCCATATTCGACCGGTTGCGAGAGCAGGTCGCCGAAGGAGGCGCCGAGCGGCCGGGTCAGGATATAGGCGAGCCAGAAGGCGAGGATGCCGTTGAGGCCGAGGAAGAACCAGGCGAAGGCGATCGCCGCGATCACGCCGCCGAAGATAAGGCCGGTGGCGAGATAACCCATGTCGAAGCGCTCGGCGACCAGATCGCCGGCGGCCGTGCCGAGCGAGAAGGTGAAGAGGATCGCCAGCCAGTAGAAGATCTCGCGCCTGGTGGTGAAGATGGTGTGGATCGAGAGCGTCTTTTCGCTCGCGTACCAGGCCACGAAAGTCAGTGCCAGCACGACCGAGAAAACCATCGTCGTCGTCTCCAGCCGCACACCGAAATTGTCGACGAGGTTGTCGGTGACCAAAGTACCGACAATGCTGATCAGGACGACGGCGAGCCAGTAGGCCCAGGGCACGTAGCGGTTCTGCGCGAATTGCAGGATAAGCGTGACGATGAGGATGCCGCCCATGATCAAGGATGTGACGGTGAGGCCGAGGCCCAGATTGACGGCCAGATAGTCGGCCGCCGTCTCGCCCATGGTCACCGCCATGACCTTGATCAGCCAGAAATCGAGGGTGACTTCCGGGACCCGATTCAACGTGGGCTCAGCTCGTCCAATGGCTAGCGAGGTCATGGCGGTATCCTGTCTTTGGATTTTTTGGGGTGATTTACTTGCCGAGGATCTTCGTGGCCTGGGCGAACAAGTCGTCGGCGCGCTTGTCGTCGTCGGCGTTGCAGCGCTCGATGCCCTTCGTCTCCAGTTCGGAAACCTTGTTCTTATCGGCATCGTTGAGCGTCGCTTTGGCTTCGGCGGCGCGCAGGTCCTTCAGCGCGGTCTCGCAAGGCGTCGGGGCGGCAACGGCCGATGCCAAGGGGATGGTGATCGCGGTGGCGGCAAAAGCGAAAGCAACGGCAAATTTGTTCATGATTTTATCCTGACGTTGAGGGCCGGGGTTCGGCGCCTTTTCGAGCCGCCTCAAATTCGGCGCGGCGATCGTCAGGCTAGGCAGGCGAATTCACTGCAGCCTGTCCGCGGGCTTACAAATTTGTAAGATTGGCCAAAATCATCCTCCGGGCCTCGTCATCCCGCGGCGGAAGAGCTAGGAGAGGCTCGGCGTCCCCTGTCGGCGCCGGAGCGGTGATAAAAGAATGGCTTACGCATCCCTCAAATCGGCGCCGAAAGCGTTCGACCAGCACAAGCGCCTGATCGTCGTGCAGGTGGCCGCGGTGCTCGCCGTCATACTGCTCCTGTTCAGCAAGCCGGCGCTGGCCGAGGGGTCAGGCGGGCACGAAGTCGTCGAGGCGCTCGGGTTTGTGATGGTGCTGGCCTGCTTCCTTGGCCGGCTGTGGAGCATCCTCTTCGTCGGCGGCAGGAAGAATGACGAGCTGGTCGTGTGCGGCCCATTCTCGATGACTCAGAACCCGCTCTATTTCTTCTCGACCGTCGGCGCGGCCGGTATCGGGCTGATGTTCGGCTCGGTGCTGGCGGCCACGATGCTCGGCCTGGCAAGCTTCCTCGTCTTCCGGTTCACGGCGCGCAAGGAGGCCGAATACCTCGCCGGCAAGTTCGGCGCCGTCCATGCGGCCTATGCCGAACGCACGCCGCGCTTCTGGCCGAACCCGCTGCTTTACCGCGACGAGGACCATTGGCTGTTCTCGACGAGCGCGCTGCGGAGAACGTTCCGCGACGGACTCTATTTCCTGGCGCTGTTTCCGGTCATCGAGGCGGTCGAGTATTTCCGCCTCAGCGGCGATCTGCCGACGCTTTTCACCGTCTACTAGTTTCCCCAGCACAGAATTTCGACCGGCCGGCTATGTTTGCCTTGGCAGGCGGCATGCGTTGGAGATTTGGCCGAAACGCCCATCGCGATCGTCATCCTATGGTCTGCGCTCCGCTTCGCGTCGCTCCGCCCGTGGATGACGAAGTTGAGGGGTTTCCGTCAATCTCCAGCGTTTGCGCTGATTTCACGGAAAATGAACGCTGATCAGCGCGCTCTCCCGCGCGCGGCGCGGCGCGCGCTGTCCAGAAGAATTGCCAGGCAGCCGACCAGAAGCAGGAAGCCGCCGATGAGCGGCGGCAGCGCCATCAGCTTTACCGCCGCGGTGACCAGCGCGATCAGGATCAGCGCCAGCAGCGCAAGACTGCCGTCGTCGACGAACATGCCGACGAGCTCCTTGAAGACAAGACGGATCACGGTCATCGGGCAACTCCTTCGGCGGCTGCCGGGTAAGTGCTGCGCAGCCAGCGCACGATGGCGAAGGACGCCGCGGCAATGATGGCGAAAATGGCGAGCAAGGCGAGGTCCTCGCCCGGCCACGCGGCGCCGAGGCCTTCGCCGGTCCAGAACACGCCGAAGCTGGTCAGCATCAGCCCGACGACGAATTTAAGCGAATTCTCGGGCACGCGCGCCAAAGGACGATGCACCGCAAGGCCGATCAGCATCACCAGCACGAAGGCGGCCAGCGCGCCGAGGCCGGCATAGAGCGTCTGCCCGTGCGCGGCGCCGACGGCAATGACGATGAACACCACTTCGACACCTTCGAGCAGCACCGCCTTGAACGACGCGACGGCCGCCAGATAGTCGGCGCGGCGGTCGTTGGCCTGCCGCCGCAAGGCTTCTGTCTCCTTGGAAAAGGCCTGCTCCTCGTCATGCAGCGCGATTACGCCGACGCTCCGCAGGATCGCTTTCCTCAGCCAGCGCATGCCGAACAGGATCAAGAGCACGCCGACCGCGAATTGCAGGACGGTGATCGGGACGAGCGCCAGCAGCGGCCCGAAAATAAGCACCAGCGCCGCAAGCAGGATGAGCGCCAGGGCAGCACCGGTCAGCGCCGGCCGCCAGCTTCGCGTCACGCCGACGGCAAGCACGATGGTAAAGGCTTCGACGACTTCGACGAAGGACGCCAGGAAAGAGGCCGTCACGGTGGAAAGTATGGGTGTCAGGCCATGCATGCAGGCATCCTATAGTTCGGGAATCATCAGTTGGCGAGAACGATACAGCGCTCCGGCGGCAGCGAGAACGCCAGCGACGAGCCGACCGGCGGCGCTTCCGGCCAGTCGAGGCGGACACGTTGCGGGCCAAGCTCCACCGCCAGCCGCCAGCAACGGCCCTGGAAGGCGCTCGACAGCACTTTGCCCTGCAGCCGGTTTCCGGGATGCGCCTCGGCCGGCCGCGCATCCTCCGGCCGCACCACCAGCATGCCGTCGCCGGGTTTGGCGCCGGGCGTTCGCAAGCTGTCGGCGGCGACGCCCTGCACGCTGAACAGCCCGTCGCGCACGGTGCCGGGCACCACCGAAAAGCCGCCGATGAAGCCGGCGACGAAGGAATCCGCCGGCGCCTCGTAGATTGCCCGCGGCGTGTCGAACTGGGCGATGCGGCCGTCGCGCATCACGGCGATGCGATCCGAAACGGCCATGGCTTCGGCCTGGTCATGCGTCACGTAGATCACGGTCGCGGCCTCGCGCCGCACCAGCTCCATCATCTCGATGCGCATGTCCTCGCGCAGTGCCGCGTCGAGATTGCTGAGCGGCTCGTCGAACAGCATCAAGGCCGGCCGCGCCGCAAGGCAGCGGGCGATGGCGACACGCTGCTGCTGCCCGCCCGACAGCTCCGACGGGTAGCGGTCGCGATAAAGCGCGAGCCGCGTGACCTCCAGCGCATGGCCGACGCGAGCGGCGATCTCGGGTTCGGCGAGGCGCTGCGCGCGCAGCCCGAACGACAGATTGCCCGCCACCGTCATATGCGGCCACAGCGCGTAGTCCTGGAACACCATGCCGATCCGGCGCTTTTCCACCGGAAGGAAGGATCTTTCGCTCCAGACGACACGGTCGCCCAGCGTGATTGTGCCCCTGTCGGGGTCGATCAGTCCGGCGATGCCGCGCAGCAGCGTGGTCTTGCCTGACCCGCTCGGGCCGAGCAGCGAGACGACCTCGCCGGCCTTGATAGCGAGATCGAGATTGCTGAGCACGGCGCGACCACCGAGCGACTTTGAGATGCCGGCGCAATGGAGCGAGGCGGTCATGACGGCTCTCCCGACGCGGCTGCGATGCCTTGCGGCAGGCCGAAGGTGACGAAGCGCCTGAGCGGATACCAGATCAACGCCGCCGCGCCGCCGGCAACGGTCATGGCGGCAAGCGCGATCGCGCAGGCCAGCCCGTCGCGATCGTGGCTGAACAGTTTCAAGATCAGGGTCGGCGCCGGCGGACCGCTTTGCGGGATCAGCATCTGCGACATCGGCAATTCGAACACGGTGCGGATGAAGGTGAGCAGAAAGGCCGTGACGACGCTGAGCAGGATCAGCGGCAAGGTCACCGACAGGAGACGCCGGCCCGCTCCGACGCCGGAGAGGCGCGCGGCGTCGGTCAGGCTCGGCGCCAATTGGCCGATGGCCGAGAGGATGACCACCAGGCAATAGGGCAGCGCCGCCGCGACATAGCCCATTACCAGCAGCGAGCCATCGCCATAATGCGGGAACGGCCAGTCGCGGAAGCCGGGCAGCCGATTCCAGACCAGGATGTAGCCGAAGCCGAGCACGATGCCAGGTATCGCGACCGCGCCGAGCGACAGGCCAAGCACAGCGGTGCGCATGACGGCGCTCGAACGATCGAGCTGGGCGGAAAGCAGCAGAGCCAGCGTGCTGGCGATGACGGCTGTAAAGCCGGCATAAAAAAGGCTGCGCATTAGCCCGTCATTGGCGGCTGTGTTCAAGCTGAGCGCCGCGCGGAGATTGGCCAAAGTGAAATTGTCCGGCGCCAGACCGTGGCCGAGCGTGCTGGTGAGCGCCCTCACCGCGATCGCGCCGAGCGGCAAAATCAGCGCCAGGAAGGCGACCAGCACCGCCATCGCCAGAACGAGCCAGCGCCACGCGCCGAGCTGATAGTGCCGGGCCGGCCTGGCCCGTCCGGAAATCAGGTGCGGATCGGCGCGGCGGCGCAGCAGCCTGTCGGCCACGACGACGAGCACAACCAGCGCCAGCAGCACGAGCGCCTGCGCGCCGGCGGCGGGGAAGTCGACCGGATAGTCGCTTGCCGCGGCATAGATGCCATAGGTCAGCACGCCGAAGCTCGACATCCTGGCGATGGTCGAGGCCAGGCCGAAATCGGACAGCACCTCGGCGAAGGTGGCGATGAAGCTCAGCACGATCGCCGGCGCCAGCAATGGACCGTTGACGCGCAGCCAGATCCGCAGCGGTCCGGCGCCCGACAGGCGCGCCGCGTCCTCCAGCTCGCTGCCAAGTCCCGCCAGCGCGCTGCCGATGATGAATGCCGCAAGCGGGAAGAGGCTCAGCGTATGCACGAAGACCAGGCCGGCCAGTCCGAAGAAGGACGCACCGAGCGACGGTGGCAACAGGCCGAGCTGCGCCAGATAGCCGCCGGACGACATCAGCAGCACCCAGGCCAGCGCCTTCAGATAGGACGGCGTCAGGAACACAAGCCAGGGCACCAGCGACATGGCGCCGCGAAGCGGGATGTCGCAGCGCCGCACCAGCAGGGCGAAGGCGCCGCCGAGTACCGTCGTGGTGAAGGCCGCGAGCAGGCCGAGCTCGAGCGAATGCAGGATCGAGGCGGCGACGGAGGGAGAGGAGAAGACGCGGATGAGCGGTTCGGCGCTGAAGAGGCCTTGCGCGCCGTCGACAGCGAACAGCCCCGGCATGACGGCCTGCAGCAGCACGAGCGCGAGCGGCAGGCCGATCAGCAGCGCGAAGACGGCATGGACCGCCGCCGGCCCGCCCAGGCGAGCCAGCGCGGGCAGGCGCCTGCCCGCCCACCCGCTCGCGCCGATGCCGCCGGCGAGCGCCGCGGCATCGGGAGTGCGCACCATCGTCATTGTCCGGTCACTGGACGAACTTGTCCTTGTACCACTGCTTCCATTCCGTTTCGTGCGTGGAAGCCACGGTGTCATCGAGATGCGTGTAGGCGATGTTGGTCTGGCGGCCGGGCTTGGGGTTCACGCCCTTGACGATCGGAATGTAGAAGAAGTCGGTGTCGTCGCCGTTCTGCATCGCGGCCTGGCCATCGGCGCTGGTAACGAATTCGATGAACTTGCGCGCTGCATCCATATGCTGGGTCTTGGCGCTGATGCCGAGGCCCTGCGGCAGCGAGACCGAGCCTTCGCTCGGATAGACGGCGACGACCGGCTCGCCGGCGGCGATCTTGGAGAAGATGGCGCTGTCCTGGTTGATGCCGACCGAGGCGTCGCCGGTGAGCACGGCCTTGTTGACCTTGCCGCCGCTGGAGAGCCCAGAGAGCGACTTGTTGGTCAGCGTCCTGGCGAGCAGTTCCTTGCCGGCATCGACGCCATTGGTTTGGAAGAAGCCGGCAAGCCACTGATAGGCCGGGCCGGAAAGGTTCGGGTCCTTGGCGGCGACGCTGCCGGCGAAGCCCTGCAGGTCGGCCCAGGATTTCGGCATCTTGTCGGCCTTGACCTTCTTGGTGTTGACCTCGATCGCGGTCGTGCTGGTGCCGGTCGGCAGGAAAGCGTGGCTTTGCGGGATCAGCGACTTGCCGAGGTCGGTCCAGGCGATCTTGTCAAAGGCCGCGGCCGGGACCGGCTGCAGCACATGGTCGGCCGCCATGCGCTCCATCACGGCGGAGCCGTCGATCCAGACGATGTCGAATTGCGGATTGCCGCCCTCGGCGGCGATCTTGCCCAGCGTCTCGCCGGTGCTGCCGGGCTCGACGACGTCGACGGTCAGACCGGTCTTGGCCTGGAAGGCCTTGGCGACCGGAGCGGCGAAATCGAGCGCGTCGTAGAGCACCAGGTCGGCGGCGCAAGCCGGCGCGGCGATGGACAGAGCCGTCAAACTCAACGCAAGTCCAAGCGTTGTCTTTATTTTCATCTCGCTCTCCTGTTGTTCGATTAGGCAAAGTAATGCCAATTCTATATTATAACAATTTAGCTGACACTTTTATGTCAGCAGCATCGACTTCTTGCGTGTCCCACGCTTTATCCATGCCTTGTCGATCGCGCCGCGCAGGCCGCTCAGCCGGTCCAGGCTGTCGAACGCGGTCTCGCCGACCTTGGCCGCCAGGGCGATGATCATTGCCTCGATGAGCACCATGGTGCCGCCATGGGTGGCGAGATGGTCGGCCTTGCCGCGGGGCACCGGCAGCGTCGCCGCTATCCTGTCGGACACCAGCGGCCCGAGATTGTCGCTGATCAGCACCACCGGCACCTCATGCAGGCCGGCCTGGTCGAGGACGATCTCGACCTCGCGGTAAAGCGGAGCGTAGGCCATCATCAACACGGCATCGCCGCTCCCCAGCCACAGCAGGCGGTCGGCCAGAGAGACGCCGGAAACCGAGAGCGCGCTGCTCGGCAAGCCGATCCTGTTGAATTGCAGGGCCGCGTATTCGGCCATGGCGCCCGACGGGCCGATGCCGAAGACGTGACGGCGGCGGGCCGCCGCCAGTATATCGACGGCGCGGGCGAAGGCCGCTTCCATCTCGGGCCGCTTCAGCGCTTCGAGCGCGCTTTCATGCAGGCCGACGACATGGCGCAGCGCCGAGGCGCTGTCGCCGCCTGTCTCTTGCAAGGTGCGGGCAAGCCGCCTGCCCGGCGAGGCCGTGCCGGTCAGGTCCGCCAGCAGCACCTGGCGCAGCGCCGACAGGCTTTCGAAGCCGAGCGAGCGAGCGGTGCGCACCACGGTCGCATCGCTGGTGCCGGCAAGGGCGGCGATCTCGGCCGCCGACCCAAGCAGCACCGCCTGCTTCTGGCCGACGAAGAAACGCGCCATGCGCTGCTCGGCCGGCGGCAGGGTTTCCAGCGCCGTCTCGACGCGATCGTCGAAAGCGCTTTGCCTGTCTTCGGGATCGTCGGATGTCATGATGGTCGGCCATTCGCCAGGGAAGATCGTAGCAATCGCTACGGCATGGACGATCCGAAATGTTCATTACAGCCATATGACAGTGGCGAGCTTCGCAATCGCGACAGCCGGGCATCTCGGCGAACGTCTCGATACCAAGGGTGTCCGGATCCCGCGCCGATTGACGGTCTGTATCCGTTCGGTGTCCGTTGAATCGCTGCACAGCTCCGGCTATCTGCAGCAACAGAAGAATTTCGAGCGGTTCAATGGACCGCGACGAGCTGGAACGGAGCACATGAAGAAGATCGGGTTTCTGTCGTTCGGGCACTGGTCGCCCTCGCCGCAATCGGGCACCCGCTCGGGCGCCGACGCGCTCTTGCAGTCGATCGACCTCGCGGTCGCGGCCGAGGAGCTCGGCGCCGACGGCGCCTATTACCGCGTCCACCACTTTGCCAGGCAGCTCGCCTCGCCCTTCCCGCTGCTGGCCGCGGCCGGCGCCAGGACCAAGAGCATCGAGCTCGGCACCGCCGTCATCGACATGCGCTACGAGAACCCGCTCTACATGGCCGAGGACGCGGGTGCGGCCGACCTGATCGCCGGCGGGCGTTTGCAGTTGGGAATCAGCCGCGGTTCGCCCGAGCAGGTGATCGATGGCTGGCGCCATTTCGGCTACGTGCCGGAAGAGGGCAAGAGCGACGCCGACATGGCGCGCCGACACGCCGAGATCTTCCTCGACCTGTTGCGCGGCGAAGGTTTTGCGCAGCCCAACCCGCGGCCGATGTTTCCCAATCCGCCCGGCCTGCTCAGGCTCGAGCCGTTCTCGGCCGGCTTGCGCGAACGCATCTGGTGGGGCGCGGCCACCAACGCCACCGCCGTATGGGCGGCCAAGCTCGGCATGAACCTGCAGAGCTCGACGCTGAAATTCGACGAGGGCGGCCAGCCGCTGCACATCCAGCAGGCCGAGCAAATAAGAGCCTACCGCGCCGCCTGGAAGGAAGCCGGCCACGCCAGGGAGCCGCGTGTCTCGGTCAGCCGCAGCATCTTTGCGCTCGTCAACGACATGGACCGCGCCTATTTCGGCGGCAGCGAGGGCCAGGACCACTTCGGCTATATCGAGCCGGAAAAGCGCGCCGTGTTCGGCCGCACCTATGCCGCCGAGCCGGACAAACTGGTGGAACAGCTCAAGGAAGACGAGGCGATCGCCGAGGCCGACACGCTGCTGCTCACCGTGCCCAACCAGCTCGGCGTCGACTACAACGCCCATGTCATCGAAGCGATCCTGAAGCACGTCGCGCCGGCGCTGGGCTGGCGTTGAGGGTGGTTCCGCGCCGAGCTAGCCCTCTCGGCGATTGGCGAAGATGACCGAGCGCGCAATCTCCCCCTCGCGGGTCCCTTGTGGGGGAGATTGGCAGTTTCGGCGCCGGTGGCCTCGGCAACCCCGATCGCGATATTGACACCTGGCAAATCCGCGCTCTACTTTGTCACGTAATCGGTTACGCAACCGATTACTGCCTAATCAAGTGGAGGAAAGCATGAGCAAGATTTCGAATACGCACGGCCTCGATCTGGGCCAGTTCTCGCGTCGCCAATTCCTGAAGACCAGCGCGCTGGCCGCCGGCGCGCTCGCTTTGCCGCTCGGCCCGGTTCTCGCCGCCGACAAGCCGAAGGTCGGCCTGGTCATGAAGTCGCTGGCCAACGAGTTCTTCAAGCAGATGCAGGCGGGCGCGGAGGACTATGCGGCCAAGAACAAGGACAAGTTCGATTTCGCCGCCGTCGGCATGAAGGACGAGCGCGACTTCGCCGCGCAGGTCGACGCGATCGAGAACTTCATCACCCAGAACTACAACATCATCGTCGTGGCGCCGGCCGATTCGAAGGCCATGGTCACGCCGATCGCCAAGGCGCTGAAGGCCGGCATCAAGGTCATCAACATCGATGTCGCGCTCGACGAAAAAGCCAAGAAGAAGGCCGGCATCGACCTCGCCTTCTTCGGTCCGGACAACCGGGCCGGCGCCAAGCTTGCCGGCGACGCGCTCGGCAAGGTGCTGGGCAAGGGCGGCAAGGTCGTCATCCTCGAGGGCAATCCCGAGGCCGACAACGCCAAGCAGCGCAAGCTCGGCTTCGACGATTCGATAAAGGAGTACAAGCTGAAGCTGCTCGACTCCAAGACCGCGCACTGGGAGACAGAGGAGGCCAACACGCTGATGACCAACTTCCTCACTCAGCATCCGGACATCCAGGGCGTGATGGCGGCCAACGATTCGATGGCGCTCGGCGTCGTCAAGGCGATCGACGCGGCCGGCAAGTCGGGGCAGATCAAGGTCGTCGGCTTCGACAACATCCCGGCCGTCGGTCCGTTGCTCAAGGGAGGCAAGATGCTCGCCACCGTCGAGCAGTACGGCGCGAAGATGGCGGCGATGGGCATCGACTACGGGCTGCGCGAGCTTGCCGGCGAGAAATTCTCCGGCTGGGTCAAGACCGACGTCAAGCTGATCACCGCCTGAGGCGAGCCAGGGCGCCGGCACTCCCTACGGCGTTCCGCTTGTCTCACCGTCGCCGCCGGCAAGTGCCGGCGGCGATGACGGCGCGCTCGTACCGCCCTCGAGCCGAAGAGCGCAGTTCAGGATCCCGCTCAAATGGACAATGCAATTCTTTCCCTTGAAGGGGTCGGAAAGATCTTTCCCGGTGCCGTCGCGCTGAGCGGCGTGTCGCTGTCGATCGCGCGCGGCGAGACCCACATCATCCTGGGCGAGAACGGCGCCGGCAAGTCGACGCTGATCAAGTTGCTCGCCGGTATCTACCAGCCGGACTCAGGCACGATCGCTTTCAACGGCCAGCCATACCAGCCCAGGACGCCGCATGATGCGCAGCAGAGCGGCATCCGCATCGTGCATCAGGAATTGAACCTTTTGCCTTATCTCAGCATCGCCGAGAACCTGATGCTGGAAAGCCTGCCGCGCCGCGCTTTCGGCATCGTCGACCGCAAGGCGCTCAACAGCCGCGCCTTGGCGCTGCTTAAGGAAGTCGGCCTCGACATCGATCCGAGGACGCGGGTCGAGGCGCTCGGCGTGGCGCAGATGCAGCTGGTCGAGATCGCCAAGGCGCTGAGCTACGACGGCAAGCTCCTGGTGCTGGACGAGCCGACGGCGACGCTGACGCCGCCGGAGATCGAGCGGCTGTTTTCCATCATCAAGCGGCTGAAGGCCAGGGGCGTCACCATCATCTACATCTCGCACCGGCTGCACGAGGTGTTCGAGATCGGCGACCGGGTGACCGTCTTGCGCAACGGCCGGCTGGTCGCGACCCGCGATCTCCACGGCCTCGCCGTGCCCGACCTGGTGCGCATGATGATCGGCCGCGACATCGCCGACGAATATGGTTTCGATGCCGCGATCGTGCCGGGCAAGGTCGCGCTCAGCGTCGCCAATCTGAAGCGCGATGCCGCAACGCCGGAAATTTCCTTCGCCGTCCGCCATGGCGAGATCCTCGGCGTCGCCGGCCTGGTCGGCAGCGGCCGCACCGAGGCGATGCGGGCACTGTTCGGCGCCGATCCCAAGCTCGACGGCGTCGTCGAGATCGACGGCAAGCCGGTGGCGATCGCCGCGCCCAAGGACGCGGTGCGGCATGGCTTGAGCCTCCTCACCGAGGACCGCAAGGGGCAGGGCCTGCTGCTCGACATGCCGGTGGACAAGAACATCACCATCACCGACCTCGGCAAGGTCTCGCGCAAAGGGCTGCTCAACCGCCGCGCCGAGAGCGCGGCAGCAAACGATCTCGTCGGCCAGCTGCGCGTCAAGGCGAGCTCGATCGAGCAGGCGGTGCGCAATCTTTCCGGCGGCAACCAGCAGAAGGTGGTTTTGGCCAAGTGGCTGTTCCGCGGCACCTCGACGCTGATCCTCGACGAGCCGACGCGCGGCGTCGACATCGGCGCGCGGCGCGAGATCTACCAACTCTTGTGGATGCTGGCGGCGGCGCAAAAGGGCATCATCATGGTGTCGTCCGACCTGCCCGAGCTGATGGGCATGTGCCATCGCATCATCGTCTTTTCCAGGAACAAGATCGTCGGCGAGGTGTCGCGATCCGAATTCGACCAGGAGCGCATCCTGTCGCTCGCCTATCAGGAGTATGTGCGACCATGAGCGAGACGTCCGAAGCAACCGTGGCGGCGCCTGTTTCTCCCGGAAGAGCAAAGTTCCTGCGCTTTCTGGTGCGCGATGCCGGCGTGCTTCTGGCACTGGTGCTGATCACGCTGTTCTTCTCGGCCAGCGCGCCCTACTTCGCCACCTCGGGAAATGCGCTGAAGATCTTCGTGCAGATCGCCATCAACACGGTGCTGGCGGCCGGCATGACCTTCGTCATCCTGACCGGCGGCATCGATCTTTCGGTCGGCTCGGTGCTGGCGCTGTGCACCGTGGTCGGCGCGACGGTCATGATCAATGAGAGCCTGTCGCCGGCCGTCGCGATCACGCTGGCGCTGCTCGCATGCATGGCGACGGGCGCTGCCTGCGGCTTCCTCAATGGCTGGATTTCGACGCGCTGGAAGATCCCGTCCTTCATCGTCACGCTCGGCATGCTCAACATGGCCGCGGGCGCGGCCCGCGTCGTCAGCGACAATTCGACCATCACCGGCCTGCCGCAGAATTTCGTCGATTTCGGCAATCTGATCATCGGCGGCTTCCTGCCGTCGATCTTCCTGGTCGCGGTGCTGGTGATCGCGGCCGGCTGGTTCGTGCTGCGCTTCACCGTCTTCGGCCGCATGATCTTCGCCGTCGGCACCAATGACGAGGCAGTGCGGCTGTCGGGCCACAATCCGGACTTCTACAAGGTCGCCGCTTTCACCATCAGCGGGCTCACCGCCGGCATCGCTGCCATGGTCTACCTCTTGCGCCTCAACATCGGCAGCCCGATCGCCGGCGTCGGCTACGAACTCAACGCCATTGCCGCCGTCATCATCGGCGGCACCAGCCTCAGCGGCGGCAAGGGCTCGATCATCGGCACGCTGGTCGGCGCCTGTATCCTGCAGGTGCTCTCCACCGGATTGCAGCTGCTCGGCGTCGGCGACAATTTCAAACCCATCGTAATCGGCCTTGTCATCGTGCTCGCGGTCATCCTAGACGCGTACCGGGAGAGGCTGTTGCGGAAGATTCGCTGAGCATTCCGGGAGAACGCCCGGAGTTGCGAGGAAAATGTAGGAGCAGTCGGGGACCAGGGCCATGACGACGATTGCCGATGTCGCGCGCTATGCGGGGGTGTCCGTCGCAACCGTTTCGCATGTGATGAACCATACGCGCCATGTCGAGCCGGAGACGGCCGAGCGCGTGCGCGTCGCGATCACGGCGCTCCGCTACAGCCCGAACTCGGTGGCGAGGAGCCTGCGGCGCGGCGAAACCAAGACCATCGGCCTGCTTCTGCCCGACAACTCCAACCCGTTCTTCGCCAGCGTCGCCCGGCAGATCGAGGATGCCGGCTTCGTTTCCGGTTACACGGTGATTCTTTGCAACTCCGACGGCAATGCCGAGAAGGAGGAGCGCTATCTCTCGGTGCTGATGGCCAAGCAGATCGACGGGCTGATCTTCGCCGGCTCGTCCGACCATGCGCGGGTCTTCGCCCGCCTCTTGCCCAATATGCCGGCGGTGCTGCTCGACCGCGAGATCCAGTCGGTCAATGTCGATTCGGTGCTGGTCGACCATGACCATGGCGGCTATCTCGCCGGCAAATATCTGGTCGGGCTCGGGCATCGAAAGATCGGCGTCATCGGCGGCCCGCGCGATTCGAGCTCCAGCCCGGCCCGCCTGCGCGGTTTTGTCCGCGCGCTTGGCGAGGCAGGCATCGAGCTGCCGGCGTCATCGATCGTCGATTCCGACTATCATTTCGCCGGCGGCCGGCTGGCGATGGAACAGCTGATGGCGCAGGCGCCGGACATCACGGCGGTGTTCGCCTGCAACGATTTGATGGCCATGGGCGCGATCACCGCGTTGCGCACGCGCGGATTGCGGGTTCCCGACGACATCTCGATGGTCGGCTTCGACGACATCCCCTATGCCATCACGACCTGGCCGCCGCTGACGACGATCGCGCAGCCGGTGGAAAAGATCGGCACGCGCGCGGTGAGCCTGCTGCTCGAGCGCCTTGGCGAGCCGGAAGCGCCTTCGCGCCGCGAGGTGCTGGCGCCGCGTCTGGTCGAGCGGGAAAGCTGCGCACCCCGATCCTGAGCCACGGCTCCACTCACGGTTTGAGGGCGAGGAGCGAGATGCTCTTCACACCGAACTTCCTGCTAGCGTTGCGGGCGTTGTCGGAAATGAACTGGTAGGCCGGGTTCTCCTGAACCTTTGCGATACTCAATCCGGACGCCGCAATCTGCGAACAGTAGCTATCCTGCTGCGCAGCGCCGCCGATGCAGGCCGCCCAGAGAGTCGAGTTGCAGAAAATCGTCTCGGGCAGCTGCACTTCGGTGACGATGTCGGAAATTGCCAATCGGCCCCTGGATTTGAGCAGGCGTGACGCCTCGCGAAAAACGGCGCTCTTGTCCGTCGCCAGGTTGATCACCCCGTTGCTGATGACGATGTCGGCCGAAGCGTCAGGCAGGGGCACGTTTTCGATGTAGCCCTTTACATAAGTCACGTTGTTGAAGCCGCCGCGGTCGCGCAGCCGCTCCGCCTTCGAGCGCTGCTCATCCGTCATGTCGATCCCGACCACGGTGCCATGCGGCCCTACCTTGAGCGCTGCAACGAACGTATCCATGCCGGATCCGCTGCCGAGGTCGACAACGGTCTCGCCGGGTCTCGGATCGGCAAGATCGAAGTGGTAGCCAACCCCGGCGAAAGATTCGATTGCCTCGGCCGGAATGCGGTCGAGATCAGCGGGCGGATAACCGATGCGTTCCGCCAGAGCCCGCCCCATCTCGAAATGGAATTCGCCGCGCGGGTTTTCCGCGACGCTGCGGTACATTGCCTTGACCTTGGCTTCCAGCTCGCTCGGATCGAATGCAGCCAATGTAGTCATGATGGACCTCCCGACGACGCTGACGCGGTAGCCTCAGAAGCTGAGTGTTGCCGCTCCATCCTTGATGAGTTCGTGCATCTTGCTGGCGCCGGTGATCTCGACACCGGCGACGAGATCATCCTGTGTGTAGCCTCTTGCCTTCACGCAAGGTGTGCAGGCCCACAGATTGCCGCCGCGGGCCAGAAAATCCTTGATCAGCGCGGCCAGGGGCTCAAGCGGATGCACCACCAGATTTTCGACGGCCCGCTTGCGGACTAGGTCGACGGCGGCGCTGGTCAGGAATACCGAGACCTTGAGGCCGGCGGTTATGCCGCCGTTGGCAATGGTGAAGGCGACGGAAGACAATTCGTGATCGGCTCCCTGCGTGACAACCACCACGAGGTTGCGTGTGGACTGTGCCATGATTTGCGCTCCTTGCTCCCAAGCGGCGGGCCCGACGGGCAGGCCGCAAAGCCGGCGGCTATTTCCCACCATCAACAGGCTGCGCATGGCGGGAAAAAATGTTAGTTTTCATAATACTGGCCGAGGCGCCGGCGGGTAATGACCGCAACGCCGAATTCGTTGCTCGATCCTCTTGCTCGATCCTTTTGGGGAGGCTGGCGGTGAACGTATTGTTGGATGTCTTGCGGACGCTGCGCCTCTCAGGCGGCATCTTCCTCGATTGCGAATTCAGCGCACCCTGGTGCGTCACCGCGACGGCAATCGGGCCGAACGAAGTCGGCCTGCTGCAGATGCCCTTGCCGGCCCATGTGATCGCCTATCACTACGTCAAGGAAGGGTGCGTGTTCCTGCAGATTGCCAACGAGGAACCGGTTGCGGTCAAAGCCGGAGAGATCATCGTCTTTCCCGCCAATGACGGGCATCGGCTTGGCAGCGATCTGAACGTCGAGGCGGTCAATGCCAAGGGGCTCGTCGAGCCTCCCGCGAACGGCAGCATAGGCGGATCACCTATGGCGGCGGCGGCGAACGCACGCACATCATGTGCGGCTTCCTCGGTACCGATGCCCCGAACGATCCGGTGATCAAAGCCTTGCCGAGCCTGCTCAAGCTTGCGGTTTCGGAAGCAGATTCCGCCGACTGGATCGAGACATCGCTTCGGTTTGCCGCGCGGGAAATGGCGGCCGGGCGGAAAGGCTCGCTGCCGCTGCTCGCTCAGCTCGCCGAATGCTTGTTCATCGAGGCGGTCCGCCGCTATATCGAATCGATACAGCCGCATGAACGCGGCTGGCTTGCCGGATTCGCCGATCCCGTGATCGGAGAGGCCGTCAATCTGCTTCACGCCAAAAGGGACCATCACTGGACGGTCGATGAGCTGGCGAGTCAGCTCGGCCTTTCGCGCTCGGCATTTGCCGAACGGTTCGCACGCATCATGGGCGAGCCTCCCATGCGCTATTTCGGCAGGCAGCGCCTGCGTTTTGCCGCGCAGCAGCTGCGCGGCTCGCACGAAACCGTCGCCCGGATCGGGTTTCAGGCAGGCTACGAATCCGAGGCCGCGTTCAACCGGGCGTTCAAGCGCGAATTCGGCATTGCATCGGCAGCCTGGCGAATCCGGTCGGCGGCCAGTCCCCTATAGGACCGATGTCCGCATGCCGATCCCGGGCGGCCAGCTTTTCCTGGAATTGCTTAGAGCAATTCCAGGAAAAGTGTGAGCGGTTGGACTCGGCGACTTCGCCGTAGCCTTCCGTCCGGAATTGCGTAAAAACAAGGAGATAGAGCGGTTCGCCGTTTCCCGTGAAACGGTGAAACGCTCTAGGCAGCCGGCTGCATGGCGGCCCTGAGCAGCATGCCGAACAGGTCGCGCGGCTCGTCGGGGTCGGCGAGCAGGTCGAGCTCCTCATAAAGGCCGGTGGCCTGAAGCTGGTCGCGGACATAGCGCAGCGCCGAAAAATCCTCGGTGGCGAAGCCGACGGAATCGAACAGCGTGATCTGTTCCGGCGCCCTGCGGCCAGGCGCCTGGCCGGTCATCACCTGCCACAGTTCGGTCACCGGATGGTCGGCGTCAAGCTGCTGGATCTCGCCTTCGGTGCGCGTCTGCGGCGGGAACTCGACGAAGATGTCGGAGCGCAGCAGGATGTCGCGATGCAGCTCCGTCTTGCCGGGGCAGTCGCCGCCGACGGCGTTGATGTGAACGCCGGAGCCGACCATGTTGTCGGTGAGGATGGTTGCGTACTGCTTGTCGGCGGTCACCGTGGTGATGATGTCGACGCCTTCCACGGCATCCTGTCCGGTCGAGCAGATGGTGATGTCGAACCCCTTGGCCGCGAGATTGCGGGCGCATTTCTCCGAGGCGGAGCGGTCGATGTCGTAGAGCCGCAGCCGGTCGATGCCGATGAGCGCCTTGAAGGCGATGGCCTGGAATTCGGACTGGGCGCCGTTGCCGATGATGGCCATGGCGCGCGAGCCCTTGGGCGCCAGGTATTTGGCCACGAGCGCGGACGTGGCCGCGGTGCGCAGTGCCGTCAGGATCGTCATTTCGGTCAACAGCATCGGATAGCCGGAGCCGACATCGGCCAGCACGCCGAAGGCGGTGACCGTCTGGCGGCCCTCGCGCATGTTCTTCGGATGGCCGTTCACATATTTGAAGCCGTAGAGCCGGCCGTCGCTGGTCGGCATCAGCTCGATGACGCCGTCATGGCTGTGCGAGGCGATGCGCGGCGTCTTGTCGAACAGCTCCCAGCGGCGGAAATCCTCCTCGATATAGGCGGCGAGCTCGGTGAGGAAGCGCTCGACGCCGATGGCGAGCACCAGCTTCATCATCCGGTCGACGCTGACGAAAGGGACGATGGCAAGGCGCGAAGGCTGGGTCATGGTCAGAGGCTCCCGGAATGGCTGCGGGTCGGACGGTCCATGATGCGGCGGCCCATCAGGCTGGCGGTGAGGTCGACCATCAGGGTCGCGGTGCGGCCGCGCTCGTCGAGGAACGGGTTCAGCTCGACGAGGTCGAGGCTGGAGACCAGGCCGCTATCGGACAGCATCTCCATCACCAGATGCGCCTCGCGGAAGGTGGCGCCGCCGGGCACGGTGGTGCCGACGGCAGGGGCGATCGAAGGGTCGAGGAAATCGACGTCGAGGCTGACATGTAAGAGCCCGTTCTCCTTCTCGACGCGGGCCAGGAAGGCGCGCAGCAGCGGCGCGATGCCGTGTTCGTCGATGGCGCGCATGTCGTGCACGGTGACGTCGGCTTCAGTGATCGCACGGCGCTCGGCCGGATCGACGCTGCGCAGGCCGATGGCGCAGATGCGGGCCGGGTCGACGGCTTCAGGCAGATCCGGGAAATAGCCCTTGAAACCCGCCTGCCCGCTGGCATAGGCGAGCGGCACGCCATGCAGATTGCCGCTGGTGGTGGTGTCGAGCGTGTGGAAATCGGGATGCGCGTCGAGCCACAGCACGAAAAGCGGCCGGCCGCGCTCGGCGGCGCGGCGCGCCACGCCGGAGACGGTTCCGGCGGAGATCGAGTGGTCGCCGCCAAGGAAGATCGGCATGGCGTCGCGCGAAGCCGCATAGGCGGTCTCGGCGATCACGGCGGTCCAGGCGGAAATCTCCGGCAGCGCCTTTAGCGCGAGGTTGCCATGGGCCACCGGGCGCGCCACGGCCTTCTCGACCGCGCCCCAGTCCTCGACCTCGTGGCCGAGCTCGGCCAG
This sequence comes from Mesorhizobium montanum, assembly GCF_033977145.1. Classification (NCBI taxonomy): domain Bacteria; kingdom Pseudomonadati; phylum Pseudomonadota; class Alphaproteobacteria; order Hyphomicrobiales; family Phyllobacteriaceae; genus Mesorhizobium; species Mesorhizobium montanum. The sequence goes on along the minus strand of NZ_JAVIJF010000017.1, from coordinate 59,428 downwards.
CACCGAGACCAGCCCCGCCGTGCGCAGCGCGCTCGGCCCCATTTCACATCCCATCCTGCCCGCGCCGTCCTGTACCGGCGCGCCGACGATCCTGCAGCGCATGATTCTTTGGCCCTAGTGAATATCGAGGGATTGGCTCATCGGCAGCTGGCGGTTTGAACAGCGAAAATTGGCATTTCGAGAAGGCTGATCTATCATAATGGGCAGATGATTTGATCGAAATGGACAGGAATGGACACTCTTGACGAGAAGCTGGTGACGCTGTTGAGGCATAATGCGCGGCGCAGCGTATCCGATCTCGCCATCGACCTCGGCGTGTCGCGCGCCACGGTAAGGTCGCGCATGGAGCGGCTGGAGAAATCCGGCGAGATCATCGGCTACACGGTGGTGCTGCGCGCCGACGCGGTCGATCAGAAGATACGCGGCGTGATGACGATCGAGATCGAGGGCCATGCCGCCGACCGCGTCGTCAAAGCGCTCGGCGGTCTCGCCGAGGTCTCGACCATCCACACCACCAACGGCCGCTGGGACCTGGTGGTCGAGCTCGGCACCGCCACGCTCACCGACTTCGACGCGGTGCTGCGGCGAATAAGGCTGATCCCGGGGATAACGGGCAGCGAGACGAGCTTGCTGCTGGCGACGCCGCGGACGACAAGGGCGCGGCTGGGGTAGTCGCACAATCAGCCTGGCAGGCCGGTCAGCCTCGGTGACATCACAGCTTCGTGAGGCTCAGGACGATCGGCCGACGAAAAGCGTTTGTAGCAGCACGATGTCCGACTCGCCGGGTGCTCCAAAGACCCGAGCGCCCTCCTGAACCCAATGCTTTTAGGAGTACACGATGAAACATCTCCTCACGCCAATAGTGGCCGGCTTGTTCATAGCCTCCACCGGCATGGCCCTGGCCACCGATGTCCACTCCGTAACCGGCACGAAAGGTCAGCCGAGCCAAACCATCGGGACCCCCGAGACAGGGGACGCCACGCCGGGCCACGCCGCCTCTGCTCCGGGTTCGGCGTTCAACCCGGATGGCAACGCGGGAACACATTACGCAGGCGAGCAGCCGCAGAACTCGAAGAATCCGAAGAGCGTATCGCAGTATGACGTCGCCGGCTTCCAGCAGTCCCACAATCACTAGGCGACGGGCATTAAGCGGCGGGATTGCACATACCAGGTCGTCGCCGGGTCACAGGTTCGCTACGACCTCAACCGAAGGCCGGAGCAAATCGGCCCATGGATGCGACGCGGCTCTCGACCTTTTTTTGTCGGCTGCGGTCCCCTCCCGCCCGAAACACGAAAAGCCGCGGAGAACCGCGGCTTTTTCGAACATCGATCCCGAAAGGGAAACTGGAGCGGGTGAGGCGATCCAATTATGGACGGAAGGCTACGGCGAAGTCGCCGAACCCAACCGCTGCGCACTTTTCCTGGAATTGTTCGCGTCGTCAGGCGACGCTGGCGAATGGGGCTGACGAGGTAACCTGCTCGATAATTCCTGCATTAGCCTGGTCGGCGAGTTGCTCGGCTTCGCCTCGCGTCAGCCCGATCAGAAGCCATCCTCCTATCTCCGCCGGGAGATCGTAAACCAGATCACAAACGAGCCAGTCGTCACATGGATCCTGCATCGCTGCGAACCTCATCGGCGCTCCTAAAAGCACGTCGCGATGAAACGGATTCAGGCGGCGCGCTTTAAGTTTTTGTTTTGATGCATGTCGTTATCCCAAAACCGCTGCGCACTTTTGGGCAACATGCATTGAGCGGTTCACCGTTTCACGGAACCGGCGGACCGCTCCATCTCCTTGTTTTAACGCAATTCCGGACGGGAAACCGCTCGCACTTTCCCTGGAATTGCTCCAGTTCAGCGCAGCCAAATCTCCGCCGAGGGCCGATTGTTCCAGCTGATCGATAAAATCTCGCGGAGCCTCCGCGCCGTCCTGTGAAGACCACGACACATCAAGGCTGTGGGCGATGGCCCGCAGGCGCTGGACCCCGGGCATTCCGCCGACTATGGAAAGTGTATCACAAAAGCGTGACAACAGGGGCTCGAGTCGCGTGAAAGTCAGATACGTCGCCGGCATGAGCTGGCCGCGGAGTGGGCATCATCTGATGCATCGTCTTGCGCTCGCCTATTTCGGCGGCGACTTCAAATACTGCCTGTTCTACCCGAAGGATCCAGCCTGCTGCGGCAGCGCGCCGTGCACGCGCCCGGGCATGAACTTTACAAAGAACCACGACTTCGACCTGTCCGTTCCGATCTTGCCGGACGTGCCCTATCTGATCCAGTACCGATCGCTCACCCCGGCGACGATCTCGGACTTCGAGCTGTATCTGCTGGACGGCGGAGCAGACACGAAGGAAAGCTTCCAACAGTTCGCGCGCATCCGGGCCGAGGGCTGGGCTGCGTTCATGGCCAAGTGGGTGGACAATCCGGCCAGTTTCGAGCGCCTCCTGGTGGGCTACGAGGATCTGGTGACGGATCCGCACCGCGCCTTCGGCGCAGCCGTGCGGTTCTTCGCGCCGGGCACGAAGCCGGATCAAGAGCGGCTGGCGCGGGTCATACAGGGCCAAACCCACGTTGCCGTCACCAGGCAGGAAGGCGAAAAGTGGACGGCAAAGGCCGGTGTGAAAGCGTTTCGCACGGTGGAAGCATTCCGCTTCCATGATGCCGGCTTCTTCAGCGAGCTCGAAGGCTTTGCGCAGGAAAAGCGGCGCAGCCTCGCCGTAGCGCCGGTGGAAGGACCGGCAAGAGGCATGGCCAAGCGCGCCCTCGAAGGGCTTGCCCGCTCGGCCCGGCTGGTCGGGCTTGGCCGCTAGGGCGCGTCGCGATGAAACGGATTCAGGCGACGCGCTTTAAGTCTTTGTTTTGATGCATGTCGTTATCCCAAAACCGCTGCGCACTTTTGGGCGACATGCATGGGGGCCGGATGATTTCCGGCCGCCGGTGGGGCTCAGGTAGGTCTGATCGCACCGGCGGCCGCTTTATGAAGAACGAATATTCGTCAGCCGTTCGGATAGTAGCCGCCGTCGCCGCCGCTACCGATATAGGTTCCCTGGCCGGTGGCTCTCTGAAGCCGCTGATCCAGCCTGTTGATCTGGCCCAGCGCCGAACGGTCTCCGGAAGTCAGCGCGGTGCGTTGGATGGTATCCGCCTGCTGCATAAGGTCACGGGCCTGGTCCTGCGTGATCTTGCCGACCTGCCTAGCTTCACGGATACCCTGTTTTACGCCCTGCAACTGCTGCATCGCCGCTCTCGCTTCCGGGTTCGCCGGCACCGATCCCGTGGTCATGGTGTCGACCGGTGCCCTGTGGTGGCGGTGCACCGCATAGGCGCTCGAAAGCGGTATGGCCGCGAGGATCGAAGCGGCAACGATGGTTTTTGCTGTGAAAGAGCGCATGATGACTCTCCTTGCAATGAATGGAGAAGCGATGGAATCGCTTTTCCGGAACGGGCCGTCAGGTCGCGTCGTGTCGCGGTGTAATTCATCGCCGGCGGTTCTCGGCCCAAGGCGGGATATAGCGGTCATCCCGGCATTGAAATGGAGGTGGAACGCAAATGTTACCCAATGTGATCGGACGTTGGATCGAGGCCGCGCGCCGACCCGAGGGCGAGCCTTAAAGCCGGCCTTTTCCCTTTCTCGTTCGACCCGCCGGCACTGCAGCCCATTGAGTAGCCCCATCAACTGTCGAATTGATGCAGCAACAGGGCAGTGCCGCACACTTCAAATACAAGGATTTGGAAATGGCGCCGGTGCTCGCAATTGTAATGAAAGCCGAACCGGACTGAGACGGCGTATCGCGTTCTCTGATACGCGCTGGCCGAACACATGAAAAAGGCCGGATAAACCGGCCCATTTCACAAGCGCTTGATCCCTGGAGGGAACTGGAGCGGGTGAAGCGATTCGAACGCTCGACCCCAACCTTGGCAAGGTTGTGCTCTACCCCTGAGCTACACCCGCTCGCGCGGCCTTGGGCCGCAAGCCGGGCCTATATGGCCGAAGAGCGCGGCGATTGCAACAGGGAAATGACGGTCTTTTGGAGCCGGCTCCGCGTGTGACCAGCGTTTTCTCCGGTATCCGGATTAAGCTGTCCGGCCCAAGGCGGCCTTGCCCTGGAGGCATCGTTGGCCGTAAACGGCATCAGCCCTGTTGGACGACGTGAGGACCGATGCCGAAGACCGAAGCCGAGCTCAACGCCTTTTTCGCCGATCTCGGCATTGCCGTCTCGACGGTGCGCCACGCGCCGCTGTTCACGGTGGCCGATTCCCAGGCCCTGCGCGGCGAAATTCATGGCGGCCACACCAAGAACCTGTTCCTCAAGGACAAGAAGGACAATTATTTCCTCGTCACCGTCGGCGAGGAGGCCGTGGTCGACCTGAAGCAGATCCACCACCTGATCGGCGCCGCCAGCCGGGTGTCCTTCGGCAAGCCCGAGATGCTGATGGAACTGCTCGGCGTCATCCCCGGGGCGGTCACCGTTTTCGGCCTGATCAACGACACGGGAGGAAAGGTCAAGGCGGTGCTCGACCAGGAGTTGATGAGCCACGACGTCATCAACGGCCATCCGCTGACCAATGAGGCGACGACCTCGATCGCCGCCCCCGATCTGATCAGATTCGTCGAGGCAACCGGCCACGATCCTGTTATCTTGAAAGTCTCGGCTTGATCGCCACATGGAAGGCGAAACCGAATCCGACAACGACGCGCCGGGCGCCGACGCCCGAGGGCGCGACCGAAAGGGCGATACGATGAGCGACAACAATCCGTATAGCGGCGCGTTTGGCGGCAATGGCGGCCAGTACGCCCAGACGGTGCAATATGGCGGCGGCGACCGCGCCAAGGTTTCGCTTGGCGACGCGCCCGCGGCCGCCGACCTGATCAAGGACACCACGACCGCCAGCTTTGCCGCCGACGTCATCCAGGAATCGCGCCGCCAGCCGGTGCTGGTCGACTTCTGGGCGCCATGGTGCGGGCCGTGCAAGCAGCTGACGCCGCAGCTCGAAAAGGCGGTGCAGGCCGCCGGCGGCACAGTCAAGCTGGTCAAGATGAACATCGACGACCATCCCTCGATCGCCGGCCAGCTCGGCATCCAGTCGATTCCCGCGGTCATCGCCTTCAAGGACGGCCAGCCGGTCGACGGCTTCATGGGCGCTGTTCCCGAAAGCCAGATCGCCCAGTTCATCCAGAAGGTCGGCGGCAAGGGTGGCGGCGCGCCACAGATCGCGGATGCGCTTGCCGCGGCGGCCGAGGCGCGCACGTCCGGCGACGTCCAGACCGCGGCCGACATCTACGACGCGATCCTGGAGCAGGCGCCGGAGACGATCGAGGCGGTCGCGGGCCTCGGCGAGATCCTGTTCGATGCCGGGGACGCCGAAGGCGCCGAGGCTGTTCTGGCCCGGGCGCCCGAGGACAAGAAGGACGCGCCGGCGCTGGCCGCGCTGCGCGCCAAGATGGCGCTTGCGGCGGAAGCGGCGGGGCTGGGCAATCCGGCCGAGTTCGAGCGCCGGCTCGCCGCCAATCCGGCCGACCATCAGGCGCGCTTCGATCTGGCGATGATCCAGAATGCGCGCGGCGAGCGGAATGCTGCCGCCGACAATCTGCTGGCCATCGTCAAGGCCGACCGGACCTGGAACGACGACGGCGCCAAGGCGCAGCTGTTGAAGCTGTTCGAGGCCTGGGGAATGACCGACGAGGCGACGCTTGACGCGCGGCGCAAGCTTTCGTCGCTGCTGTTCTCGTAGAGCGGTTCAGCGTTTCACACAATCGCCGAACCGCTCTGAGTTTTGTTTTTGCGCAGTTCCGGACGGAAGGCTACGGCGAAGTCGCCGAACCTGACCGCTAAGCACTTTTCCTGGAATTGCTCTGAATTTTTTTGCCGGCTGTCGTGGCCGGCGGGCTTGAGCAGCGGGGCTCCAGCGCCAGATAAGGGCAAGCTGGCGGTCCGCTGCCCGCTCAAGAGGAGTTTGCCGGTGCGAGAGGAGATTGCAGGTTGATGCGCTTGCCGGCGTTGCTTTGGGAGGGTTGCGGTGCGGGTCGGTAACGCACTCTATCGGCTTGCCAAGGATTTGCCCCCGGCGATCCCGGTGTTCCCGCTTGCCGGATCACTGCTCCTGCCGGGCGGCCGCATGCCGCTCAACATCTTCGAGCCGCGCTACCTGCAGATGATCGACCAGGCGATGGCCGGCTCGCGGCTGATCGGCATGATCCAGCCCAGCCTCGACGGCGCATTGCGGGACGATGGCGAGCCGGAGCTGTGCAATGTCGGCTGCGCCGGGCGCATCATCTCGCTCGCCGAAACGGGCGACGGCCGTTACCTGATCTCGCTGCAGGGCGTGTGCCGGTTTCGCATAGGGCAGGAACTCACGGCAAAGGCGCCGTTCCGGCAGTGCAGGATCGCGCCGTTTCTCGCCGACCTCGAGGAAGACCCGGCCGGCGCCGAGGTCGACCGGCCGGCGCTGCTCAAGGCTTTTCGCGCCTATCTGCAGGCCAACGACCTCGAGGCGGACTGGGAGAGCGTCAGCCGCGCCGAAAACGGCATGCTGGTCAACGCGCTGTCGATGATGGCGCCCTACGGACCGGCCGAGAAGCAGGCGCTGCTGGAAGCGCCGGACCTGAAGACGCGCGCCGAGACGCTGATCGCGATTACTGAAATGACGCTGGCGCGCGAGGACGACGCGTTTGGGTCAAGTCTGCAATAGGACGACCGGAGTAAGGGAGACTGACATGGCGGACGGACGCGATGGGCGCAAAGCCGCCGTTGATCCGAAGCTTCTGGAGCTGCTTGCCTGCCCGCTGACCAAGGGGCCGCTGACCTGGGACCCCGAGCGCGGCGAGCTGGTCTCGCGCGTGGCCAAGCTCGCCTATCCGGTGCGCGACGGCATCCCGATCATGCTGCCGTCGGAGGCGCGCACGATTTCGGCCGAGGATGTCTTGCCGGCACCGCCGCCGCGGCTCAGCGGACCTTCGTGAATCGACAAGTTATCGGTATGAATGAAGTCGTCTGTTGGCGATCCTTCACGCCCCCCTCTGTCCAGCCGGACATCTTCAGTCGCTGCGACATTGCTGCAATGTTGGAGATTGGCGAAAGCCGCCGTGACGTCTGATCTCCCCCTTGTGGGGGAGATGGCCGGTAGGCCAGAGGGGGGCGCTGTCCCGCCGACATCAAGGTTTCGGCAGGGTGGCGGCACCCGCAGTCGTTCTACTGAAAATTCCGTCCCCTCGGCATGACTTGCTGTGCGGTTTCCGACAGCGCGGTGCTGTCCTGGCGGGCCGGCAGGCCACCATTTGGTGGCCCTGGCCAATCCGAAGGCTCAGCGGGACGATGCTCGATGACGGGTGCTTCATGCAGCAGCACGCTCAGCCAGGAGGTCAGGTCCTCGATCCTGTCGGCGACGATGTGGATGACGTCCGATTCATGCTGCAATTTCCCGGTGACGCGGATGAAGCGCGCGCCCATGACGATGGAGCGGAAGCGGTCGAAGACGCGCGGCCAGATGATGACGTTGGCGATCGACTTCTCATCCTCCAGCGTAAGGAAGATCGCATTGCCCTTGCCCGGCCGCTGACGCACCAGCACCAGCCCGGCGACGGAGACGCGGAGGCCGTCGCGCACCGACGGCAGGCGGGCATTGGGGGTGATGCCGGCACGGGTGAGCCGTTCACGCAGGAAGGCGACGGGATGCTCCTTCAGCGACAGGCCGAGCGAACGGTAGTCGTGAACGACATGCTCGCCGAGCGGCATCTTCGGCAGCTTCGTTTCCGGCTCCAGCTCGCGCAGACCACCCAGTGACGGCTGGTCGAACAGCGGCAGTTTCTCGGCGGCGCTTTTGCCGTCGAGCGCGCGCACTTCCCAGAGCGCGGCGCGGCGGTCGAGGCCGATCGAGCGGAAAGCGTCGGCCTGCGCCAGCTTTTCGATCTCGCCGACATCGAGGCCCGAACGCAGCCAGACATCCCTGACCGACCGATAACCATCGCCGCGCCGGGCGACGACGGCATCCATGCGCTCTTCGGACAGACCCTTGATCTGGCGGAAGCCGAGCCGCACGGCATGAGCCGTCTCGATGACGCCGCGCATCGAGGCGTGGCGTTCGAGGATGCGGGACGGATCGAAGGCGGTTCCTTCCAGCGTGCAGTCCCAGATGGAATGGTTGATGTCGACCTCACGCACCTCGACACCGTGGTCGCGCGCGTCGCGCACGAGCTGAGCCGGCTGGTAGAAACCCATCGGCTGCGCGTTGAGGATCGCGGCGCAAAACACGTCGGGATAGAAGGTCTTGAACCAGCAGGAGGCATAGACCAGCAACGCGAAGGACGCGGCATGGCTTTCGGGAAAGCCATATTCGCCAAAGCCTTCGATCTGCTTGAAGCAGCGCTCGGCGAACTCTCTCGGATAGCCCTTCTTGACCATCCCCTCGACCATTCGCGTTTCATAATTGCCGATCGTGCCGGTGCGTTTGAAGGTCGCCATGGCCCGGCGCAACTCGTCGGCTTCACCAGGCTTGAAGCCGCCGGCGACGATGGCGATCTTCATCGCCTGCTCCTGGAACAAAGGCACGCCGAGCGTCTTGCCGAGAATCTCTTCCAACTCAGGCTTGGGGTATTCGGCCTTTTCCTTACCTTGCCGTCGACGCAGATAGGGATGCACCATGTCGCCCTGGATCGGGCCGGGCCTCACGATCGCCACCTCGATGACGAGATCGTAGAAGGTGCGTGGCTTGAGGCGCGGCAGCATCGACATCTGGGCGCGCGACTCGATCTGGAAGACGCCGAGCGTGTCGGCCCGGCAGATCATGTCGTAGACGCGCGTATCGGCTTCACGGATCGTCGCCAGCGTTAGCGGCCGGCCATAATCGTCCCTCGCGCGATAGTGGGTCTCGAGCAGATCGAAAGCGCGCTTCAGGCAGGTCAGCATGCCGAGCGCCAGCACGTCCACCTTGAGGATCTTCACCGCGTCGAGGTCGTCCTTGTCCCACTCGACCATCTTGCGCTCCTCCATCGCCGTCTTGACGATGGGCACGACCTCGTCGAGCCGGTCGCGGGTGATGACGAAGCCGCCGACATGCTGGGAAAGATGGCGGGGGAAGCCCATGATCTCGTTGGCGCGCTCAAGCACCTGCCGCGACAGCGGATCGGTGCGGTCGAGGCCGCCGGCATTGGCTTCCCTTTCGCCGAGTTCCGAGGTCGACCAGCCCCAGATGGTGCTCGACAGCGCGCTGCGGACATCCTCCGACAGGCCCATGGCCTTGGCCACCTCGCGCAAGGCGGAGCGGCCGCGATAGCTGATGACGGCGGCGGCCAGAGCGGTGCGCTTGGCGCTGTATTTCTCATAGATATAGGCGATGACCTCGTCGCGCCGCTCATGCTCGAAGTCGACGTCGATGTCGGGCGGCTCGTTGCGTTCCTCCGAAATGAAACGTTCGAACAAGGTGTCGATGCGCTCGGGGCCGACCTCGGTGATGCCGATGCAGAAGCAGATGATCGAATTGGCGGCCGAACCGCGGCCCTGGCAAAGGATGCCTTGGCTGCGGGCGAATTTGACGATGTCATGGACGGTCAGGAAATAGCGGGCATAGTTCAGGCGCTCGATCAGAACGAGCTCGCTGTCGATCCGCTGCGTGACATGGTCGGGGACGCCGGCCGGATAGCGCACGGCCGCGCCTTCGCGCGCCAGGCGTTCCAGCTCGGCCTGCGGCCCAAGGCCGGATACGGTCGGCTCGTCGGGATAATTGTATTCGAGGTCGCTGAGCGCGAAGGTGAGTTCGCCGGCAAAGCGCAGCGTCTCGGCCAGCGCCTCGGGATGCCGGCGGAAAAGCCGCGCCATCTCCAGCGGCGGTTTCAAATGGCGCTCGGCATTGGCCGTCAGCTCCAGCCCGACCTCGGAAACCGGCGTGTTGAGGCGGATTGCGGTCAGCACGTCCTGCAGCGGCCGGCGCTCGGCGGCATGATAGAGCACGTCGTTGGTCGCCATCAGCGGGACGCGGGCATGCTCGGCCATCGCCGCCGCCTGCTCGATGCGGAAGCGATCGTTGCCGCCATAATCCGGCGCCACGGCCAGCCGGAGTGCCGGGCCGAAGCGGTCTTTAAGCCGGCTAATAAGCGACAGGCTGTCTTCAGCGCCACCGGACAGATCGGGCAGCACCGCCAGCGACATCAGATCGCCCCATTCGAGCAGGTCGCTCCATTCGAGCAGCGTCGCGCCTTTTTCGTTCTCGTCGCGCAGGTTGGCCTGCGTCAGCATGCGGCAGAGATGCCCCCAGCCCTGGCGGTCGCGCGGGTAGGCGAGAATGTCCGGCGTGCCGTCGCCAAAAACCAGGCGGCAGCCGGGATGGTAGGCCATCTTTTCGACCTTGGCCTGTTGCCAGGCGCGCACGACGCCGGCGACCGTGTTCCTGTCGGCAAGGCCGATCGAGGCAAAGCCGTAGAATTTCGCCGTGACCACCAGCTCCTCGGGCTTCGAGGCGCCGCGCAGGAAGGAGAAGTTCGACCGGATGCCGAACTCGGCATAGGGGATGGCGGTCAGCGCGTTCATGCGAACACCCCGTGCATGAACCAGCGCGGCGGCGCGGCCTGCGAGGCGCTGCTGTAGAGGCCCTGGCGGTAGAGCCAGTAGCGGCGCCCCACGCTGTCCTCGATACGGTAATAGTCGCGGGTCGGCGCCTCTTCCGCGCCGGGCAGCTGGCGCCACCATTCGGCGGCGATGCGTTCCGGCCCTTCGGCGCGGGCGACGCGGTAAAGCGCGCGCCGCCAGCGGAAATTCATCGGCGGCCCCTCGGGGATTTCGGTCGCCGGCACCTCGATCGGCTCGGGTGAGCGGAACAGCCGCACCGGCCGCTCCGGCGGATAGATGGTCATCGGCGGAGCGGTCCGGTCGGATTGTTTCGACGGCGCGCGCCTTTGCGGCACTTCGGCGAAAGGCACAGTTTTGACGGCCCGTTCCGGCAGATGGCTTTCGACCACCACTGGCTTCAGCACGGCGGCCTCGCCGAGGCGGGCGCGGACGCGGTCGGCGAACAAAGCGATATCGGCGTCATCATCGTCCGTCTCGCCGGTGAGGTCGCCCTGAGCCAAGTCGAAGGCGGCGACCGACAGCACGGACAGCCGCACGAGGTCGAAGCCGAAGCCGGCATCGATGTTCTGCTCCAACGCGGTGAGCCGCTCATGGAACAGTTTTTGGATCAGCCGCGGCTCGCGCATCGGGCGCGAGGTGCCGACCGCGATGCGGCTGATGGCGCCGTCGACGCGGAAGAGAAGCAGCGCCAGCGTCCTTGCGCCCTCGCCGCGGCGTTCGAGGTCGGTCTTCAAGGCGACGGCAAGCCGGCTCACCAGCCGCTCGATATCGTCGGTGAGCATGACCGGCTCGGCAAGGTGACGCTCGACCGAGAGCGGCGCGACGGGAAGGCGCGGCGACACGGCCTCGTCGAGGCGGCCGAGCGCCTGATCGAGGCGCAAAAGCAAAATGGCGCCGAAGCGGCGGGCGAGCGGCGCGCGCGGTGCCGCCATCACCGCGCCGGCGGTGCGCAGGCCGACGCTCTCCAGGCTGGCGCGGGTCTCCGGGGCGATGCGCAGCGCCGACAATGGAAGCGGTGCCAGAAGCGCCTCCTCCTCGCCGCCGGCAACGATACGGTCGCCATGGAAGCGTGCCGCCGCCCAGGCGGCGCCCGGCGTCGAGGCGAGGCCGGCACGGACATCGAAACCCTGCTGGAAGAAGCGGGCGAGGATCTCGTCCTGCATGGCGCGCTCGCCGCCGAACAGATGCGTGCAGCCGGTGACGTCGAGGAACAGCCCGTCCTCGGCGTCGATCGCCACCAGCGGCGTGTAACGGTCGCACCAGTCGGCGAGGCCTTCGAGCAGGCGGCGGTCGGCTTCCGCGTCGGCCTCGACCACATCGATCGAAGGATGCATGGCGCGCGCGTCGGCAATGCCCATGCCGCGCTTCAGCCTGAGCGCCTCAGCCCGCTCGTCGAGGGCTGCGATGCGCTGGGTGTTGTTGTCGCGATGGCTGATCACCAGTGGCAGGTGAGCCGACGGACGGGAACGCCAGGACCGCCCCAGACGCTGGCGCAGGATCCGCTCGGCGGCCAGATGCGGGAACCACAGCGACAGAATTCTCTGTTTTTTCTGCAAAAGCGTGCTCATCGGGATTCCACTCCAGTGTGAATTGTCCGGGCAGGGCCGTGCGGCTCTTGCCGATATCGACTTTGAAGGCGGGGCGGCCGATCGAGCCGGCGAGCGGCCCGGCGACCGTTTCGCGGCTCGCCGCGGGCGCGGCCGAAACGATGAGGCGCACGGGCGCTGCGGTGGGGTCGGCCGCGCCGGCCTGGCGCAGCAAAAGCACCGGACGGCCGGCATTCTGGGCACGGGCATGCAGCCGGCGCGTGGCGGTGAGGTCGAGCCGCTGCGGACTGCCGCGGACCTCGAGGATGACCGCGGCGAAGGCCGTCATGCGGGCGGCTTCCTCGGCGATCCACAGCGCGTCGAGCAGCTTCGGCGCCTCGGAAAACAGCAATTGCTCCGGCTCGATGCCGAACAGGGCATGAAGACCCCTGGCATAAGGAAGGCCGGCTTCGTGAAAAATTTCCGCGGTGCCGACCCAAAGGATCGGCAGGCCTTGGCTTTCCTTGAGGATCAGGCTCGTAAGCGACAGCGCGAAGCCGGCGACAGCCCCGGCATCGCGGGTCTCCAGGCCATGGATCTCGCTGAGCGCCGCCCTGGGCAGGCCGCCGCCAAGGGCGGTGTCGAGGCGCTCGATGCCGGTGTGCAGGAAGGCGTCCGCCGAAGCCACGGCGAGGCCGCGCCGGACAAGCGTCATATCCGAACCGGCAGCATTGGTAAGCGCGCCGGGCGCCGGGGCTTCCAGGCGCTCGGGCAGCGTTCCTTCAATCTTCGCGATCTGGCGGCGCAGGGCAAAAACAGTGTCCCGCGCCACGGCGCTCATCGCCATGACGTTCACTTCCGGCAGCAATTGTTCCTGTTATGTTCCTATAGATTCCAGAGGCGCCCGAAAGAGTCAAGCGGAGTCACAAGGAATTTATTCCTTCGTCTTTTATCGTGAAAGCGCACACCAGCCGGCTCATTTGCCTCAATCGGCGCGAAAGCCTATATGCCGGGATCAAAGGAAACCCCATGGCCCGTATCTACAAGACACGCACCTGGCACGACCAGCTCTCGCCGTCGATCGACGAGCTGGAGCTTCTGGCGCTGGAGACCTACGCCCATCTGCCGGAAGAGTTTCGCAAGCTCACCGGCGAGATCATCATCCAGATCGCCGATTTTCCGACCGACGAGATCATGGACGACCTGTCGCTGGAGACCCCGTTCGACCTGCTCGGCCTGTTCGAGGGGCGCGGCATCGCCGAGCGTTGGAATCCGCAGACCGGCGAAGGCCCGAACCGCATCACGCTCTACCGCCGCGCCATACTCGACTATTGGGCCGAGAACGAAGAAACGATGAGCGACATCGTCACCCATGTGCTGATCCACGAGATCGGCCATCATTTCGGCCTGTCGGACGACGACATGGAGCGGATCGAGGAAGCCGCCGAGCAGGTGGCGCCGGGTTGAGCGTCACATCGCTCTAGGCGGACGCCCCGTTCCTTCACGCCCCTCTACCCTGCCTGTCCTTCGCACCAGCTGCAGCTACGGAAGGTGGACCGGGCATCTCCCCCCACAAGAGCAGGGCAATCGCATATGAGTCTTGCGAAGAAGGACCCCCACCCTAACCCTCCCCACAAGGGGGAGGGAACGCTGCCGCGCGCCTTTATTATGCGATTGCCCTGCCCTTTGCGGAGGAGATCCGCTGTATCTACCAGTCGCTGAGCTTTGTATCCGGCATGTATTCCTGGCCCTCGACGTCCTTCACCATGGCCTGGCCGCAGCGCATCGATTTCGCCTCCTGATCAAAGCCATAGGTCGGCGAGCCGAACAGGTGCCAGCCTTTGTTCAGCGCCGCCGTCACCTTGTGGCAGAAGGTGGCGTCGTCCGGGCCGGTGAGGAAGCGGTAGAGTTTCATTGAGCCTATCCTGTCGTGACTGGGCGGAAAGCCGCTCACGGTCCTGAAAAATCGTTTCTATCCCGCCTTGCGCATCATGCGCGAACAACGGCGGCCTTCGCCAGAAGTTTCTCCGCCTCGGCCAGATGCAGCCGCTCGACCATCCGGCCGTCCATCGCAATCACGCCCTTGCCGGCATTTTCGGGCCGCGCGAACGCATCCCTGATGGCGCGGGCCGTGGCCAGCCTCTCGGGCGACGGCGAAAAGGCGCGGTTCGCCGGCTCGATCTGGTTGGGGTGGATCAGCGACTTGCCGTCAAAGCCCATGGCGGCGGCCTCGGCGCACTCCCGTGCCAGGGCATCGAGATCGCGAAAATCATTGGCGACACCGTCGATGACGTCGAGGCCGCCGGCGCGGGCGGCGAGCACCAGCTGCATCAGCCAGGGCATCAGATAGCGCCGGTCGGGCGTTGCCAGAACACCGGTGCTCTTCACCAGGTCATTCGTTCCGGCGACGAAACAAGCCAGGCGCGAAGCCGGATCGCGGCCGAGCTCGGCAATAGCGCCGATGTTGAGCAGCGCCTTGGGCGTCTCGACCATTGCCCATAGTTTCACGCTGTCCGGCGCGAAATTGTCGTCGAGCAGGTCGCCCGCCTCGAGGATATCGCGCGGCGTGCCGATCTTGGGCAGAAGAATACCGTCGGGCCCGGCCCTGGCTACCGCCAGAAGATCGTCGGCGCCCCATTCGCTGGCTAAAGGATTGATGCGCACCACCATCTCGCAGCGCCGTTCGGGACCGGCGAGGATGCCGGCAATCTTGTCGCGCGCCGCTGCCTTGTCGGCGGGCAGGACGCCGTCTTCGAGGTCGATGACGACGGCGTCGCAGGCAAGCGAGGCGATCTTGGCGAGCGCCTTGTCGTTCGAGGCGGGCACGTAGAGCACCGAGCGGCGCGGGCGATAGGTCTCAACGGTCATGGCCGATCTATGCCGGGTGATGGCGGGCGAGGCAAGTAACGCCCGCTGACCTTTAAGGTTGGCGCTGCCCCTCATTGCCCTGCCGGGCATTTCTCCCCGTATAGTGACGGGGAGAAAGGGCTGGCGGCGACCTCGGCTCTCATCCTGCAATGCTGGCGATTGGCGAAACCGCCGGCGACGGCGCCCCTCTCCCCGTCACTATACGGGGAAAGGATGCCGGCAGGCAGGTGAGGGGCGGCGCCGGCGTTCGGAAATGACCTCGGAGCGCATGACCCTGGAAGAGCAACCTGCACGAAAACTGCAAATCATTGCGGAAAACCTCCTCCAATCCGCCGCGCGCTTTCCGCGCCGGCCGGCGAAAGAGGCGGCATGCGAACAGATCACAAACCCCGCTGGTCTCTGCCACGTCGGCTATGCAACGACGGCTGGTGGCTGGTCGAGCCGCCAGGGCCGTGCCGTGAGGCAGACGTCCTGCCTTTCGCCCCAAGATCGCGCCACATGGTCGGGACGAACACTCCGAGGAAGGCTCGGCGATGACGCTCTTTGTCAACTTCGCCGTGCGCTCGGCACAGGCCCGAGCGGTTCGTCGCTTCATCTCCTTGTCCTGATGCAGCGCCTCCTGATGCAGCGCCGGGCGGAAAACCATTTCGCACTTTTCCTGGAATTGCTCTAATCCTGCCGTCACCGAACCTCACGCGCCGGGCCGCTGATTCCATGCCGCACAACATCCTCGTCGCCGACGACGACCCGCATATCCGCGAGATCATCTGCTTCGCGCTGGAAAAGGCCGGCATGAAGACGCTTGGCGTGGCCGATGGCGCGGCCGCGCTGCAGGCGGTCGAGCGCCGCGCGCCCGACCTCATCGTGCTCGACATCGGCATGCCGGAAATGGACGGGCTGGAGGTCTGCCGCCGGCTCCGGCAGCGCTCCGACGTGCCGGTGCTGTTCCTGTCGGCGCGCGACGAGGAAATCGACCGCGTGCTGGGCCTTGAAATGGGGGGCGACGACTATGTGACAAAGCCGTTCAGCCCGCGCGAGCTGGTCGCCCGCGTCAACGTCATCCTGCGCCGCGCGCGTCCGGCAGCCGCGGAGGAAGAAGCCGACGACCGGCAGTTCGCGCATGGCAAGCTTATGCTCGCCCCGGCAAGCCATGCGGCGAGCTTCGACGGCAAGCCGCTCACCCTGACGGCGATCGAGTTCGCGATCCTCAAAGGTTTTCTGGCCCGCCCGCAGCATGTGCTCGGCCGCGACGCGGTGATGGCCAATGCCTATGCCTCGAACATCCATGTCTCGGAACGCACGGTCGACAGCCATATCCGCAACGTGCGAGCCAAGCTGGCGGCGATCGGCTGCGCCGACGCGATCGCGACGGTGCATGGCGTCGGCTTCCGGCTCGGCCGATGCGGTGGTTGAGCAAGGAAAGGTGGCGGCCGCGGCTCGCCACCGTCGTCTTCGCCATCCTGATCGTGGTGATGGCGCTGCCGCTGGTCGGGCTGTTCTTCTTCCGGCTCTATGAGAACCAGCTGATCCGCCAGACCGAGGGCGAGCTCATCGCGCAAGGGGCGGTCGTCGCGGCCGTCTATGCCCAGGAGCTGCGCGCCGCCGGCATTCCCCCGGAAAAGCTGGGTTCGCCGATCTCGGTCGATCCCGCGAGGGACAATAATTATCCCTATGAGCCGATCGAGCCACGCCTCGATCTCGCTTCGGATGACGTCATGCCGATGCGGCCGGCGGCGGTTCCGGCCACCGCCGATCCCGCCTTCGCGGCCATCGGCGCGCGGCTCGACGGCATTCTGGACGAGACGCAGAAAACGACCCTTGCCGGCTTCCGCCTGCTCGATCCGCGTGGCGTGGTGATTGCCGGTGGCGACGAGATGGGCCTTTCGCTTGGCCAGGTCGAGGAGGTGCGGACCGCGCTTTCGGGCGTCTATGCCAGCGAGCTCCGGTTAAGGATCCCCGACCAGCCGCCGCCACCGCTTTATTCGGTGAGCCGCGGCACCAGGGTGCGCGTCTTCGTCGCCATGCCGGTCGAGGTCGCCGGCCGGATCGCCGGCGTCGTCTATCTGTCGCGAACGCCCAACAACATCGTCAAGCATCTCTATGGCGAGCGCGGCAAGGTGACGTTGGCGGCGATCGCGATTCTCGGCGGTACGCTGTTGATCGCGCTGGTGTTCATCCGCACCGTCAGCCGGCCGATCTATGCGCTGATCGACCGCACCAAACGCATCGCCGCCGGCGACCGCGACGCGATCAGGCCGCTCGACCATCACGGCACGCGCGAGATGGCGGCGCTGTCGGCGGCCTTTCTCGACATGGCGACCAAGTTGCAGGCGCGCTCCGACAGCATCCAGACCTTCGCCACCCATGTCTCGCATGAACTGAAATCGCCACTGACGGCGATCCAGGGCGCGGCGGAGTTGCTTCGGGATTCCGGCGGGGCGATGGACGAGACCGAGCGGCGACGCTTCTCCAACAACATCGTCACCGATGCCGGGCGGCTCAATCTCCTGGTGCGCCGGCTGCTCGACCTGGCACGCGCCGAAAACCTGGCGCCCAGCGGCGAAAACACGACGCTTGGCGCTGCATTGGCGCTTCTGCCGATCGACACCAGGCTTGAGGCGCGTATCGACGCCGGCGGCGATATCGGCCTCGGCATTTCGGCCGAGAACCTGGCGATCGTGCTCGCCAACCTGATCGACAATTCGGCAAGGCACGGCGCTCGACAGGTGGCGATCGATGCTTCGACTGCTGGCGGGCGCGTACTGGTCCATGTCGGCGACGACGGCGACGGCATCTCAACCGCAAATCGAACCAAAATCTTCGAGCCGTTCTTCACCACGCGGCGCGAGACCGGCGGCACCGGCATGGGGCTCGGCATCGTGCTGGCCCTCCTGAAAGCGCATGATGGCACGATCGGGCTGGTTGACTCCGAACGCGGCACGCGCTTCGAGATCGACTTGCCGGTTGCGTGAAGGCGCGGCGGCCTGGAGCGGTTCAGCCACGGAAGAGTTGAACCGCTCTAAGTATTTGTTTCTACGCAATTCCGGACGGAAGGCGACGGCGCCGAGCCCAACCGTTACACACTTTTCCTGGAATTGCTCTGATCGGAGAAAAAATGCGCTACGACATCGTCATCATCGGAGGAGCCATCCTCGGGTCCTCCGTCGCCTATTATTTGCGCGAGGAAGGTTTTACGGGTTCCATCGCGCTGATCGAACGCGATCCGCAATTTTCCCACGCGGCGACGACCTTGTCGTGCGCCTCGATCCGCCAGCAATTCTCGATCCCTGAAAACATCCGTCTGTCGCAGTTCACGCTGAAACTGTTCCGGCGGCTGAAGGAGACCTTTGGCGCCGACGCCGATATCGGCTTTCGCGAGGGCGGCTATCTGATCCTTGCCGGCGAGGCCGGTCTGCCGATCCTCAAGGCCAATCACGAGACGCAGGTCGCCGAGGGCGCTGACATCGTGCTGGAGGACGCCGACCAACTCACCAAGCGCTTCCCGTGGCTGTCGGCCGAAGGCATTTCCGCCGGCGCCTTTGGCCGCAGCGGCGAGGGCTGGTTCGACGCGCATGCCATGCTGACGCTGTTCCGCAAGGCGCTGCGCGACAAGAACATCGATTTCATCACGGCGTCGGTCTCCGGCATCGCGCGCGACGGTGGCCGTGTCACCAGCGTCTCGCTCGACAATGGCGAGACGCTTGCTACCGGCATCGTCGTCAACGCCGCCGGGCCGAACGCCGGCAAGGTCGCGGCTTTTGCCGGCCTGGCGCTGCCGGTCGAGCCGCGCAAGCGCAACGTCTTCGTCTTCGAGGCGCGCGAAAAATATGCCGACATGCCGCTGCTGGTCGATCCTTCCGGCATCTATGTACGGCCGGAGGGCTCGGTCTATATCACCGGCGGCGCCGAGCCGGAGGGCGGCGATCATGCACCCGATCCAAATGATTTCGAGGTCGAGTGGCCGCTGTTCGAAGAGGTGATCTGGCCGATTTTAGCCACCCGCATCCCGGCCTTCGAGGCGATCAAGCCGACCCGCGCCTGGGTCGGGCATTACGACTACAACACGCTCGACCAGAACGCGGTGATCGGGCCGCATCCGGAGGTGGAAAACTTCCTCTTCGCCAACGGCTTTTCCGGCCACGGCCTGCAGCAGGCGCCCGCGGTCGGCAAGTCGCTCGCCGAGCTCATCGTGCATGGCGGCTACCGGACGATCGACTGCACGGCGTTCGGGTACGAGCGCGTGGCGGAGGGTAGGGCGTTCAGGGAATTGAACGTCATTTGAGCGGAAAGCCCGGCCCGGCCGGCAATATCCGGTTCTGTCGACGAATGTCGTTGCCTCATGCCGGCTTTGTCATGTAACTGTCGGCCCTGTTGGGCGCGTGGGGCAAACAGTGTCTGGAAAGGCTGTCGAATTTTTTCGGCGCACAAGGGGAGTCCAACTGCTGTTGGGACTCCGCCACGAGATCCTGTACCGCCAGTTCCTGGGAAGCGCCGCGTCAAAAGGCCATGCATTCGCCCGCGGTCTAAGCGAGAAACCCGAGCGGAATTATTGCTTCACAATCGCATTCAATATCCCTTGGATCATAGACGTGCTCACCAAGGCTTGGCAGATATTCCCAACCGGGACCAAGCTTGTGGTGATCGACAATTCGTCGAAGCAAGATGCGCAAGCTTCGATCGAAGCGGTCTGCGCGCGGCGCGGGGTCGCGTATTTCCGGCTGCCCAGAAATTTCGAAACGAATCCTTCCAGATCACACGGCATCTCCCAGACCTGGGTCTTCCACAACATCGTCAAGCACCTCAAACCCGACATGTTCGGGTTCATCGATCACGATTGCTTCCCGGTCAGACCGATCGATATCGCGCAACGCGTCGGACGCAAGATCGGTTATGGGTTGTCGCTGCATGCCCAGTCCAGCTATCTATACCAGACTGTCGAAGACGAGCCCGGCTGGTATTACTGGGCCGGCCTCTGCTTCTACAATTTCCCTACTGTCGAGTATGCGAAGCTTGACTTCAGAAATCGGCTCGATATTGGAATGGATACTGGCGGCGGCAACTGGCCGGCATTGTATTCGAAGCACCCTGCAGCCGACTTCGAGATGGCCCACTCAAAATCCGTCGCGGTGAACGTCGAGGGGAAAATCGCCGACTTTGACATGCTCGACGAAGCCCTTTTTCATGTCGGCGGCGCCTCCTACCGCTCGCTCGCGACAAATCCGGACTATCGTCGCCAGCTGTCGGACCACATATGGAAAACCTACCTCGGCGGGATCGAGGATCGCCTGGTTTCCTGCTGAGTCCAGACCGGGTTACCCGCGCCGAAATAGCGTTGCAACCAGCCGAGCACGCGTGCCCAGCCGTCGGCATGTTCGGCCGCGGCTTCGGCAAGGCCGCCGAAACCGCCATGGCAGATGGTAAATCTTGTGCCGCCGGCGACTGATTCCAGGAGATAGGCGACGGTCGTCTCACGCCGGCCGAGCGTCGGGTGGTCCCAGTCGTATCTTCGCGTGTGCACGATCCGGCGCGGCGCCTCTATTTCGAGGAAGATCCCGCTCGCAGGCAGGCTGCGGCCATCCGTCGTTCTCACAAGGACATTCCAGCGGCCGCCGGCGCGAAGATCGGCCGCCCAATCGGTCATAAGGTAAGTGTCGGACGAGCCCCACCAGCGTTCGACTTCATTTGTGACCAGTGCGGCGAAGACCTGCTCTGGACGGGCAGGGACCTCGGCAAGGGCCATAGCAGTCTCGCCATTCGCCATGGCATGCGGCCAGGAATGCCGGAGCATCATCGCGACCTCCTCCAGATTGTTTCGACTCCGAAACGACCATCAACCCTTCGACGGCGGGCGCTCGAAACCCTTGCCGGTCTCGAGCAGGCTCTTGAGGCTCGCCAGCACCAGTGGCCAACCCTTGGAGACGTTGGGGATCAGCTTGTGCGGGCCGTCCGCTTCGTGAGTGACGGCGAGTTTCGTCAACTCGCCGTCCTGCTCGATGGCGAAGGTGCAGCGTGTGTAGCCGTCCTCCTTCACCTCGGGCATCCATTCATTGCGCCATTTGATGACAAGGCGCTTGGGTGGGTCGATTTCCAGGATCTCGCCCGAGTCCGCGACACGGCCATCAGGAAAAATCAGCTTCCAGCTGGAGCCGACCTTCCAGTCGCTCTCCTGATGCGAGCAGAGGAAGAACTGCCGGTTGAATTCCGGATCGGTCAGCGCTTGCCAGAGCTTCTCGGGCGTTGTGCGGATATAGGTGACATAGACGAAGCTGTTCTCGCTCACGGCTCTTCCCTTTCAAGACGTTGCTTCAGGTCGCTCAATGCAGTCAGCCGATGGCGCTCGAACTTGCCGATCCAGCGCTCGGCGATTTCGTTGATCGGAACGGGGTTGAGGTAGTGCTCCTTCTCCCGGCCGCGACGCATGGTGGTGACGAGGTTCGCCTCCTCGAGGATCGCCAGGTGCTTGGTCACCGCCTGCCGCGTCATATCCATGTGTTCGCACAGCGCGTTCAGCGTCTGCCCGTTCCGGGCATGGAGACTGTCCAGCAGCAGCCGGCGGGTCGGGTCGGCCAAGGCGCGAAAGACAGCATCCATGCTCATGGCCTAATATGCAACCATTTGGTTGCATGTCAAGCGGCGAGCCAGAAGAAATTGTCGCCTGCAGCCTATGAGCCGGCTGGGGAAGTCAGCGCTTGCGGGAGAACCAGAAGGCGTCGGTCATGCGCGCCATGCCGATGCGCTCGTAGAAGCCGACGGCAACGGGCACGGAGATCAGGCTGATGGCTACCGAAGGCCCGAGCTGACGCCGCGCTTCCTCCATCAGGCCCTTGCCGACGCCCAGCCCTTGCGCGGACGCCGCGACGGCGAGTTCGGAGATGTAGCAGACCCACGAGAAGTCGGTGATGCCGCGCGCGATGCCGATCAGCGGCTTGCCCTCGATATCGAGCCGCGCCGTCAGTACCAGATTGGCATTGCCGAGCATCGTCTTGAGCCGGGCTTCGTCATCGATGGGACGCGTCTCGCCAAGGCCGGATTCCACCAGCACGCGACGGAATTCGGCGACTTCGAGTGTGGGCTCGCTGGCGTAGAGAACCTTGGAGACCATGCCGCCAAGGTGCCAGATAGGCCGGCGTTTTGAAAGCGGGTGGTGTCGATGTTGTGGTCGATGGTCCAATCCGAACCGCCAACACGTGCCTTTCATTTGCCCGGCGCTTTGTGTAAACCGTGCCCCCAGCAATCAAGACGGGCAAGGACCATGGACAAATTCACCAAGCTCACCGGCGTCGCCGCGCCGATGCCGATCGTCAATGTCGACACCGACATGATCATCCCGAAGGATTATCTGAAGACGATCAAGCGCACCGGGCTTGGCAGCGGCCTGTTCGCAGAGATGCGCTACAACGAGGACGGTTCGGAGAATCCGGATTTCGTGCTCAACAAGCCGGCCTATCGCAAGGCGCAGATCCTGGTCGCCGGCGACAATTTCGGCTGCGGCTCGAGCCGCGAGCACGCGCCCTGGGCGCTGCTCGATTTCGGCATACGCTGCGTGATCTCGACCTCGTTCGCCGACATTTTCTACAACAACTGCTTCAAGAACGGCATCCTGCCGATCACCGTCAGCCCCGAAGATCTGGACAAGCTGATGGACGATGCCTCGCGCGGTTCGAACGCGACGCTGTCGATCGATCTCGAGGCCAAGGAAATCCGCGGGCCGGATGGCGGCGTGGTCGCGTTCGACCTCGACGACTTCAAGCGCCATTGCCTGCTCAACGGCCTCGACGATATCGGGCTGACCATGGAGAAGGCCGGCGCCATCGCGTCCTTCGAGAAGAAGAACGCCGAGCTGCGCCCCTGGGCCTGAGAGACTGAGCGGTACGGCTTCAAATCGACAGGCCCGCCCCTTGCCGGCTGTGCTCGCGGCTGAATGGAGGGACAGTCATGACACGCTCGCTTCTGGCCTGCGCCTCGGCGGCTATTCTTCTCGTCGCGGTCGGCGCCAATGCGCAGACCACCGCACCGGCCGCGCAGCCGGCGCCCGCTGCGTCCGACCAGCCGGCCGCCGATCAAGGCGCGACGGACCAGGGATCAGGCAACGACCAGGCCGCGTCGGACGATGATAAGCAGGCGCCGATACCGTTCGAGGGCGGGCAGCTCACCATTACGCAGCCGGAGCAGGACGGCGAGAAGGTGCTGTCCTATGACGGCAAGCAGCTGGCCAGCAACTACGACGTCTTTTTCGACAAGATCGTCAAGATCGGCGACGTCAACGTCGCGCTGGTCGATGTCGGTGACGGCGGCAATCAATGCGGCCCGGCCAAGGTCATCGTCTGGAAGCCGAAGGACGGCGAGATCCAGACCACCACGGTCGAGCAGGACGAATGTGGCGCGCCGCCGGCAGCCGTCTCCGACGGCGCCATCTATTTCGTGCCCTATCTGCTGCCGGGAGAGACGAGGCCGACGCTGCAATGGTCGCCCACGGAAGGGCTGACGACGTCCGGCAACCTGACCTACACACCGGAACCCGGCACCGACTGGAAGGATGTCGATCCGTCGAAATTCGATAACATCATCGACGCCTTCCACAACGAGGCCGTCTACAAGGCGGGCGAGGCGCTGCTCGGCAAGGACATGTCCGACATGACGACCAGCCTCCTGGTCGGCGGCGGCACCGAAAAGACGGCATCGGGCGCCTTCTACGCCACCGGCTGCGTGCCGCATGATTGCGGCGGCAATGACGGCTTCATGGCGGTCGATCCGGCCAAGCACAAGGTCTACTTCGCCCGCCGCGGCGACAATGGCGAGCCGCAAGCCTGGCCCCCGGTGAAGGATTGGCCGGCCGATATCAAGAAGGCATATGACGACGCGCAAGGGTCGGGGAATTAGCGCACGGCTTCGCGACCCGCGCGGCTTCGTCATCCACGGGCGGAGCGACGCGTAGCGGAGCGCAGACCCGAGGATCCATGCCGTGACCGTTGCCGTGGAGTGGGACAGCGCAGAATTCTGCGCCGCCGCAACGCCTCGGCGTAACGGCATGGATTCCAGGGTCTGCGCGCGTCGCTTCGCTCCTTGCTCCGCCCTGGAATGACGATGGGAGGGATGGCTGCGGCCAATCTCCGAGGCTTGCGTCTGCCGTCGTGACAATGGCCCGCTTCGCTTGGCCCACGACCGATGCCGCTTCGGCTGCTAGATGCAATGCCGACAAACCCAACGCGAGGCCCCCATGCGCAAGCTCATCTCCACCGGTTCGCCGTTCGAAAAGACCGCCGGCTATTCGCGCGCGGTGGTGCAGGGCGGCTGGTGCTTCGTCTCCGGCACGACCGGCTACGACTATGCCACCATGACCATGCCCGACATGGTCGAGGCGCAGACGCGCAACTGCCTCGCCACCATTGCCAAGGCATTGCGCGATAGCGGCTTCGACATGGCCGATGTGGTGCGGGCGCATTACTACATCACCGACCAGGCTTTTGTTGACGTGGTCTTCCCGATCCTCGGCGAGGCGTTCGGCGACATCCGCCCGGCGGCGACGATGATCGTGTGCCAGCTCAACAAGCCGGAAATGAAGATCGAGATCGAAGTGACGGCACTGCGGCGCACGGCTTGATGCCTGTCGCCCAAAGGGCGAAGCGGCTGAGACAACGGCAGGCATAGCCAAGGAGCGGCACCTGGTGAAAGTCCTGCGCATCGTCGCCAATACCGAAACGCGCGACATTGCGGCGGCAAAGCGCTTCTATCAGGATGTCCTCGGTCTCGATCTCCTCATGGATATGGGCTGGATCGCCACTTACGGCTCGCAACAGACAATGGCAGTCCAGATCAGCTTCATGGCGCAAGGCGGATCGGATACGCCGGTGCCGGACCTTTCGATCGAGGTCGACGATGTGGACGCGTCGCTCGACGCCATGAAGGCCGCCGGCTTCGCCATCGAATACGGTCCGGCCGACGAGCCCTGGGGCGTGCGGCGCTTCTATGTGCGCGACCCGTTCGGCAGGCTGGTCAATATTCTGTCGCATCGGTGAGAGCTTGTCATGCGCTTTGCGGAAGGGCAGCGCGGCGCTGTTCCAGCTTGGGTTCCTCGCCCCCACGAAGTGGGGGAGAGGTGGCTCGGCGTAGCCGAGACGGAGAGGGGGAGCGCCCTATGAGAGCCCCCTCTCCGACCGCTTCGCGGCCACCTCTCCCCCGCCTCTGGCGGGGGCGAGGAACCCAAGTTCTGCAAGGCCGGCAAGGGGTCAAGGGGCGGAGCGGAGTCTTCATCCCCTTGCGCCGCAAGCGTCTGGCGTTTAGCAAGGCGCCGGCCGCACAGCGCCGCGCGCCTCTTCGGCGCGCAAGGGACGCTGTGCAAATAGAAACTCATTCTTTCCGGACGGTTCTCCATGGCTTCGAAAAATCTCTTCCTGCTCGCCGGCGACGGCATCGGCCCCGAGGCCATGGCCGAGGTGAAGAAACTGATTGCGGCCATGAACGATAAGCTCGGCAGCGGCTTTACCGCCGAGGAGGGGCTGGTCGGCGGCTGCGCCTACGATGCGCATGGCGCGGCGATTTCCGATGCCGACATGGCAAAGGCGATGATGGCCGATGCGGTGCTGTTCGGCGCCGTCGGCGGGCCGAAATGGGACAAGGTGCCTTACGAGGTCCGCCCCGAGGCCGGCCTGCTGCGTCTTCGCAAGGACATGGAGCTGTTCGCCAATCTGCGTCCGGCGATCTGTTATCCGGCTTTGGCCGCGTCCTCGTCGCTCAAGCAGGACGTGGTCGAGGGCCTCGATATATTGATCGTGCGCGAGCTCACCGGCGGCGTCTATTTCGGCGAGCCGAAGCAGATCATCGATCTCGGCAACGGCCAGAAGCGCGGCATCGACACGCAGGTCTACGACACGTTTGAGATCGAGCGCATTTCAGGCGTCGCCTTCGAGCTGGCGCGGACGCGCAAGAACCACGTCACCTCGATGGAAAAGCGCAACGTCATGAAGTCGGGCGTGCTGTGGAACGAGGTGGTCAGCCAGACGCACCAGGCGCGCTACTCAGACGTCAAACTCGACCATATGCTGGCCGATGCCGGCGGCATGCAGCTGGTGCGCTGGCCGAAGCAGTTCGACGTCATCGTCACCGACAATCTGTTCGGCGACATGCTGTCCGATATCGCCGCCATGCTCACGGGCTCGATCGGCATGCTGCCGTCGGCCTCGCTCGGCGCGCCTGACGTCAAGACCAAGAAGCGCAAGGCGCTCTACGAGCCGGTGCACGGCTCGGCGCCCGACATCGCCGGCAAGGGCATCGCCAACCCGATCGCCATGATCGCCTCCTTCGCCATGTGCCTGCGCTATTCCTTCGGCATGGTGGCCGAAGCCGATAAGCTCGAAGCTGCAATCGCCGCCGTGCTCGACGACGGCCTGCGCACGAAGGACATCTTCTCGGCGGGTATGAAGGAAGTCGGCACCACCGAAATGGGCGACGCTATCATCGCGAAGTTTCTTGGCTGATCGTATGACCGTCGACGTTCGCTGGGCGAGGGTCGACGACGCCGAAGCGCTCGCCACGATGCTTTGCGAGATGGCGGCGCATTACCGGCAGGCGCCGCTCGATCACAGCCTCGCTGCGGCCACCGCGCGGCAATGGCTCGGCGATGAGAGCCCGGCCCATCCGCATTTCGCTTTGGCCTTCGTGGATGACGAGGTGGCCGGCCTCGCCTCGGTGGCAATTGCGCACCCAGGCATCGATCTCGAAAGGCTGATGTTTTTGAAGGATCTGTTCGTGCGCGACAGCGCCCGTGACAAGGGCGTCGGCCGCGCATTGGTCGGCTTTCTCGCCGATCATTGCCTTCGCAAGGGCATCGGTCGCATCGACTTCACCACTGAGGACTGGAACGAAGGGGCGCTGCGCTTCTACAGTCGGCTCGGCGCCGAGCGCCATGGCCAAAAGCTTTTTCTGCGGCTGCCGAAAGCGGCGCTGAACAAGATCGCCAGAACCTGACGTCGGCCGGTATCTGCGCCGGAGCCGGGGTGTAGCAAAGCAAGGCAAGCCAGCCGGTCAGCGCGACGCGCTCGAGCCGGCAGCACCAACGCCTTCGTCATTCTATGGCGGAGCAAGGAGCGAAGCGACGCAGCGCAGACCATAGAATCCATTCCGTGACCTATGAGCGTTGCAGCGATCCAGAACGGCCCTTGTACCGCACCGCCTCTACTCTTCGCGCGAGGTCACGGAATGGATCCTCGGGTCTACGCGTCCGCTTCGCCCGTGGATGACGAAGTTCGGGCGCTTCGGCCAATCTCCAAGGTTGCGATTTGCCACCGAAAGAGAATGCAGGCGTTTCGCCACGGGTCGGCTTCCGTCGCGATCCTACGCTGGCCGCTTCTTCTGCATCTTGCGCTTTGCCGGCTGGTCGGATTTCGGCCGGTCGAACTTTGGCTTGTCGAATTTCGCTTTGCCGGGCTTTTTTGCCCAGGGTTTTGACTCCGGCGCCCCGGCAGGCGGACGCTCGCCTGGCGCCCGCTTCTCGAATCCGGGCGCACCCTGGTCAAAAGCGCCCTTGCCGCGATGCGGCTTCTTGTCCGGCCTCTGTGGCTGGTAGCCGGCTCGCGACAGATCCGGCGTGCCGTCGATCCGCTTGACCGCGATGTTGCCCTGCAGCTTGCGGTCGGGGCCGATCGCCGCGAGGAACCGGTCGGCCCAGTCGGCGGCGATCTGCACGAAGGTCTCTTCCGGCTGCATCTTGATGGCGCCGATCTCGCGCTTGGACATGCCGGCGGTGCGGCACAGCATCGGGATCAGCCAGCGCGGCTCGGCATTCTGCCGCCGGCCGACCGACAGCGAGAACCAGACGCTGTCGCCGAACTCGTCGCGGCGGGCGGGCGCCTCGTCACGGCGGGCGGGCCTGTCGCCTGAAGGGGCGAAGGGCGCGACGTCGAGCAGGTCTTCGGGCGCCGAGCGGCTGAAGCGGCACAGCCGCACGAAAGCCGCCGCCACCAGTTCGGCGCCGTGCTGCTCGAGCAGCGTGCCGACGAAGCCGCGCTCCTCGTCCTTCACCGGTTCGCTGAAGGCCGGATCGGCAAGGATGCGCTCATCGTCGCGGCGCAAAACATCGTCGGCCGAGGGCGGACTCGCCCATGTCGCGGCCAGGCCGGCATTGTGCAGCAGCCGCTCGGTGCGCCGACGGGCATTGTTGGGCACGATGAGCGCGCTGACGCCCTTGCGCCCGGCACGGCCGGTGCGGCCGCTGCGGTGCAGCAGCGTCTCCGGATTGGTCGGCAGGTCGGCATGGATGACCAGCTCGAGATTGGGGAGGTCGATGCCGCGCGCCGCCACGTCGGTGGCGATGCAAACTTTGGCGCGGCCGTCGCGCATCGCCTGCAGCGCATGGCTGCGCTCATTCTGGCTAAGCTCGCCGGACAGCGCGACGACGGAGAAATTGCGGTTGTTGAAGCGCGCGGTCAGATGGTTGACGGCGGCGCGGGTGTTGCAGAACACCAGTGCGTTCCCCGCCTCGTAGTAGCGCAGCACGTTGATGATGGCATTCTCGCGATCGGCCTGGGCGACGGAAAGCGCCCGGTATTCGATGTCGAGATGCTGCTTCTCCTCGCCGCCGGCCGAGATGCGCACGGCGTCGCGCTGGTAGCTTTTGGCCAGCGTGGCGATCGAGCGCGGCACGGTGGCGGAAAACATCAGCGTGCGGCGCCCGGCGGGGGCGGCGTCGAGGATGAATTCGAGATCCTCGCGAAAGCCGAGATCGAGCATCTCGTCGGCCTCGTCGAGCACTACCGCTTTCAGCGCGGACATGTCGAGCGCGCCGCGCGTGATGTGGTCGCGCAGCCGGCCGGGCGTGCCGACGACGATATGGGCGCCGCGTTCCAGCGCGCGCCGCTCGCTGCGCATGTCCATGCCGCCGACGCAGGAGGCTATCTGGGCGCCGGTCAGTTCGTAGAGCCATTCCAGCTCGCGCCGCACCTGCAGCGCCAGCTCGCGCGTCGGCGCCACGACCAGTCCCAGCGGGGCGCCGGCATCGGCAAAACGCGCCGCGCCGCCAAGCAGGGTCGGCGCCACGGCAAGGCCGAAGGCGACGGTCTTGCCGGATCCGGTCTGCGCCGAAACCAGCGCGTCGGCTTCGCCGAGCTCCGGTCCCAGCACCGCCTTCTGCACCGGCGTCAGCGCTGCATAACCGCGCTTTTCCAGCGCCTCTGCCAGCGCAGGAACAATCGTTTCGAAACTGGACATCGTCTTCTTTCGGAATTCGGGGTTCTGGCTCGTCGTGGAGCACAAGGCCGGCACTGCGCCAAGCCAAACGGTATTTGGGCGTTCGTACTTCTTGCGGCTCCGGTTGTACAGAGCGGGCGCCGCCCCCTCTCCGTTCTCCTCTTGTGGGAGAAGGAGAGGACGCTGGTTCCCCCACCCCGCCTCATGCTAACTCACCCGCATGGCACAGAAGAAAGGATACGAGGTCGATTCGTGGCTCGCGAGGCCGGATCCGGCCACGGCAATCGTCCTGCTTTACGGTCCCGATCGCGGCCTCGTCGCCGAGCGGGCCAAGACCTTCGCCACGAAAACCGGCCTGCCGCTCGACGACCCGTTCTCGGTCGTCAAGCTGGACGGCGCGGAGGTCGACCGCGACCAGGGCCGGCTGCTCGACGAGGCGCGCACCGTGCCGATGTTTTCCGACCGGCGGCTGCTTTGGGTGCGCAATGCCAGCGGCCAGAAGGCGCTGGCCGACGACATCAAGGCGCTGACGACCGAACCAGCGCAGGATGCGATTATCCTGATCGAAGCCGGCGACCTGAGGAAGGGCACCGGCTTGCGGGCCATCGTCGAGGCGGCCGGCAATGCCATGGCCTTGCCCTGCTATGCCGACGAGGCCCGCGACCTCGATACGGTGATCGACGACGAGCTGCGCAAGGCCGGCATGTCGATGGCGCTCGACGCCAGGCAGGCGCTGCGCCGCAATCTCGGCGGCGACCGGCTCGCCTCGCGCGGCGAGATCGAGAAGCTGGTTCTTTATGCTCACGGCCGCAAGGAGATCGGCGTCGACGATGTCAACGCGCTGTCCGGCGATGTCTCCGGGGCCTCCTTCGACGCCGCGGTCGACGCCATGCTGGACGGCAAGGTCGGCGACTTCGACCTCGCCTTCAACCGCCACTGCCAGTCCGGCGGCCACCCGTTTCTGGTGCTGTCCTCGGCAATGCGGCAATTGCAGGCGATGCAGGTGATGCGCGGCCAGATGGAAACCGGCGGCCGCAACGCCGCCTCCGTCGTCGCCGGCGCCCGCCCGCCGGTTTTCTTCTCGCGCCGCAAGCTGGTGGAAAAGGCGCTCGAGCGCTGGAATGTCGAGGCGCTCAGTCGCGCGCTGAACCGCCTGCAGGCAGCGGTGCTGCAGACACGTAAACGGCCGGACTTGTCCGAGGCGCTGGCAAGACAGGCGCTGCTCGGCATTGCGATTGAGAGCGCGAGGCTGGGGCAGCGGTAGCTGCCTTCTAGAGCGTTTCATCGCGACGCGCTTTATTGGTCAATTCATTATCATTCCGTCCGCCGGCTGGAAGGTCGGTAGCGCCTGTGGAAAGACCAGCACCGCCGCGCCATAAAGGAGCAGGGCGACACCCGACGCCCTTGCTATCGCTTTTCCTGACGGGAGAGTCTTTTCAGCAAAGATCAGCAAGGTGACTACCGCCATTGCGGCGACGTTCATGATCCCGAGAGGAAAAAGGGCGAGAAACAAAAGCCAGCAGCAGCCCAGGCAAAGAGATCCATGCTGCAGGCCCATCCAGGCCGCGCCCCAATGACCATCGCGCCATGAGGTCAGGATGAAACCGATCGGCGTACGGCACTTGGCCAGGCACAGATCTTTCAGCGGGGAGAGTTGGTAAGCGCCCCCAACCATCAGCAGCGCGCCGCCGATGCGCGCGGCCGTCGCCGTGGACAATCCCACACGCCCGGCAAGCATCTCCGCCCCTGCCGCGCCGGCAAAGGCGAGAACGCCCGTCACCCCCCAGATCAGCATGTACCCGGACACGAACACCCAGGTCGAGATAAAGGTCTCGCCGCGGCCCCTTTTGCCGCTCTGGACTTGGTGAAAGTCAGGATCATGGGCGCAGCTGTCGGAAACATCATGGCGACCATCATGATCATCCAGACGGCAAGAAACAGCGTCGCCCCCATACCCATGGTGGGTGAGTACATGCCCATGCGCATATCCGCGCCTATGCCGGTCTGCTGCCGGACAAGCGGGATCCACGCCACCGCGGCGGCCGCGATCAGCAGCGCGAGGATAATGTTTCGCTGCAACGTCAGCATCATCGGCGAGCCCGTTCCGATTGTGCGGGGCAAGGACTAAAGCATGATGCCGAAAAGTGTGAAGCGGCTTTCGGACGACATCATGCTCTATCTCTTTGATTCAGAGCCGGATTCAGATTTCAGGTCGATTCGACATCTTTGCTTTAATGCATGTCGTTATCCCGAAACCGCCGCGCAGTTTCGGGCGACATGCATTAGTGCTGGCCGGACCAGTTGATCGGGGCGTAGTGGCCGTTTCGGCGGGAATTATCCCAATTCATGCCATGGTCGTTGAACGTGCTGCCTTCTACCCCCATCGCCAGACCGAGCCAGTCGGGATTGACGGGATGGCCGGTGGCCGCCCACATCTGCCCATCCTCGCGCATTGTCGGCAGCGGTTCGACCGCCAACTGCATCACGCCCGCAATCTCCGCCGACCGCTTTTTGCCGTTGATTTGGTATTTGATCGGCACCTTCCTGGCTCCGAGATTGGTGCTGATCATCGGCGCGAAGGCAGCCATCGGACCGCCCGCGGCGCCGGTGAAGATCGCGCCCAGCGCCTCTGTTTGCCTGTCATCAGCCTGTTCGTCGATATAGGCGGCAGCCGTCCAGTTGCCTTCCGCCATCGGACCCGGTGTGTGCGCAACCATTGCGACGCTGAGCCCATCCAATGGAACGTCGCCGTAACTGCCCTTGTCGATATGAAAGACCAAGCCGACGTCGCAAAAGCCTCTCGTCGGCCTCGATGTCAGTTGCGCGTTGGTGGACAACAGGCAAGGACACACGACATCGCAATTGCAGTTTTCGAAGTAACTTCCAGACAATTGCCAACTGACTGCCACTTGCACCTCCCATTTGCGTCAGGCGCGTCGGCATGTCGTTAGGCGAGGCGGTGCCATTCGCGAACAGTGTGGGAACGGCAGATAGCCCTCACCGCGACTGACCGGCACGCCCAGGGCATAATTTAAGTTATACCTAATATAGGGTACGCCGTTGCCCTGCACTGTCAAGCCGCAGGCTCCGACGCCGGCGGATAGTGCCGTGGCACAGGCCGGCGCCACGGCTGGTCAGGGCAATCGAGTATGGCGGCGCGAGCCCCTGGAGAAGTCGCCAAAGGGGACAGAGGGTTGTCGCTGTGAAGCTGCGACTAGGGCGAAGCAAGAAGCGAAGCGAAGCGAAGCGCGCAGACTCTAGAATGACGAAGGATAGGACAGCGCGCCCTCTGTCCTGCCGGACATTTCCCCGCACACGAGGGGAGATCAGCTGGCACCTCGGCTTTCGCCAATCACCACCGCAAACAAAAAGGCCGGCGCATCGCCAGCCCTTTTGATGTTTATCACCGATATATCAGGCGTATCCAACCTTAAACCAGAACCTTATGTTCCGCTAAACGCCGTTACATCCCAGCCGCCTACCGCTCGTCCTTCAGCCGCCGGCACAGTTCATCCAGCTGCTCCAGCGAGCGATAATTGACCTTGAGGGTGCCGCCTTTGCCCTTGTGCTCGATGCTAACGATCATGCCGATTGTGTCGGTCACCAGCTTTTCCAGCGCCAGCGTATCCGGATCCTTCTCCGGCGCGCTCGTCGCGGACTTCGCCTTGGCTGGCGTCGGGCCGGCGGGCATCTGCGCCAGCGCCTCGGCCTGGCGCACCGAAAGCCCTTCCTTGACGATGCGCTTGGCGAGCCCGGCCGGGTCTTCGGCGGTGACCAGCGTGCGGGCATGACCGGCGGACAGATCGCCGTCGACCAGCATGTCGTGGATAACATGGGGCAGCTTCAGCAGCCGCAGCGTGTTGGCGACGTGGCTGCGGCTCTTGCCGATCACCTGCCCGAGATCGGCCTGCGTGTAGCCGTGCTCGTCTATCAGCTGCTGGTAGCCTTGCGCCTCCTCGACCGGATTGAGGTCGGCGCGCTGCACGTTTTCGATGATCGCCAGTTCCAGCGCGGTGCGGTCGTTGACGTCGCGCACGATGACCGGGATCTCGGTCAGGCCAGCGCGCTGCGCCGCCCGCCAGCGCCGCTCGCCGGCGATGATCTCGTAGCGGCCGGGCTGCGAAGGCGAGGGGCGCGCCACCACCGGCTGCACCACGCCATGCTCGCGGATCGACTGGGCAAGGTCGGTGAGCTCGGCATCGCCGAAATGACGGCGCGGGTTCTTCGGGTTAGGCCTGACGAACTCGATCGGCACCTTGCCGTCGGCCGCCACCGCCGCGCTCGGCTTTTCGGGCGCCGCCGGACGGTCGATTTCACCGATCAGCGCCGCGAGGCCGCGGCCCAGTCTTTTTCTTGATTGGTCTTCGCTCATTAGTTTGTCCAGATCGTTTCGGTATCGAATCGGCTAGTTAACCAAAGCTGGCGGATTGCCCGCGACTCAGGCGGCGCGCAGCTTGCGCTCGCGGCGGATCACTTCGGAGGCGAGCTGCAGATAGGCCTGGCTGCCGGAGCATTTGAGATCGTAAAGGATTGCCGGCTTGCCGTAGGACGGCGCTTCGGAAACCCGCACATTGCGCGGAATGATCGTCTCGTAGACCTTGTCACCCATATGGGTGCGCACATCCTGCACCACCTGGTTGGCGAGGTTGTTGCGCCCGTCATACATGGTCAGCACGATACCCTGGATGGTGAGATCCGGATTGATCGTCCGGCGCACCTGCTCGACGGTTTCGAGCAACTGGCTGAGGCCTTCCAGCGCGAAAAACTCGCATTGCAGCGGCACGAGAACGGAATCGGCCGCCGCCATTGAATTCAAAGTCAAAAGGTTGAGCGAGGGCGGGCAGTCGATCAACACATAGCCGAACGGCGCCGCCCGCTCGGCGGCGGCGCGCAGCGCGTTGCGCAACTTCAGCACCCGGTCGGGCGCCGAAGCGATCTCCATCTCGATGCCGAGCAGGTCGAGCGTCGAGGGAATGATCGATAGGCCCGGCACCGCGGTCGGCACCGCGGCGGCCTCCAACTCCAACTCGCCCGTCAGAACATCGTACGACGAGGTGGTGCGATCCTTGCGGTCGATGCCGAGGCCGGTGCTGGCGTTGCCCTGCGGGTCGAGGTCGACGATCAGCACGCGCTCGCCGATGGCGGCCAGCGCCGTGGCAAGGTTGATGGCCGTGGTCGTCTTGCCGACGCCGCCCTTCTGGTTGGCAACTGTGATGATACGCGGTCCAGTTTTCATGGGTTTATGCCAGTGATTCATTGCGGTTTCGCCAGGCGCAAGTCGCTGATTTCCAGGATGACGCCGTGGGCGTCGGTCATGCTGGGATGTTCTACCAGATCGAAGGCCCAGCAGAGAGTGCTTTCTTCCACTTCGGTGCGGTAATCCCGACCTTTGTGGAAAAGCGCGCGCGCGCCTTTCGCTAGCCAGGGCGCCGATAGATCGAGCAAATCAGGCAGCGCCGCGAGCGCCCTGGCTGTAACGATTTCCGGTGCGGAAACAAGCGCATAGCTGTCGTCGATGCGCTTGGCCACGACGCGCGCCGGCAGGTCGAACTGGCCGATGACGGATTGCAGGAACGAGGCTTTCTTGCGGTTGCTTTCGACCAGATCGATCGACGCGCCCGGGCGCTCGCTAAGCAGGAAGCCGAGGACCAATCCGGGAAAACCGCCGCCCGAACCGAGGTCGACCCAACGCGTTGCGTTGGGCGCGATTCGGGCGAGTTGGGCGCTATCCAGGATGTGGCGGCGCCAGACATCGTCCAGCGTAGACGGCGCCGCCAGATTGATGCTGCGGTTCCATTTCAGGAACAGCTGTTCGAAGGCTTGGAGCCGCTCGAATGTTTCACGTGAAACGGGACCCGCCGCTTTCTGCAGATCTTCCCAGGCGCTCACGCCACGTCCCTTCGCGCGGCAAGTTCGGCGTTGCGGACATGCGCGATGATGATAGCAAGCGCCGCAGGCGTCATGCCTTCCATGCGCTGGGCGTCGGCGATCGACCGCGGCTGGCGCGTCCTCATCTTCTGCTTCAGCTCGTTCGACAGTCCCGGGACATCCGAGAAGTCGACGGTCGCGGGAATGAGCCGCGATTCCTCATGCCTGATCTGAGCGACGTCGGCCTGCTGCCGATCGAGATAGACGGAATATTTCGCCTCCGTTTCAAGCCGCTCCGCTGTCTTGGCGTCTAGCTCGGCAAAGCGTGGCTCGACGCTGGTCAGCCAGGTCATGTCGACGCCCGGATGAGCCAAAAGCTCGTAGGCCGAGCGGCGCACGCCGTCCTTGTTGATCTCCAGCCCATGCCGGGCCGCTTCGTTCGGCGTCAAGGTCACCGATTTTGCCAGCGCGCGGGCATGGTCGAGTTTCCGCGCCATCTCGCCAAAGCGCTGCAACCGCTCCGAAGACGCGATGCCGAGCTTGGCGGCCAGCGGCGTCAGGCGCTCATCGGCATTGTCGGCGCGCAGCGAAAGCCGGAACTCCGCGCGGGACGTAAACATGCGATAGGGCTCGGCGATGCCCCGGCTGGTCAGGTCGTCGACCATCACGCCGATATAGGCTTCGGTGCGGCTGAGCACGACAGGCTCGCCGGCGGAAGCCCTGCGCGCCGCGTTGATGCCGGCGAGAAGGCCTTGGGCGCCGGCCTCTTCGTAACCGGTCGTGCCGTTGATCTGGCCGGCAAGGAACAGCCCGGCGACGCGCTTGGTCTCCAGCGTCGTCTTGAGCTCGCGCGGATCGATGTGGTCGTATTCGATGGCGTAGCCCGGCTGCAGCATCGTCGCCTTTTCCAGTCCAGGAATGGTCTTCAGCATATCGAGCTGGACATCTTCGGGCAGCGAGGTCGAGATGCCGTTCGGATAGACGGTATCGTCGTCGAGGCCTTCCGGCTCGAGGAAGATCTGATGGCCCTCGCGGTCGCCGAACTTGACGATCTTGTCCTCGATCGAAGGACAGTAACGCGGCCCCACGCCTTCGATCGAACCGGAATACATGGCCGAGCGGCCGAGATTGGCGCGGATCAAATCATGTGTCGCCGGCATGGTCCGCGTGATGCCGCAATGGATTTGCGGATTGTCGATGCGGTCGGTCAGCAGCGAGAACGGCACCGGATCTTCATCCGCTGCCTGGCTTTCCAGCGACGCCCAGTCGATAGTCCGGCCATCGAGGCGAGGGGGGGTGCCCGTCTTCAGGCGCCCGAGCTTGAAGCCGGCACGGCTCATGGTCGCCGACAGCCCAAGGCTTGCCTGCTCGTTCATGCGGCCGGCGACGATCTTCTTTTCACCGATATGGATCAGCCCACGCAGGAAAGTGCCGGTGGTCAGCACCACGGCGCCGCAGGCCAGCCGCCGGTCGCCCGAAACCAGCACCGCCGCCACGCGCCCGTCTTCGATTTCGAGATCCAGAACCTCGCCCTCGACCACGTCGAGATTAGCCTGCTCGCTGATCGCCGCCTGCATGGCAAGCCGATAGAGCTTGCGGTCGGCCTGGGTGCGCGGGCCGCGCACGGCCGGACCCTTGCGGCGGTTGAGCAGACGAAACTGGATGCCTGCGGCATCGGCGATGCGGCCCATCAGTCCGTCCATGGCGTCGATCTCGCGCACGAGGTGCCCCTTGCCGAGACCGCCGATCGCAGGATTGCAGGACATCACGCCGATCGTGTCGAAGCGCAGCGTCACCAGCGCCGTCCTGGCGCCGGCGCGCGCGGCGGCGCTTGCCGCCTCGCATCCGGCATGGCCGCCGCCCACCACCACCACATCATAGTGATTGGTCATTTCGAGGATCCGGTTTCAGAGATTGACCGACACATGTCCCCGCTGCCCCGTGCTGTCAAGGACGAAGGCAGGATTCGTTTCACGTGAAACACGGTTCGCAGCGCCTCACGGATTGTTTCACGTGAATCATTCGCCCGGCCGGAATCCGCTTCCTGTTTCACGTGAATCACTTACCAATGCAGAACTGCGAAAAGATGACGTCGAGCAAATCCTCGACATCGACTGCCCCAATGATCCGGCCGAGACGATCCGCCGCCAGCCGCAGCTCCTCCGCGCGCAGTTCCTGGCTCAGTCCCGACAGCGAAGCCCGCAGGAAATCGGCCGCCTCGTTAAGGAGGTCGACGTGGCGCAGCCTCGACGGGAGGACGTCTCCCCCACTCCCAATCACCGCGGCGGCGCGAGCCGCAATCTCATCAAGGAGGCGCTCCAACCCGGTGCCCGCTTTGGAAGAGACCACCAGGTCGTAGCCATCGCCGGCACCCGCGCCGGCGATATCCGATTTCGTCCCGATCCTCAGTCGCGGGGCCGCGCTCGGCGCATCACCTACAGGGACCGGGTCGATCATATCCTCCAGCAGCAGGACCAGGTCCGCCGCCCTTGCCTTGGCCCGCGCGCGCTCGATACCGATAGACTCGACCTTGCCCTCGGCTTCACGCAGCCCGGCGGTATCGGTCATCCGCACCTTCAGCCCATCGAGATCCATGACGACCTCGAGCAGATCGCGCGTCGTGCCCGGTTCGTCGGTGACGATCGCCGCTTCGCGTCTGGCCAATGCGTTGAACAGGCTGGACTTGCCGGCATTCGGTGCGCCGAGGATAACCACCTCAAAACCGTCGCGAATGATCTCGGCGGCCTTGAACCCTTCGAGATGGCGCTCAATCTCGGCGATCATCGCAACGACGTCGGACCAAACCGCATCCGAAACGGAGCCTGGCACATCGTCCTCATCGGCGAAGTCGATCTCCGCTTCGATCATGGCTCGCGCATGGATGAGCCGGCGCCGCCAACTTGAATAGAGCTCGCTCTGCGCGCCCTCCGCATTGCGCACGGCAAAGCGGCGCTGCGCTTCCGTCTCGGCATTGACGAGATCCGCCAGCGCCTCGGTCTCGACAAGGTCGAGCTTGCCGTTGAGAAAGGCGCGCCGGGTGAACTCGCCGGGCTCGGCATGCCTGACGCCGTCAAAACCGGTGATCGTCTCCAACACCTTGGCCGCGACGGCACGGCTGCCGTGGACATGGAACTCGGCAACGTCCTCGCCGGTGAAACTGCCGGGACCGGGAAAGAGCAGGACGAGACCGTGGTCGATAGTCGACCCGTCCGGAGCCTTGAGCGTCCGCAACGTGGTAAACCGGTCCTTAACCGATCCGGCAATCGTTTCGACAACGAATCGAGTCTGGGGGCCGGACATGCGGATGACGGCAATGCCGGCAGGGAGCCTGCCGCTCGACAGCGCCACGATCGAATCCGTCGAAGTCATTGAGGAAACCATTTGCCGGACCTGCCGAACCGCCTAAATCAAATAAAGTAGAGCATGATGTCGCCCGAAAACCGCTTCACACTTTTCGGCATCATGCTCTAGCCTTTGCTGTATCAAACCGCACATGCCGAGCCGCCCATCGTGACCTTGCCCGCGAAAAACCTGCTTGCCGAAGAGGCCAGCCCCTACCTGCAGCAGCATAGCGACAATCCAGTGCACTGGCGGGGCTGGTCGCCCGCGGCCCTTGCCGAAGCCAGGGAACTCAAGCGGCCGATCCTGCTCTCCATCGGCTACGCCGCCTGTCACTGGTGCCATGTCATGGCGCATGAGAGCTTCGAGAACGACGCCGTTGCCGCCGTCATGAACCGGCTCTTCGTGAATATCAAGGTCGATCGCGAGGAGCGCCCGGACATCGACCAGATCTATATGGCGGCACTCCATGCCATGGGCGAGCAGGGCGGCTGGCCGCTGACCATGTTCCTGACGCCCGACGGCAAGCCGTTCTGGGGCGGCACCTATTTCCCGCGCGAGGCGCGTTACGGAAGGCCCGGCTTCATCCAGGTGCTTGAAGCGGTCGACAAGGCCTGGAGGGAGAAGCAGCAAAGCCTCGCCGAAAGCGCCGATGGGCTGACCGCCCATGTCGAGCAGAGGCTTGCCGGCGCACAGGGCAAGGCGGTGCTCGACCGCGACAGTTTGGCCGAGCTTGCCGGACGCATCGACGGCATGATCGACCGCGATCTCGGCGGCCTAAGCGGCGCGCCGAAATTTCCCAATGCGCCCTTCATGCACGCCCTGTGGTTGTCCTGGCTGCGCGACGGCCAGACCGCGCATCGCGACGCCGTGCTCACCAGCCTGGAAAAAATGCTCGCCGGCGGCATCTACGATCATGTCGGCGGCGGCCTCAGCCGCTATTCCACCGACGCCGAATGGCTGGTGCCGCATTTCGAGAAGATGCTCTACGACAACGCCCAGCTGATCCGCCTGTGCAACTGGGCCTATGCGGCGACGGGCAATGAGTTGTTCCGGCTACGAATCGAAGAAACCGTCGATTGGCTGCTGCGCGAGATGCTGGTCGAAGGCGGCGCCTTCGCCGCCAGCCTCGATGCCGACAGCGAGGGTGAGGAGGGGCTTTTTTACACGTGGAGCCGAGACGAGGTCGAAACCGCGCTTGGCGACGATGCCGCAGTCTTTTTCCGGTTTTTCGATCTCGCCGCCCCGCACGGCTGGGAAGGCAAGCCGATCATCCGCCAGAGCGAGGCGCAGCAACGCCAAGGCGTCGCCGACCATGCCCGGCTCGCGCCGCTGAAAGCAAAACTTCTGGCTGCCCGCGAACGGCGCGTCAGACCCGGCCGTGACGGCAAGGCGCTTACCGACTGGAATGGCTTGATGATCGCGGCACTCGCGGAAGCGGGCCGTTCCCTTGGACGGCGCGACTGGGTCGATGCCGCGGCAACAGCCTTCGCCCATATTGTCGAGGCCAGCCAGGACGGGCGCCTGCCGCACTCCATGCTTGGCGCGAAGAAGCTGTTCCCGGCGCTGTCGAGCGACTATGCCGCCATGACCAACGCCGCGATCGCGCTGTTCGAAGCGACCGGCGATCCGGCCTACTTCGATCACGCCAGGCAGTTCATCGGCGAGCTCGACCGTTGGCACCTGGACAGCGAAAAGACCGGCTACTGGCTGACGGCATCGGACAGCGGCGACGTTCCGATCCGCATCCGCGGCGATGTCGACGAGGCGATCCCCTCGGCCACCAGCCAGATCGTCGAGGCGCTGGTGCGGCTGTCGTCGCTGACCGGCGATCTCGATCTCTGGGAAAAAGCCTGGACAACCGCCGAGCATGCCATGGGCCGCGCCGCGCAGCAGGCCTATGGCCAAGCCGGCATCGTCGACGCCTGCGCGCTGGCGCTCGAGCCGCTGAAGCTCGTCATTATAGATAAGCCAGATTCTTCAAGCCTCGTTCCGGTCGCGAATCGAAATCCCGATCCGCGCCGGGTCGACATCGTCGTGCCAATCGGTTTGGAAGCGAACCGCCCGCTTCTGCCGGGCGGCGTGCTGCCGCCGACGGACAAGCCCGGCGCCTGGTTCTGCAGCGGGCAGGTGTGCCTGCCGGTGGTGACGGATGCCGGAGAGTTGGAGAAGCTGTTGCGGCGATAGCGCCTTTCTTCCTTCTTCCCTTGTGGGAGAAGGTGGATCGGCGCGCAGCGTCGAGACGGATGAGGGTGTTCCAGCGAAAGCGAACGTCTCACTCCGCTGGAGCACCCCATCCGTCGCCTGCGGCGACACCTTCTCCCACAAGGGGAGAAGGGGAAGCGCTGCCCAATCACGTATTCATCGAATCGAAGAAGTCGGCGTTGCTCTTGGTCTGCTTGAGCTTGTCGATGAGGAACTCGATCGCATCGGTCGTGCCCATCGGCGCCAGGATGCGGCGCAGCACGAAGATCTTCTGCAGGTCCGCGCGCGGCACCAGAAGGTCTTCCTTGCGGGTACCGGACTTGAGGATGTCCATCGCCGGGTAGATGCGCTTGTCGGCCACCTTGCGGTCGAGCTGGATTTCGCAGTTGCCGGTACCCTTGAACTCCTCGAAGATCACTTCGTCCATGCGGCTGCCGGTATCGATCAGCGCGGTAGCGATGATGGTGAGCGAGCCGCCTTCCTCGATGTTGCGGGCGGCACCGAAGAAGCGCTTCGGGCGCTGCAGCGCGTTGGCGTCGACACCGCCGGTCAGCACCTTGCCGGATGACGGCACGACGGTGTTGTAGGCGCGGCCGAGGCGGGTGATCGAATCCAGAAGAATGACCACGTCGCGGCCGTGTTCGACCAGGCGCTTGGCCTTCTCGATCACCATTTCG
The DNA here is from genome assembly GCF_033977145.1 of Mesorhizobium montanum. Classification (NCBI taxonomy): domain Bacteria; kingdom Pseudomonadati; phylum Pseudomonadota; class Alphaproteobacteria; order Hyphomicrobiales; family Phyllobacteriaceae; genus Mesorhizobium; species Mesorhizobium montanum. The sequence continues at coordinate 18,207 of NZ_JAVIJF010000017.1, read as the reverse complement.
GCGACCTGAACGTGGCGCACGGCCGGCTCGTCGAAGGTCGAGGAGATCACCTCGCCCTTCACCGAGCGCTGCATATCGGTCACTTCCTCCGGCCGCTCGTCGATCAGAAGCACGATCAGATAGCATTCCGGATGGTTGGCGGTGATCGAGTGGGCGATGTTCTGCATGAGAACCGTCTTGCCGGTACGCGGCTGCGCGTTGATCAACGCGCGCTGTCCCTTGCCGATCGGCGCCACAAGGTCGATCACGCGCGGCGAGATGTCTTTGCTGGTCGGATTGTCGACCTCCATCTTCAGCCGCTTGGTCGGATAAAGCGGCGTCAGATTGTCGAAGTGGATCTTGTGCCGGATCTTTTCCGGATCGTCGAAATTGATGGTGTTGACCTTGAGCAGCGCGAAATAGCGCTCGCCCTCTTTCGGGCTGCGGATCGGTCCTTCGACCGTATCGCCGGTCTTGAGCGAAAAGCGCCGGATTTGCGACGGCGAAATATAGATATCGTCAGGACCGGGCAGGTAGTTGGCGTTGGCCGAGCGCAGGAAGCCGAAACCGTCCTGCAGCACCTCGACGACGCCCTCGCCGATGATCTCGATGTCCTGGGCGGCGAGCTTCTTCAGGATTGCGAACATCAGCTCCTGCTTGCGCATGACGCTGGCGTTCTCCACCTCGAGCGATTCGGCATAAGCGATCAGCTCTGGTGGCTTCTTGTTCTTGAACTCTGTGAGTTTCATTTCTTGCATTAGATAGACTCTGGGTAGGCTTTGGGGGGGAAAATCGGCTGGATGCGATAAATGCCGGGCGCGGCCGAAAGCGAGTAAAAGGGGCGGCGCATGACGGGAAGGAAGACCCGTCTTGTATCGTCGCTCGACTGAAAGAGCAAGCCGCCTTTTGCTAGGCTTCTGGGCTGGATCGGAGGAAGCCTAGAACGGCTTCACGACGACCAGGATGACGATGACGATCATCAGCAATGTGGGGATCTCATTGACGATCCGCCAGTGCCTCGCCGGTTTTTCGTTCTTGTCCTCGGCGAATTTGCGCACCGCGCCGGCGAGATAGCCATGCAGACCCGACAATATGAGCACCAGCGCGATCTTGGCGTGCAGCCAGCCGCCCTGGAATCCAAAACCTTTCCAGGCCAGCCAAAGCCCGAACACCCAGGTCACGATCATCGCCGGATTGATGATACCCCGCAGCAGCCGGCGCTCCATCACCTTGAAGGTCTCGGACTGCACCGAGCCCTTCTCGGCATCGACGTGATAGACGAAAAGCCGCGGCAGATAGAGCATGCCGGCCATCCACGAGATGACCGCGATCACATGGATGGCCTTGGCCCAGGGATAGAAGCTGTCGGGCGCGGCAAAATAGAGCAAGGCGGTCGCCGCGATGAGAACGGCAATGCCGACCGCCATGCGCTTCATCGCCTGGCCGGTGCTGTTCTCATTGCTTGCTTTGTTCATCGGTGGCTCCTCACCATTTTCACCATCGCCTCGACATGCGCCACCGGCGTTTCCGGCGTGATGCCGTGGCCGAGATTGAAGATCAGCGGCCCACCACCCAAAGTCCTTAGAATGGAACCGACGCCATCGGCTAGCGCCGTGCCGCCGGCGACCAGGCGCAGCGGATCGAGATTGCCTTGCACCGCGCCTTCGCGCTGCAACTCCTTGGCCATCGACAGCGGCACGGTCCAGTCGAGACCGAGACCGGTAATGCCGGTCTTTCTTCTGTAATCGCGATAGCGTTCGCCGGCACCCTTCGGAAAACCGATCACCGGCACATCGGGGTGAACCGCCTTCACCTGCCGGACGATCGCGGCCACCGGCTCGACGCAGAAGGCCTCGAAAGAAGGTTCATCCAACACGCCCGACCATGAATCGAAAATCTGCACCACATCGGCGCCCGCCTCGATCTGGCGAATGAGATGAGCGGCCGAATGATCGGCCAATATCTTCAAAAGCTTCGCGAAGGCCCGGGGCTCGCGATAGGCGAAAAGCCGCGCCGGTCCCTGGTCCGGGGTGCCGTGGCCGGCAATCATATAGGTCGCCACCGTCCAGGGCGCGCCGCAGAAGCCGATCAGCGTCGTCTCGCCAGGCAGTTTCGCGCGCAGCCGGCGCACGGTCTCGTAGACCGGTTCGAGATTCACGTGAAACATGTCGCCGTTCAGCGCCGCAATCTCAGACGCCGTGATCGGCTTCAGAATCGGCCCGCGACCCTCTTCGAAACGGACATCGCGCCCCAAGGCATTGGGCACGACGAGAATGTCGGAGAACAGGATCGAAGCGTCGAAGCCGAAGCGTTCGATCGGCTGCAGCGTCACTTCGACGGCAAGGTCCGGATCGTAGCAGAGATCGAGGAAGGATCCGGCCCGCCTCCGCGTCTCCCGATACTCGGGAAGATAGCGGCCTGCCTGACGCATCATCCAGAGCGGCGGCGGTGAAACCGTCTCGCCCTTGAGGACGTCCAGCATGATCCGTTTCCCAGCCATCCCGCGCTCGCCCTCTCTACAGCGCCGCGCGTCCTCAGACGCGCAAGGGACGCTGTAGCACTCATCTGGCGCATGATCCTTTCCGAACCTCCGGTTCGGGGTCATGCGCTGTCTCTTAAATCAATATCTATTTTAAAAGAGTCTTCTGATTCTAAGAGTCTGTTGGTTGTGGTGGTTGCGACCTGTCCAGCCTGCTGCTCGAAAAGGCCAGTCAGCATATTGTCGCGCGCTCGCTTTCGCAATTTGGAGCAATCTGGGGAAGAACCGGATTCAGGCTTTTGAGTCAAAAGCTTGGCCTTCTCGTACCAAGTCTCGGGCTGTGGATGAAATCGGCCAAGAAAAGTTGATCCCCGGTTTTGTCCCCAGCGCCGCGACAAAGCCTACAGCGCCGCGAATTGTGGACAAGGAGCCATCTGATACACTCGCTTTCTTCAGCAAGGCCTTTCCGTCCGGCCTTGTCCACAATTGCCCACAGCCTGGACCCACCCCCTGTGAACAAACCTCAGAGCTTCTTCCATCTGCACCTGATCTCCGACGCCACCGGCGAGACGCTGCTGGCGGCCGGCCGCGCGGCATCCGCCCAGTACAAGGATGCCCGCGCCATCGAGCACATCTATCCGCTGATCCGGACGGAAAAGCAGGTCGCCAAGGTCTTCGAGGACATTGACGAGGAGCCCGGCATCATTCTCTACACCGTGGTCGACCAGAAGCTCGCGCGCAGCATCGATGAGCGCTGCGCCGCCATGGGCCTGCCTTGCGTCTCGGTGCTGGAGCCGGTGCTGACCGTCTTCCAGTCCTATCTCGGCACGCCCGCCGGCCGCCGCGTCGGCGCCCAGCACGTGCTCGATGCCGAATATTTCCGCCGCATCGATGCGTTGAACTTCACCATGGAGCATGATGACGGCCAGCTGCCGGCCAATATGGACGATGCCGATATCGTCCTGGTCGGCATCTCGCGCACCTCGAAAACGCCGACCAGCATCTATCTCGCCAACCGAGGACACAAGACCGCCAACATCCCGATCGTGCTTGGCGTGCCGCTACCGGAAAGCCTGATCGCCGCCAGGACGCCTTTGGTCGTCGGCCTCATCGCCACGGCCGAGCGCATCTCCCATGTCCGGCAGAACCGCATCCTCGGCAACACCAGCACCTTTGCGTCCAACGACTATGTCGACCGTGCCGCGATCAACGAGGAGCTCGCCTATGCGCGCCAGCTCTGCACCAGGCACGGCTGGCCGATGATCGACGTCAGCCGCCGCTCCATCGAGGAAACGGCCGCCGCCATCGTTGCCCTGCGCAGCAAGAACAGATAACCCGTTGCCCCGATCAACCGGGACGCGATGGCGAAACATCATGGCCGAGAAAATCATCATCGCTTCGGGCAGCCCGTACCGCAAGGCGATGCTCGTCAATGCCGGCCTCGACATCGAGGCGGTGCCGGCCGATGTCGACGAGCGCTCGCTCGAGGCTCCGCTGAAGGGCGTCTCGCCGGAGGATGTCGCATCGATCCTGGCCGAGGCCAAGGCGACAGAGGTCAGCGAGCGCAAGCCCGGCGGCCTGGTGCTCGGCTGCGACCAGACGCTGTCGCTGGGCGACGAGATTTTTCACAAGCCCGCCGACATGGAAGGCGCGCGGAAGCACCTGCTCGCGCTCTCAGGCAAGACGCATCAATTGAACAGCGCCGCCGTGCTTTGCCGCAATGGCGAGGTCCTGTGGCGCCATGTCGGCATCGCCAGTCTCACCATGCGCAAGCTCGACCCCGCCTTCATCGGCCGGCATCTGGCCCGTGTCGGCGCCAAGGCGCTGTCCAGCGTCGGCGCCTATCAGATCGAGGGCGAGGGCATCCAGCTCTTCGACAGAATAGAGGGCGACTATTTCACCATTGTCGGCCTGCCGCTGCTGCCGGTGCTCAAGGAGCTGCGCGCTTTGGGAGCGATCGATGGCTGAGAAAAAGGCCTTTGTCACCGGACATCCGATCGCGCATTCGCGCTCGCCGAAGATCCACGGCCATTGGCTGGCGAAATACGGTATCGACGGCACCTACCAGGCGATCGACGTGCGGCCGGAAGACCTTGCCGCGTTCCTGGGATCGCTCGACAAAAGCGGCCTTCGTGGCGGCAACGTCACCATCCCGCACAAGGAGACGGCCTTCGCTCTGGTCGACCGTCGCGACGAGGCTGCCGAAATCATCGGCGCGGTCAACACGCTCTGGCTGGAAGACGGCGTGCTTTGGGGCGGCAATTCGGATTGGATCGGCTTCGCCGGTAATCTCGACCAATATGCGCCGGGCTGGGCGGCGAACGGTCCGGCCGTGGTGCTGGGCGCGGGCGGCGCTTCCCGCGCCGTCATCCACGCGCTGAAGCAGCGCGGCGTGAAGGATATCCGCATCGTCAACCGCACACTGCCGAGAGCGCGCGAACTTGCCGACCGTTTCGGCGCCGGGGTTTCGGCGCATGGCGCGGTCGGCGAGCTGCTTGCCGATGCCGGCCTGCTCGTCAACACCACCTCCATCGGCATGCATGGCGATGCAACGCTCGCTGCCGATCCGGGCGGCTTGCCGGACCACGCCATCGTCACCGACATCGTCTATGTGCCGCTGGAAACGCCTTTGCTTGCCGCCGCCAGGGCGCGCGGCTTGAAGACGGTCGACGGGCTCGGCATGCTGCTGCATCAGGCGGTGCCCGGCTTCGAACGCTGGTTCGGCAAAAAGCCGGAGGTCACGCCCGAACTGCGGCGCATGATCGTCGCCGACATCGAGGGCCATTGACGGCATGATCGTGCTCGGCCTCACCGGATCGATCGGCATGGGCAAATCCGCCACGGCCAAAATGTTCGCCGAGGCCGGCGTGCCGGTGCATGATTCCGACGAAGCCGTGCATCGCCTTTATGCCGGCAAGGCAGCACCCCTGGTCGAGGCGGCCTTTCCGGGCATGACGCTGGCGGGTGTCGTCGATCGGGTGAAGCTCGCCGGCCAAGTGCTCGCCGATCCCGCCGCGCTGAAGAAACTGGAAGCGATCGTGCATCCGCTGGTGCGCGCCGATGCCGACGCATTTCTGGGGAAGCATCGCGCCGCCGGGGCACCGATCGCCGTGCTCGACATTCCGCTCTTGTTCGAAACCGGCGGCCGCAATCGCGTCGACAAGGTGGTGGTCGTCACCGCGCCGCCCGAAATCCAGCGCGCGCGCGTGCTCGCCAGGCCGGGCATGAGCGAGGAGAGGTTTTTGTCGATCCTCGCCAGGCAGGTGCCCGATGCCGAAAAGCGCCGCCAGGCCGATTTCATCATCGACACCGGGCAGGGTTTTGACGCTGCGCGCCAGGCGGTCTCAGCGATCGTCAGCGAATTGACGATGGATAAGAATTGACGGGGATAAGTCTGGCAGGGACGCTTCCTGACGCCCGCTGTCAGCAGTCCCCATTGCCATTTTGTTCTGGTTTGTGATTCTGCTCCTTGGAGCGGACTGATTCGCATGCGTGAGATCATCTTCGATACGGAAACCACCGGCCTCGATTTGCGCGACGACCGCATCATCGAGCTCGGCGGCGTCGAGCTCATCAACCGCTTCCCGACCGGCCGCACCTTCCACAAATTCATCAATCCGCAAGGGCGCGCGATTCATGCCGAGGCGCAGGCCGTGCACGGCATCAGCGCCGCCGACCTGGTCGGCAAGCCGACCTTCGCCGAAGTCGCCGCGGAGTGGCTGGCCTTTACCGACGGCGCCAGGCTGATCGCCCACAACGCCACATTCGACATCGGCTTCCTCAACCTCGAATTCAGCCGGCTCGAACAAGCGGCCATCGATCCGGGCCGCGTCGTCGACACGCTCGCTTTGGCGCGCCGCAAGCATCCGATGGGCCCGAACTCGCTGGATGCGCTCTGCCGGCGCTACGGCATCGACAACACCCGCCGCACCAAGCACGGCGCGCTGCTCGACTCCGAATTGCTGGCCGAGGTCTATATCGAGCTCATCGGCGGCAAGCAGGCGGCGCTGGTGCTGGAGGCCGTGGCTGTGCGGATGAACGGCGCCGGCGAGGTGGCCGATATCGACATCTCGATCGGCGCCAGGCCGATCGCCCTGCCGCCAAGGCTGACCGAAGTGGATCGCGCGGCCCATGCCGGGCTTGTCTCGACGCTCGGCGAAAAGGCGCTATGGCTGAAGGTGGCGGCTGCAGGTTGAGCGGAGCGCTGCCAGCGCCGACATTAGAGATTGGCCGAAACCCCTGTGACGTCGTCATACTCGGGCTTGACCCGAGTATTTCTGCCACAGAGTGCAACGGTGCAAAATTCTGTAACCGTTGCAACGCCTTAGCATCACGGCATGGATTCTAGGGTCTGCGCGCGTCGCTTCGCTCCTTGCTCCGCCCTAGAATGACGACCGGGAACATGGCCACGGCCAATCACGAAGGTTGGCGACTGCTCACTGAGCCTGATCAACAAAAAGCCCGGCCGAAGCCGGGCTTTGAATGCGAAACGGTGCGCCTCTCAGCTCACCTGGACCTTGCTCGCCGCCTGGTCCTCGGCGACGCGCTGCTGGAACATCTGCGCGAAATCGATCGGGTCGAGCATCAGCGGCGGGAAGCCGCCATTGCGGGTGGCATCGGCGATGATCTGGCGCGCGAACGGGAACAAAAGCCGCGGGCATTCGATGAACAGCAGCGGCAGCATGTGCTCCTGCGGGAAGCCGCCGATGGCGAACACGCCGCCATAGACCAGCTCGACATTGAACAGCACTTCCTGGTCGAACGAAGCCTTGGCGTTCAAGGTCAGATTGACGTCGAACTGCTTGTCCGAAAGCGGGTTGGCGTTGACGTTGACGTTGATGGCGATGCCGGGGGCCTTGTCGCGGCCGCGCAGCGAATTCGGCGCGCCGGGGCTTTCGAAGGACAGGTCCTTCACATACTGGGCAAGCACATTGAGCGAGGGCTGGTTCTGGGTGCCGTTGCCGTTGGCGGCGCCGATCGCGGCGTCATCGTTGCTGGCCATGAGCCTTTGGTCCTTTTGCCTGGGCAGCATTGCTGACCGGATTGAAATCGCGGGTTCGCTACCATGGTCGGCCGGACAAAACAAGTTTTGCCGCCTCTGTCGGGCAACAGGTCCGGGACTGGTTTCCGACGCAGGGATTTTGGTTGCCGTTTGTCTAGGTGTAAGGTTTTTCCGTTCGTGTCCGTGAAGTCGGCGCAAACGCCGGGGATTGGTCGAAGCCGCCCCAACCTCGTCATTCTATGGCGGAGCAAGGAGCGAAGCGACGCGGCGCAGACCATAGAATCCATGCCGTGACTTCGAAGCGCCGCCTCAGTGCAGAATTCTGCTCCGTTGCACTCCTTGGCGAAGGTAACGGCATGGATTCTAGGGTCTTCGCGACGGAGCTTCGCTCCTGCTCCGCCTTAGAATGACGATGGGGTGGGTGTTTCGGCCAATCTCCAAGGCATGCCATCTGCCAGAGCCGACCGGTCAAAATCCCTGTCCGGGCCTAGTCGTTTTTCAGCCGCCGCCACGGTGAGTTGTGGTCCGGGCGGTTCGGATAGTCGTCGCGCGAAAAGTCGCTGTCGTCGAGGTCGATGACATTGTCGCGCCGGCGGGCCGAAAAGCCGCTGCTGAAGCTGGTCGCCATGACGATGCGGCTCTTGAGCAGCCGCCAGGCGAAGTCGCGCACCGGCGGCAACAAGAGAAGAAGGGCGAAGATATCGGTGATGAAGCCCGGGATGATCAGCAGGATCGCCGCCAGAACGATCATCGCGCCATGCGCGAGCTGGCGGCTGGGATCATGCCCGGCATCCATTTCCGCCCGCACGCGCGTCATGACGCCAAATCCCTGATGCCGCAGAAGCAGGCTGCCGGCAACGCTGGAAAGGATGACCAGCCCGACCGTCGCCAAAGCCCCGATTTCGCGGCCGACGACGACGAAGCCGGCGATCTCCAGAAGCGGCAGCAGGAGCAGGAACAGCGGGATGAACGAAATGCGCAAGTTCTTGACCGATCGCTTTCTTCTTTTGCGGCGCTCGCGGACAATCGCCGCTGGCCTTGGGGCCTTTAGATAGGTATGGCTGCCTTTGATTTGAATGATTGCGCCTGCCGTTCTATATGCTTTGAGTGTTGAACGCTATGCGACCGCGGCCTTGGTAAGGCTATGCCGGTCCGGCAAGGCAGGGATCGGGTTGGCGGAAAATATGGGTTTCTTCGACTTCGGCACGATTTTCTTCTTGATTGCGGCGGTTGTGATCTTTTTCCAGCTGCGCAACGTGCTTGGACGTCGCACCGGAAGCGAGCGTCCGCCCTTCGATCCTTATTCGGCAAGCCGCACGCGCGAGGCCGATGCGGCGCAGAAAACCGAAAATGTGGTGTCGCTGCCGCGCAAGCGCACGCCGGGTGAAACCGCTCCCGAGGCCTATGCCGATATCGACGCCTTCGCCAAGCCCGACACCGATCTCAACAAGGGCTTGCGCACGATCAAGGACAATGACGCGTCCTTCGAGCCGAAAGGCTTCGTCGACGGCGCCAAGATGGCCTACGAGATGATCGTCATGGCCTATGCCGACGGCGACCGTAAGGCGCTGAAGAACCTGCTTTCGCGCGAAGTCTACGACGGCTTCGTCGCGGCGATCGGTGAACGCGAGGCGAAATCGGAAAAGATCCAGTCCTCCTTCGTCGGCATCGACAAGGCCGACATCGTTGCCGCCGAAATGAAGGGCTCGGAGGCGCATATCACGCTGCGCGTCGTCTCCGAGCTGATCTCGGCGACCCGCGACAAGGCCGGCGCCGTCATCGACGGCGATCCGGAAACCGTGGCAGAGGTCAAGGATGTCTGGACCTTCGCCCGCGACACCCGCTCGCGCGATCCGAACTGGAAGCTCGTCGCCACCGAAGAAGAAGATTGATGTCAGGCGGCGGGGCCCTGTCGTGCCGCTTTCTTCCGTATTCAGCGCAAAAAACTTCGGCGACTTGCCCGGTTGGGGTGAGGATCACCACCTCGACGCCTTCACGGCTTTCCGCCGCTCGGCCTTCCATGCACCGGTGAAAGCCTATCGCACCGGTTCGCTCGGCGTCGATTTCAATGCTTTTGCCGGGGCCTATGCCGAGGCCCGGGCCGTTTCGGCGCCGAATCGGTCCGAGGCGCGATCCTTCTTCGAACGGCATTTCGTCCCCATGCTGGTGAAGGCGGAAGATGGCTCCGGTCTCGTGACCGGATTTTACGAACCGGAGGTAGAAGCCTCGCCGGTCAGGACGGAGCGGTTCGTCGTGCCGCTGCTTTCCCGCCCCGCCGACCTGATCGACATCGACGACGACAACCGGCCGGCGGGAATGGACGCCTATCTGGCCTTTGCCCGCCGCACGGATGACGGTCCCGTCGAATATTTCGACCGCGGCGCGATCGAGCGCGGCGCGCTCGCCGGCAGAAACCTGGAAATCGCCTGGCTGGCTGAAAAGGTTGATGCCTTCTTCATCCATGTGCAGGGCGCGGCGCGGCTGAAGATGACCGACGGCAGGCTGATCCGCGTCACCTATGCCGCGAAGTCGGGCCAGCGTTTCACCGGCCCCGGCAAAACCCTGAGCGATCTCGGCGAAATCCCGCTGGAAAAGGTGACGATGCAGTCGATCCGCGCCTGGTTTAAGGCGCACCCGGATCGCGTCGATGAGATCCTCTGGCGGAACCGCTCCTACATCTTCTTTCGCGAAGCGGGGGTCGACGATGCTGCGCTCGGTCCGATCGCCGCCGCCAAGGTGCCGCTGACGCCGGGACGCTCGGTTGCGGTCGACCGTCTGCTGCATACTTTCGGCACGCCTTTCTATGTCGACGCGCCGACGCTCACCGCCTTCGACGAAAAACCGTTCCGGCGGCTGATGATCGCGCAGGACACCGGCTCGGCCATCACCGGCCCCGCCCGCGGAGATCTCTTCGCGGGCTCCGGCGACGCCGCGGGCGAAATCGCCGGGGTGGTCCGCAACGCCGCCGACTTCTATGCGCTGGTGCCGCGCGCGCTGATCGATGGAGAGCGCCGGTGAGCCGCGGCGGCGATCATCTCAGCGACGACGACCGCATTCTGTGGAACCTGGTGGCGCGTTCGGCCCGGCCCCTGAAGGGCAAGACCGCCGTCGAGATTCCCGACGTCATCGAACCCAAGCCGACGCCGGCCGCCGCCCCGGTCAACGGCGTTCCGGCCGCTGTCGCAAAACCCAAGCCGCAGCATGTCGCGCATACGCTCGACGACCAGACATTGCACAAACTGAAAAAAGGCCGGCTGCCGCTCGAAGGCCGCGTCGACCTGCACGGCATGACGCAGGACGAGGCCTATTCGCTGCTGCTCACCTTCCTGCATCGGGCACACGCCGGCGGCGTCCGCTATGTGCTGATCATCACCGGCAAGGGCTCGTCCTCGGGCGGCGACGGCATCCTGCGCCGCGCCGTGCCGGGCTGGCTGGCAACGCCGGCCTTCCGGCATCTGGTCTCGAGCCACGATCACGCCGCGCGCAACCATGGCGGCTCGGGCGCGCTCTATGTGCGGCTGAGGCGGATACGGTCATGAGCCAGCCAGCCGCGAGGAGGCACCAGTGACCCCGTTCGGCGAGAAGCTCAGGGCGCTGCGCGCCGAGCGCGGCGTTAGCCAGAAGGCGATGGCTGAGGCCATCGGCGTCAGCGCCGCCTATCTGTCGGCGCTCGAGCACGGCCGCCGCGGCGCGCCGACCTGGACGCTGATCCAGAAGATCATCGGCTATTTCAACATCATCTGGGACGATGCCGAGGACCTCGCCCGCCTCGCCGAGAACTCGCATCCAAGGGTCAGGATCGACACGTCGGGCCTGTCGCCAGCGGCAACCGAGCTGGCCAACCTTTTGGCGGAAAGCATCGAAAGGCTCGATGAGGCGGAGCTAAAGAAGATCACTGCGGCGGTCCGGGCTGCACTGAGGAGATAGTTTGCCCGAATGAAACGGGTGCGGCTAAAGCGCGTCGCGATGAAACGGATTCAGGCGACGCGCACCGCTGCGCACTTTTGGGCGACATGCATTAGCCGAAACCGCCCTGTGCCTTCGTCATCCACGGGCGGAGCGGGAGCGAAGCGGACGCGTAGACCCGAGGATCCATTCCGTGACCTCGCGCGAAGGGCAAAGGCGGTGCAGAACAGAGGGAGTTCTGCACCGCGGTGACGCTTATAGGTCACGGAATGGATCCTATGGTCTGCGCTGCGTCGCTTTGCTCCTTGCTCCGCCATAGGATGACGAAGCCGCGAGGGCCGAGGCTCGCGCGTACCACGCCGCAGGCAGCCCTCGCGATCTGTTACTCTTGAGAATCAGAACTTGCCGGCGCCGGCGCCGTTGGTGCTGCCCCGGCCGCCATTGCCCTGATGGTCGCGGCCACCGCCGCCCAGGCAGTTCGCGGAGCTATAGCTGCAGCAACGACCGGCCCACAGATCGTGAAGGTTGGTCTTGGCGCAGCTTGTGTCGGTCTGGTCCGCAAGGGCCGATCCGGTCAGGGCCGACATCGCGACGGCGGCAAGCAGCGTGTTTCGCAGGAAAGCAGTCATTTGAAGTCTCCATGGTTGGGTTTGTCGTCCACGGCTGTGTGTCGCTGGCCGGACGGAAACGGTTCATGGAGTTGTGCGTGAAAATTTTCGGAGGGCCTCATCACTTCGTCATCCACGGGCGGAGCGGGAGCGAAGCGGACGCGCAGACCCGAGGATCCATTCCGTGACCTTCGCGAAGTATCCATCCGAGCAGAATTCTGCACCGTTGGGCGGGCGCTTTGACGTAACGGCATAGATCCTATGGTCTGTGCGCGTCGCTTCGCTCCTTGCTCCGCCATAGGATGACGAAGCTAATGCATGTCGCCCAAAAGTGCGCAGCGGTTTTGGGACGACGACATGCATCAAAACAAAGGCTTAAAGCGCGTCGCCTGAATCCGTTTCATCGCGACGCGCTTTAAGGTTCGCCCAGCTCTGCCTACTGGACCGAACCGACCAGCACCGCCTGGCCGTCGCGGATCGAGACCCAGCGTCCGGTGTTGTCGATCGCCTGCCGCTTGAGGAAGCGGTAGCCGGTCGCGTCCCAGGCTTTGATCTTGTCGGTCAGATTGTCGAGGACATAGTCGCCCTTGTCGGTGCGCACCGTAAGCACGGAATGGCCTTCGCCGTCCGGCTTGCGCACGACGGTGATCAAAAGATCGGCCAGCGACATGCCCATCCGGTAGAGCTCGCGGCGCTTCTCCAGCACATAGTCCTCGCAGTCGCCATAGCCGTCGTCCGGATAGGCCCAGACTTCGTCCTTGCCGTAGTGGTCGAGATCGCTCAACGGCTTGACGGCGGCGTTGACCTTGGCGCTCACGCCGGTCAGCCTGCGCCACAGACCGTCCGTCATCTTGGCCGGCTCGAGATTGACCGGACGGATGTTGCATTCGCTCGGCTGCGATTTGCAGAAATCATAGTGGCCGATCGGCTGCGAGGTCAGGCCGCCCGTGGCCATCGCGCCAGCCGCCCAGGCGGGCACTGCCCAATGCGCAGAGATCGCCAGTCCTGCGACTGCACACAAACGCAGAATCCGCGTCATCGCTGAGGAAGTCATTGCCCCCGCCGCCCTGTTCTTTATTAACGAAACGTTAAAGGCCATTTACAGTCCGTGTCAATTAGAGACAACGGCTTAGTTTGACGGCATGGTTACCCGCGCGATCCCATAGCGGCACTTTCGCAACAGGGGCACGGGCGCAGCATGGCCGGCCGCCGGCCGGGATGGCGGTCGAACCAAAGGCCGCTCTCAAACGATCCGAGAAGGGGTCAGTTTTTGGCGGAACGGACCAGTTTCGGCTTCACCGATACACGGTGCTGGCGGCCATAGCTGGAAATGAAGTCGGCGATGCGCGGCACGATTTCCGAGCGGAAGCGCGAGCCGTTGAAGACGCCGTAATGGCCGACCGCCGGCTGCATGTAATGGGCTTTCCTGTCGGCCGGGATGTTGACGCAGAGGTCATGGGCGGCCTGGGTCTGGCCGAGGCCGGAAATGTCGTCGTTCTCGCCCTCGATGGTCAGCAGCGCGACATTGCGGATCGCCTTCGGATCGACCGGCTCGCCGCGATGCGTCATCTCGCCCTTCGGCAAGGCGTGGCGCACGAACACCGTGTTGACCGTCTGCAGGTAGAATTCCGCCGTCAGGTCCATCACCGCCAGATACTCGTCATAGAAGTCGCGGTGCTTTTCGGCGCTGTCGCCGTCATGCTTCACAAGGTGCATGAAGAAGTCCTTGTGGGCGATGATGTGGCGGTCGAGGTTCATGCTCATGAAGCCCGAAAGCTGCAGGAAGCCGGGATAGACCGCGCGGCCGAAGCCCGGCACCGGCCACGGCGCCTGCATGATCACATTGTCGCGGAACCAGTCGATGCCCTTTTCCTTGGCCAGAAGATTGACCGCGGTCGGGTTGCGGCGCGTGTCGACCGGGCCGCCCATCAGCGTCATGGTGGAGGGCACGAAGGGATCGCCGCGCTTCTCCATCAGCGCCACCGCCGCCAGCACCGGCACCGAAGGCTGGCATACCGCCATCACATGCGTGTCGGGGCCGAGCGCGTGGAACATCTCGATGACGTAGTCGATATAGTCGTCGAGATCGAAGCTGCCCTGCGCCGCCGGCACCACGCGGGCATCCACCCAGTCGGTGATATGCACGTCGGCATAGGGCAGCATCGCCTCGACCGTGCCGCGCAGCAGCGTCGCGTAGTGGCCCGACATCGGCGCCACGATCAAAAGCTTCGGATCGGGCTTGCGGCCGGCTGGCAGCGCGCGCTCGAAACGGGTGAGTTTGCAGAACGGCTTCGACCAGACCGTCTTTTCGGTGACGCCGACGCTCTTCCAGTCGACCACGGTCTTGTCCAGGCCGAATTGCGGCTTGCCGTAGCGGCGGGTGGTGCGCTCGAAGAGCTCGGCTGTCGCCGCGACCGAGCGGCCGAAGGGGGTGTGGGAGATCGGATTGAGCGGGTTGGAGTAGAACAGCCGCACCGCGTCGGCGTAGAGGCGGGCGGGCTGCAGCGCCGCATGGTTCAATTCGTAAAGCTGGTAGAACATCGAGAACCCCGCTGCCGTCCGACGACCAAAAGGACGACGAACAGCGCCGAGCCTTGAATGTCTCGTGGCGAGGTTAACCAGATATTGTTGCGATGCAATACGTCATTTTGTCTGACGAATGGTTCTTTGGTTCAACCTGTTGAAAACCGGGCGTGAGCGGCCGAGCCGGCTCAATGTGCGGTGCAGAAGTGTGAAACAAATGTGTCCGGCCCCTCATGCCGGACACACCGGCCACGATCCTTGAGGGCTCGCATCGATCATGGTGCCACGGCTGGTTCCCCGATACAGGGATTTTGAAAGGTTGCCGTTTGTCTTTGGCGCAAGATTCATTTCCGTGAAATCAGCGCAAACGCCGGGATTTGGTCGAGGCCGCCGCAACGATCGCGATGGGCGTTTCGGCTAATCTCCAAGGCATGCCAATGCAAACAGCGCCGACCGGTCAAAATCTCTGTGCAGTGTATCAGACGCGCGCCATGCAGACGGCGGTGTGGCCCGAACCGATGAATCCAAGCTGGCCTGCGGCGCCGCGCGAGAGATCGAGCACGCGTCCCTTCACGAACGGGCCGCGATCGTTGATGCGCACGACGACGCTGCGGCCGTTGTCCTTGTTGGTGACCCTGAGCCTGGTACCGAAGGGCAAGGTGCGATGGGCGGCAGTCAATGCCGAGGGGTTCATGCGTTCCCCCGAGGCGGTCCTGGAGTGCAGCGCATACCAGGAAGCGCGGCCGCATTGCGTGGCGGCGGAGGAGGCGGAGGAAGCGCCAGCCATCAGGCCAGCCGCGATCGTTGCCGCGACTAGCGCGGTCTGGTTGGTTTTCTTCATGCTTTGGGGAGGGCTCCGTTAGAGATAGACCCCGCCGATATGTGCCGAATGAGGCGGGAAATGCGGCATTGATCTGGCGGTTCCATGGCGACGGCACACGTTTGGAGTCGCCGCGAAACAGTTTGTCATGATATTTCTGGCGCCGGTCAGGCGTATTCTCAATGAATATCGGACCGATATCCAGGATGTTCCGGGCAAGATCGGTCCTCAAGATTTCAAGTACAGGGAAACGGAACTGCTCCGGTTCCTCGGCGTCTTTTGTTGCGTCCCTATTGCCGTTCAGGATCGACTTTCGGAGAGGGATCTGGCGATGCGACTGATCAGGTTTGTGCTGGCGCTGATTGTGCTTGGCATCGGTGCGCTGTGGTCGCTGCAAGGCCTCGGCCTCATCAAGGGCAGCTTCATGACCGGCCAGACGCAATGGCTCTATATCGGGCTCGTCACCATGCTGATCGGCGTCGTCGGGCTCCGCTGGGCGAACCGCTCGCGCATCTGACCGGCCGCATTCTTACCGGAAGACAGGGGCGCCGCGTCCGCTGGACGGACGGCGCCCGAAAAGTATCGCCAGGTCAAAAGAACGGTCGCGGGGTGCTGTCGTCATTCCAGGGCGGAGCAAGGAGCGGAGCGACGCGCGCAGACCCTGGAATCCATGCCGTGACATCGAGGCGACGCAACCGTGCAGAACCATCGGTGTTGCGCTGGGGTTTTAGTTCTCCACCGTAGTACCTATCATGGAAGTAACGGCATGGAGGGTCTGCGCGACGCTTTGCGTCGCTCCGCCTTGGACCACGCGGATGCGGCTCTCCCACGACCAGTCTCAGCGAACAAAAAATCCCCTCTGGCGTCCACCTCGGTAAACCCATGCTTCAGGTCGCGGTCGAATTGGAACCCTGGTTTCGTGCGCGGAGTGCTTAGTATAGTAATCTTATCAACATTGGGAGTGAGAGAACGATGCGCAACTTTCTGAAGACCGTTCCGGCGATCGTTCGTGGCCTGCTGCCGAGGCCACCGGCGGCAGTCGCCGTGCGCTGATCGCTCGTCAAGTTCCGGCTCGCAACCATGGTTGGACGCGGCAACTCCATCATCATTGTCGGCGGCGGCGCCAGCGGCGTCGTGCTGGCAGCGCATCTGCTGAAATCGCCCAATCCGGACCTGCGCGTCACGCTGATCGAGAAGCGGCCGCATTTCGGCCAGGGCATGGCCTATTCGACGCTGCTTTCGGCGCATGTGCTCAACGTCAACGCCTCCGGCATGAGCGCCTATGCCGACGACCCCACCCATTTCGCGCGCTGGGTGCTGGAGCGCGGCCTCGCCAAGCCCGACCAGGGGCCGTTCTACGCGCCGCGCAGCCTCTATGCCCGCTATCTGCAGGAATTGCTCGACGGCCTCGAGGAACGCGAGCGCGAGACGGGCCGTCTGCGGCTGATCCGCGAGGAGAGCCTGTCGATCTCGCCGACACCCGCGGGCGTCGAGGTGGTTTTGGCCAACGGCACCAGCGTCGTCAGCCATCTGGCGGTGCTTGCCACCGGCCACGACGAACAACCGGGCGCCTTCCAGGGCCAGGCCATTCGCATGGGTTCGGAGGGCGACACCGCGCTTGATCCGCAAGCTTCGGTCCTGCTCCTCGGCACGGGCTTGAGCATGGTCGACGCCTTCCTGTCGCTGGAGCAGCGCGGCCATATCGGCGCGATCGTCGCGGTATCGCGGCGCGGCCTGCTGCCTTCGCCGCACCGCAAGGGCAATCCGATCAAGCTCGACATCGCCGACATTCCGCTCGGCACCCAGCTTTCCTATTTCGTCGGCTGGTTCCGCAACCTGATCCGCGACAACCAGAAGGCTGGCGGCGACTGGCGCGACGTCGTCGACGGCCTGCGGCCCTTCAACCAGACGATCTGGCAGAACTGGCCGTCATCGGCCAAACGCCGCTTCGTCGAGCACACCAAGGCCTGGTGGGATATCCACCGCCACCGCATGGCGCCGGAAGTCTATCAGCGCGTCACCGAGGCGGTCGGGTCGGGTCGCCTGCGCCTCATCGCCGGCAGGGTCGTGGACGTCGAGCCGAACGATGGCTTCGTGGTAAAAATCCAGCCGCGCGGCACGCAGGCTATCGAAACCCTCGACGTCGCGCGCATCTATGATTGCATGGGCATCGCCCGCGACATCTCGAGGACGTCGAACGGCGTCGTGCGCTCGTTGGTCGAACGCGGCCTTGCGCGCACCGACCCGCTGCGCCTCGGCCTCGACGTCACCGCCAAATGCGAACTGATCGCAGCCGACGGCACGGTGTCGTCGAAGCTGCTCGCCGTCGGCCCGCTGACGCGCGGCACCTTCTTCGAGATCGACGCCGTTCCCGATATCCGCGTGCAATGCGCCAAGCTGAGCAAGCTGTTGGGGTGATTGCGGGCTTACCTCGCCGGGCGAGATTTCCCGGAACGCCGGCCTGGCAGAGGGGGCGCGAAGAAACGCCAGAGGGCTCGGTCGTCATTCTAGGGCGAAGCAAGGAGCGAAGCGACGCGCGCAGACCCTAGAATCCATGCCGTGACGCCTGAGCGGCGCGACGGTTCAGAACGTTCACCAGCCAATCCCGCGAAACAACTCGAACCACTCCGGATTGGTCTTCTCGATCAATTCAATCTTCCACTGCCGTGGCCAGCGCTTCAATGACGTCTCTCGCTGGATGGCGTCGGTGATGTCGAAATACTCCTCGTACCAGACCAAACGCTGCACACCGTAACGGCTGGCGAAGCTGGAGCCTTGGCCGGTCTTGTGCTCGGGCATCCGACGAGCAAGGTCGTTGGTGACGCCGATATAGATCGTGCCGCCTTTCTGGCTTGCGGTCATGTAGACGTAGCCGGTCATCTGGCGATCT